>URPV01000007.1 GCA_900549805.1 uncultured Veillonella sp.
ATTAGTTCTTCTGGCAAATTATAATCAAAATCTGTTACTTTCATTCATTCTGTCCTTATTAATACCATTTATCGATTTGAATACCAGTATAATAATGGTTCAAAATCTTCTTATAGTATTCTCCATTGTTAGGCCCTTTTTGTGCCATTTCATAGGCCCCCCATTGGCTAAGTCCTAGTCCATGCCCCCAACCGTGTCCTAAAATATAGACCACATCATTCTTACGGGTAAAGGTATGATACGAGCGACCTGGTTTTTCTTGCACGGAAGGCTTATGGTTGACGTAAAAATCAAAGAGAGTAGACTTGAGGCCCAAAATGGACCGCAATTGATCACCGGTAAGGGTAACCTTCTTAGAGGATCCAATAAAGGTAGCTTGCTTGACGCGACCCGAAATGCCACGATCTTTTGTTTCTAAAGGGGCCTGTCCCATAGGTGTAAGTTCAATCTTTTTAAGGGACCCCACATTTTTACCTGCCGCCCTAAGCTTAGCTTCTAAATCATGTCGACTGGTGGTAATAAGCCAGGACCGTGTACCTTCATGGGTAGAGTAGTCCTTAACGCCCTTGAGATAAGGTAGGTCATTGCCCCACACATTGACAGCACTCTCTGTATACCCACCCCCATCGGAGTGAAAGAGGGCATTGATAGGCTGTCCGCCATAAGTCATAACCATACCTTGCGTATGTTGAACCGCCTTACGGGTTGCCTGAGTCTCCCCTTCCTTACCCTTATAAACTTGGTAATCTGTAGAAGGTGTTACATCATAGTCTTGCCCCTTAGCCTTGGCCATATTATTAAGGGCATAGGTCCGTGCCGCTACGGCCTGTGCTTGCAAGGCTGCTTGTGGCCACGATGGAGACATTTCATAAGGAAGAACCCCTGCCACATAATCTTCTAAACCAACTTCATTAATGAGTCGCATACCCCCATTGCGAGCGATGACCTTGAGCCCGCCGTGATAGGATTGGCCTAGGGCTGTGAAAGACCCGCCAACGCCAACAGGTTTAATATGCGCTGTAGGACCCACGGCCCTGCCATTGATCTTAACCGTATTACCAGATACAGTCACCTTAAGATCACCTGTAGCAGAGAAGGATTTTTTGCCCCCTACTACCTTAGCCCCTGTTGAGAGGCTAACAGGTAAGGTTTCCGTGCGGCTGCCCAAAAGGACCCGGACCGTTGGTTCTTGACTATATCTAACCGTTTTGGAGGCTGTAGAATGGCTCTCTTGTTGGCGATTAGACGCCACAGGCGTACTGGTATGAGCTTTCTTACTAGACGTAGCAGAAGTAATGACCTTACTAGGGCTTGTCTTAGGTTCGGCCTGAACTCGCTTAGCGCTATGCACTACCGTATTAGAGGTAGCAGAGGCGATCCCTATAGTAGCCAAACTAGTGCCTGTAAAAAGTGCCGCCATGATGGTAGCTTTCAATTGTTTAGAAAAAATCATGAGCGATTAGCCTCCGTAAAAGGAATCCCTAGGTGGTCATAGGCGGCTTTTGTCGCCATTCGACCCCGTGTCGTACGAGACAAGAAGCCTAACTGCATAAGATATGGCTCGTACACATCTTCAATTGTTTCTCGTTCTTCTGATACCGCTGCTGCAATAGTATCAATTCCTACTGGACCACCCTTAAATTTTTCAATAATGGTATGAAGGACCCGACGGTCAATCCGATCCAAACCCATTGGATCAATATCCAAACGTGACAAGGCTTCATCAGCTATGTTTTTATCAATCACACCATCTCCTACCACCTGGGCAAAATCGCGTACCCGTTTAAGAAGGCGGTTAGCGATCCGCGGTGTTCCTCGTGAGCGTCTTGCTATTTCCGTAGCCCCTGATGGCTCAATACCGATATTGAGGATATCAGAAGCCCGGCTTACAATCAGTTCTAATTCCTTTTGTTTATAGTATTCCAAACGGGCAATCACACCAAACCGATCTCGTAAAGGAGCTGCCAAGGAACCAGCCCGTGTTGTTGCCCCTACCAAGGTAAAATGGGGTAAATCTATGCGAACAGATCGGGCTGATGGCCCCTTACCGATGATGATATCCAACGCATAGTCTTCCATAGCCGAGTAGAGAACTTCTTCTACCGACCGAGACAGGCGATGGATTTCATCAATAAAGAGAAGGTCATTATCATCCAAATTGGTTAAGAGGGCCGCTAGGTCTCCAGCTTTTTCAATTGCAGGGCCAGAGGTCACACGAAAGTTTACCCCCATCTCATTGGCAATAATACCTGCTAAGGTCGTCTTGCCAAGGCCAGGCGGTCCATAGAGGAGAACATGGTCTAGGGCTTCGCCCCGTTGCTTGGCCGCTTGGATAAAGATATGCAAATTTTCTTTTGCTTTTTCCTGGCCAATGTATTCCTTAAAATAACGAGGGCGAAGGCTATACTGCCACATATCCTCCTCTTGCTCGCCCTTACCCACTAGGCGTTCATCTTCTACCATGCTTACCGTCCTTTCCCAAGTTCTTTAAGGGCTGCCTTGATAAGGGCTGCCGAGTCCAGGTTGCCATCGTTAAGGCCATCTACAATAGAGCTGACCTCATCTTGGCTATAGCCCAAGGATACCAACGCTTCAATTGCTTCCCCGCAAGCGCCGCTTTGCCCCACTCCAATGGGTTGGATAGCTGCTGCCGTATCTAACTTTATGGTCGACATCTTAGCTAACTTATCCTTCAGTTCCAAAACCAAACGTTCCGCCGATTTTTTGCCGATTCCAGGCAATTTTGTTAGGGTTTGAACCTGACCATTAACAATGGCTAATTTAAAAGCCTCCGGCGTCATACCAGACAAGATACCCAAGGCCACCTTAGGACCTATGCCAGATACGGAAATAAGGAGAATAAAGAGGTCATATTCCTCTTGTGTGGAGAAGCCATATAAGAGGATAGCATCTTCACGCACATGGGTATATGTAAAGAGAGTCACTTCTTCCCCTTCGACCAAGTTGGCCCGGGTAGTAACAGGTACATAAACCCGATAACCAACGCCATGCACATCCACATAGCAGCAATCGTTAAAGAGGTAGGTCACGATACCTCTTACATAACCGATCATACTTGCACTCTCCTTCTTAAACGCTCCCCGTGGGATGAATGGGCTGTGCAAATGGCACAAGCCAAGGCATCCGCCGTATCATCTGGCTTTATCTTCTCCCGGATACCGAGTATATTCATCGTCATCTTAATAACCTGTTGCTTGGTCGCCTGCCCATAACCTACAACAGCTTGTTTAATTTGTGGTGGTGTGAATTCGTAAATAGGTAGACCTTGTTGTTCTGCTGCCAAAAGGAGGACACCACGGGCTTGAGCCACCGTAATTGCCGTCGTAACATTACGATTAAAAAATAGCTTTTCTATACCAAACTTATCAGGCTTGTAGTTTTCCAAGAGGTCAGACAAATCATTAAAGAGGATTTCCAAACGCTCTGAATCGGTCTTATCTGGCGTCGTTATAATGGACCCGTATGTTACAGGAATTAACTTACTGCCCACCACATCAATGATGCCATATCCACAGATCGCTGTTCCTGGGTCAATACCCATAATCCGCATGTGTCTACCTCCCCTCTAGCATAAAAAAAGATAAGTCCTAGACTCATCCACATAAATTTGCTATTTAATTATAGCATAAAAAGCCCTTTATTTATGGTCATTTTGAATTTTATCAATATCTATTTCATATTTTTTTCAGCATATAAAAAAGCCACCCCCTAGGAGTGGCTTTCTTGTATGATTCTATGCCCCTATGCTAGTACAAGACTAACAATGCCATAAATTAGGCAGATAAGGCCGATGGCTGCCGCCAAGCCAATGATATAAAGTGCATAGGTGGATACAAAGGTAAGGAGTGGCAAAATATATTTTGCAGAGAACTCCATGGATTTGCCCATTTGTTGAACAGACTTAGTATCCTTTTTCATCTTTTTAAAGCGAGGATCAGACTTAGCCGCGTGTTGGAATTTCTTTTCCCAGCCCTTTTTTGACATAGCCTTATGGAGCATGTTCTTTTGCGCGGTTGCATAGGATGCGAACCAAGTCACAAAATCCTTATGGCGAGAAATAGCTTCGCTTACGGTCAACGGTTTACGTTGACCAGAATTTTCCTTCCAGAATTTTTTGAGTTTCCATTGCATGGTGCAAACCACACCAGCAAGAGCTAACAAGAGAATGCCTAATACAATCATGATGTACCCCTTTTCTAAAACCTATTCTTCATCATCTGGCAACAAGCCGTTATGGAATACATCTTGTACGTCATCCAAGTCTTCCAAGGCATCCAACATTTTTTGCATTTTTTCTGCATCTTCCCCATTGAGTTCCACATAGGTATCTGGCACCATGGAAATCTTAGCCACTTGGGTCTCAATACCCGCATCAGCCAAGGCAGCTTCTACCGCATCAAAGCCTTCTGGAGTCGTGTAAATTTCAAAAGCACCATCTTCAGACTTGAAGTCTTCAGCACCTGCATCGAGGGCAATCATCATCACTTCTTCTTCGTCATGGCCCTCTGCATCGATAACAAAGATGCCCTTGGATTTAAACATCCAAGCTACGCAGCCAGTCGCTCCCAAGGAACCACCATTTTTAGAGAAGGCATGGCGCACATCGGCAGCGGCCCGGTTCTTATTATCGGTCATAACATTAACCGTTACAGCTACACCGTTAGGACCATATCCTTCGTAAACCATTTCTTCATAGGCTGCTGCATCGCCAGCACCTAGGCCTTTGTCGATAGCGCGTTTGATATTATCCTTAGGGATGTTATTTTCACGAGCCTTTTGCAAAACCAATTTAAGGCGCATATTGCCTGTAGGGTCTGCACCACCCATGCGCACAGCCACAGTGATTTCACGGCTGATTTTAGTAGTAACCTTAGCCTTTAAGGCATCCGTTTTTCCTTTTTTATGTTTAATATTCGCCCATTTAGAATGTCCAGACATAATGCCCTCCTAGTCACAACTACTAGGTCTAGAGGAGTCTCTTCCCCTCCGGCCTATTATTCTTTAGTCCACCATGCTTCGCCCCGCAAGCGATCCAAAATGATTGAAACGGCGCTGCGCACAGATAAATGATTATATTGCCCATGGCCGTAGACTGGCTCCAAAATGTAGTCAAAGTCTTCCATAGTTTCTTTAGTCATACCATAGCCGGTACCAAATAATACTAACACAGGACGGTCGCCCTTTTCAATGGTTCTACGCATCCAGGCGTAGGACACGGTATTATCATAAGTCCTAGCATCAGTCGTAGCAATGATGGGCTTTTGCCCCTCTAATTCCACAATTTCTTCTACGGCTGATCTAATGGAGTTAACCAGTTCAACCCCACTGAAAGCATCCTTGCGGTCCGGATTATAGGTAGACCCAAAACCAGTCTTCCAATGGTTCATAATGGTAGCCGCTAATTCGCGTTGAGCGGGTATATTATGGATGATAAAGTACTTAGACACATCGTACGTAATCGATGCGCGGGCAATATCGTGAATATCATAGTTTGTGATGGCTGTCGTAATGACATCCTTATGCTTATTCATTATAGGATAGTGAACAAGCCCTATATATAAATTAGCCAAAGCCTTATATCTCCTGTGTTTTTTAAATTTTGTTTACCATGATTAATCATTCAACTATCAAAGGCACAAAATAAGCTTCCGTGCCAGCGATTTTCTCTGGTGAAAAACGGCAGCCCACGGCAGATGGTTTACCGCCTAGCATACAGCAGGACAAGGTCAAATACCCATCTTTAGTGCCAGAATCAACCCTATGGCGAAAAACCTTTTGCTGGATAAAGTCTTGGTACATGAGTCGATTGCTATCTCGGCAAACAATATCATCGTAGTTATCTACTTCTTTTTCCAAATGGAGCTGAGCCTCACCATTTCGCTTTTCCATCACCTTTACGTGGCGGCCTTCCCGCCCCCAAATTTCCTTTTGAATATAAGAACCATCTGCTAAAGCAGAAAAATCATTTTCAAAATAAGATGGCACTAGGTAATCTTCAATGAGCTTACGCTCTTGAGGCGTGAAGAATCGATCCGTTAAATAGAGTGCGTAGACCAAAGCCATAAAGGACTTATTCTGCATGATAATAGCCTCCGGTGGATTAAAGAGGGCAAATTTACCCTCTTGATAGAGGTCCAAGAAATAATGTCCTAAAGGCTCCCCATCCGGCGTGGTCTCATCGATGAGAAGTTCCATAGGATGAAGACGATAAAGGCCTGCTGCATAAGCCCCATCACCGAGTGGGATCCCACCAGGGTCAATAGCCATATCATAAAGGGATAAAAATCGAGCATCCATATGAGGGCGAGCGGCCTTCATTTCTTCCATAAGAAACCGTGTGGTCGCCGCATCCTCTATATAATCATCAAAGCAAGCAAAGACAAAGGGCTGCTCAAGGATAGAGCCAGCAGACTCAATCCGCCCCTTGCTAGCCATGGTCATGACCACATCATGGATCCCCCCCAAATAGGCCCTTAGGTCATCACGGAGGCCCTCATTGGGGTCTGACTTTCCCACAAAGCCCGCCGCCACCCCATTAGCATAGTAGCTTTCAATCAGAAAACAAGGAGTATCCGCATTAAGTTCTACCATTTTTAGATGGCCGTCCCGATCCAAGACATAATCAAAGCGGGACAACCACGTAGGTAAGCCTAAGATATTAGCTTTATTAAGATAGGGAATAAGTTCCTGGGGCATATCCATCTGCCCAGCAAAACCATCTGGCCCTGCTTGGAAGACTTGGGTGGCCTTGCAGAAAATACCAAAGAGCCCACGAGAAACTTGGCGAATTTCCTCATAAAATGCCCTTGGGAAAGCTTGCGTGGACAAGGCTGGATACCGGTCATCATAACCTTCATAATCAATGAAGGTAAAGACCTTTCTATCCAATTGATCTATATAGGACTGCATTAAAACCTCCTAAGAACTACCAGACCGGGCACCAGCGGACCCAAAACCCACCTTACGGCCCACAAAGCTAGACCGTTTACTAGGCTTTTCTTCGTATTCTTTAGCGGATCGAGATCCCCAATAACTCCTACCACCATAGCCATGTGCACCAGTCCCCCTAGCTACGTACTTATCCGGTTCTTGGTAAGCCTCCAGAGGCGCCATAGCCCGATAGGTCATAGTAGGGCCATCCATCCGAGCGGGCGGCGTATTAAAGCCGTGGAAGGCATAGTAGGAAGCAGCCATCCTAGGGAAAAGACCTGCTAGTCCCGCATCCCATAGCAAATTACCAGCCTTGTCGCGGTGGAAGGTAAGGGACTTATTATCGTCATACAGGACCGTTTCCTTACCATCGCCATGGTTAAGGAGGGTATAGCGAGTCCCCTCACTATCCTCTAGGCGAGCCTCTCCCTCGTTGGCTTCAGGATAGATATATTGGCAAACAGCAAAAGATATATCTTCCCAATAGGTATAGGTCAAACCAGTTGCTCCCGCAACGGAAACAAAGGCCAGAGTCAGGAGTAAAGTCTTCTTACTTGGTTGATACATAAAGAACTCCTAGTGAACAGCTCCACTGACAACGAGGGCCAATCCTACGAAAATACCGAAGACCAAAATACCAGCGGCCGTATTGCCATTCATAATCTCCTCGGTCAGGTTATACTGCTTGTGCCAAAGGTTAATAAAGAGGTAGCCTATGACAAAGAGTACAATACCCAAGATTGCATAGACAAGGCTAGCCACGATCCCATGTAAGAGAGATGTATCCACAGGACCAACAGCAGGAGACATAATCACAGCCCGCAAGATTTGTCCAATTCCGATAAAGGACCCTGCCGACAACCAAGCAACGGCACAGTTACCATTCTTAATTGCCTTGCTAAATTTACCTGGCACAAAGAAGTCAATAACTGTATTGGCCGTCAGCATCAACAAAATGCCAAAGCAGGCATAAAAAATAGTAAGTAAAATATCTGGTATGTAAATCATATCAAGCATATTATCTATCTCCTATAGCTCTATTAATACGACTAGCGGTCCCGTTCCTTAAATCGTTCATAATCTACACTGTTCAAGCTACTATCTTGGCGTAAGGCCTCCCAACCTCCGCCCTCATCGCCTTGCAAGAGCTTGGCATAAGCCTGGAGGATATGGGAATAGTTTCGGTTCTTTGAAAGTTCATTCTCTATATCAGCTTGGACCTCTTTCCGCTTACCAATATCCACATAAGTGAGACCATTTTTGGCATAGACCATACACATTTCATTCTCTGTAGATATAAAGATTATCGTTTGCTCCTTATCAGCTAGTAAATCAACCCAATAGACATTACCATCGATTGCCTCTAACAATTGAATCGCAGTCATCGTTGGATCTAAATTGGAATGATAAATATGGTGAGGGCCTTGCGTTTCCGACCGCTGTAACACATAAGCCACATCGTGGTCCTCCATGTATTCTTCCATGGTATAGGGAAAGCCTATACCAGATCTAAAGGAATGCCAAGACATATCCGATAGGATGGAGACAGCTACAATGAAAGCAATGGCCAGAAAAGTCCAACCATAGACCTTGAGTTGAAGGGCACCAGAACTCTGTTTACGTGCCTTCTTACTCAACGCATTAGCCGCCTGGTCCGCGCAGATTCGAATGGATGAAAGGGGAATTTTCTCGCCCAAGGCATAATCAGATTTTCCCTCATGCCAAGACTCCTTAAAGTATGTATAGGTCTTTCCATCAACCGTATGTTCATACTCCCAATAGTCTGCTATATCCCCAAAAGAAGCCAAGCTATCGCCTACTACTCGATTAACCTGTTGAACGCCCTGGTCCACTAGCTTAAAGAATTCTGGTGGATTAGACCGCAAGACAGGATCGGAAAGGGTGGCCTGTTGGCTCTGGTCATTCTCAATGGTCAACCACCGTTTAAATCCATTATCAGCGGACTTAAGACCATATTCACACCAGAAATCAGCCCGCAAAATCGAGCCATCTACCAGAGTGGATAACTTATCCTTCAAGGGCTTGCCAGCCATAAGGTTCTTCTTATAGGCAATTTTTTCTATAATGACATACCGCTTGCCTTGGATTTCTATGACCTCATAGCACTTAAATTCCACAAATACACCCTCCCCTCTTAAACAATATAAAATAGCCCAAAACTAGAAGCAGCACTCCCAGCAAAATCTTTTTACAGCTAGGTATATAACACGACCTAACCTGTATAACGGTCAAGCATATGGCGATTAGATAAGATACAAGTCCGACTAAAGCCTTCTTGCTTGCCCTTAAGAGCTCGACCCGTCGTCTCTTCCACTAAAGCATGGGCCACGACAGCAGCATCAATTGGTTCCCAATCCTTAGCAAGGCCCACTCGATTGATAAGACCAAAGGCACGACAGCTGATGACTTCAGCCAATTTAGGTTTAGGTCGAATGAGACTAGCAGGCCGAGCGATGACAATATGCTTAAATTCCATCTTTTCTACCGCTTCTTCTAGAAACCCCTTCATGGACAGATAGAAGAAGGAAGAATCAGCGCTCGCCCCAGCAGAGGATACCAAGGCATAGGTATTCACACCCTGATGAGCTGCCATACGAGCCACATTATATTGGTAATCATAGTCAACCCGCCATTGAGCATCCTTAGAGCCCGCCGCCCTTTTGGACGTTCCCATGGAAGAGAAGAGCACATCCCCTGTCAGCTCCTTAGCCCAATCGTACATGACATCAAAATCAACTATATGCTCAGTTAATTTAGGCGCTACTATACCTGTAGGTTTACGAACAAAAATGTGGACCTCATCATAGCTTGGATGATCCAATAATTCCTTCACAATATGAGTACCAACAGCGCCACTTGCGCCAATCACTAAGGCTTTCATAAATCGATCTCCTACCTCATATCTAACAAGAGCAAATAGGCCTTAGTATCTCCGCCTATTCTCCAGTTTTTTCATGTCTTAACACAGTCTATAAGCTATTTATCTTCGCCATCCACAATATGCGTTAAAGCCCCCTCTTCTTGAAGTTTTTTCAAGGCCTTAGCCTCTTCTTGGGTCAAACCCCTATGCAAGAGGTCTGGCCGGCTAAGCAAAGTTCGCTTGAGGGACTCTTCTAAGCGCCAAGCATTAATATTGGCATGGTGACCTGACAAAAGCATATCTGGCACTGCCCACCCCCTATAATCACGAGGTTTAGTATACTGAGGGCACTCTAGAAGCGGTTGATAAAAAGAATCCTCCTGGGCCCCATTAGCCGCCCCTAGGACGCCGGGAATCATACGGGCTACCGCATCAGCTACTACCATGGCAGGCAGTTCCCCCCCTGTAAGGACATAGTCACCAATGGAGATGGTTTCATCCACCAAATGCTCTTCCACCCGATAATCTACTCCTTCATAGTGGCCACAAACCAAGACCACTTGGTCGTAACTAGCCAGTTCTCGGGCCTTTTCTTGGGTAAAAGGTTGGCCCGCAGGTCCCATAAAGATAATCCGACGCTTGATACCAGACTCTTGGGTGATGGATTCCACCGCTTCAAAAATAGGTGGTGCCATCATAAGCATACCGCCCCCACCCCCATATGGGGTATCATCCACCTGCTTGTGCTTATTATGGGAAAAATCCCTAGGATTCGTCACCCCCATGTGAAGTTTATCGCTTTCAATAGCCCGTTTGATGATAGAATGATCAAAAAAAGCATCAAAGAACTCCGGAAAGAGAGAAACAAAATCAATACGCATAGGGGATTCCTCACACAGTCAAATGTTCAATCAATAGGTATAGGTCAAATCTAAGTATACAAATATACCTATATTATACTACGAACAAGACCTCTCTATATATAAAAAAACCCTCCTTGGATTAAATCCATTCTGGAGGGTCTACAATAATTTTCTTATTCTCTAAATCAACCTTGATAACAACGCTAGGAATGTTAGCAAAGAGTTGATCAGCTTGCCCTTCTTGGCTGACTACGTAAACGTCGTTAGCACCAGGCTGCAACACATCAGTCAGGGTCCCCAAATGACGGCCCTGGGTGTCCTCTACATCTAGCCCAATGAGGTCAAAGATATAGTAACGTCCTTCTGGTAAGGGTACAAGGTCTTCCCGCTTTACTTGAATTTCCTTTTTACTATAGAGTTCGGCCCTATTGCGATCAGGAATTTCCTTAAAGGAAGCCAAAATGTATTGTTTGTGAAAACGAGCGGATGTTAAATGGTGGACTTTACCATCTATGTAACAGGCATCCATCTCGAGGAACCGATCGGGAAAATCGGTTTGCGGCATAATACGAAGATCACCCCGCACACCGTGCGGGGCAATGATAATGCCTATGGTAAACAAGTCTTCCCGGACTCTATTAGCCACGGAAACCTTTTACTACACCGTCTTCAAGGATGATTTCAGCACCCATGATGTCGTCGAGGTTATCCCCCACCTTGACAGTGATAACTTGTTCCAACTGACCTTGTGGAATTTCGGCCCCCAAGGTAAGCTCTTTAACTTCTTCCAACTTAGCTGTTACTTCTGCCTTGAAAGAGTTAGCCCGTTGTTTTTGTTCTTCGATTTGTTCACGAATATGTGCTAGACCGTTTGGATCTAATTTAGCTTGTTCCGTCATCAACCGTTGGGCTTGAAATTCGATTTGCATCAAATCTTGGTCAACGGTTTGTAAACGTTCTTCTAAATCAGTGATCATACGATCTTTAAGCAATTCAGTGACAACCGCTTTTACCGCCACAGGGACACGAAGTTTCATTTCTTCCATTTTTATCTCCCTAGACAATATCTACAGATATCTTCTTGTTCTTCTTGATGGCCGCAGCCTTAGCAACGGCTCGAATCGCTTGTGCGATACGGCCGCCCTTGCCAATGACCTTACCCTTATCATCTGGCGCTACATGGAGTTCATAGACTACCATATGCCCCTTATCGACTTCGGTAACCCTAACGGCATCCGGCTGCGTAACTAATGACCGCGCAATTAATGAAATCAAATCTTTCATATAATCTGCCTTTCAATTAATTATTTTTTAGCAGCTGCGAATTTAGCCATTACGCCTTCTTGTTTCAACAAAGAACGTACTGTGTCTGTAGGTTGCGCACCTTTACCCAACCAAGCGATAGCTTTTTCTTCATCGATGGAAACCATAGCTGGGGATTTAGTTGCGTCGTAAGCACCGATTGTGTCAACTGGACGACCTTCGCGTGGAGCACGGGAGTCAGCAACAACGATACGGTAGAAAGGAGCTTTTTTAGCACCTAAACGAGTCAAACGAATTTTCAACATGTGAGATTCACCTCCTTGAATATTTAGTCCGGGCCCCTCTCCGACTGAGCAGTGGGCCCTGTGCCTGCGGCACGTATAGTATGGCCTTCCCCCACAAGGTAGGCCATAGATACAGGCATAAAATTGTGCCGTAATGCCTCCCCCTTCAAGGAAGGGAGGAATTACATCTTACATGAAAGGTAACTTAGGGAACATGCCCTTTTTGCCGCCCCCTGAAAGTCCCTTAAATTGTTTCATCATCTTGCTCATTTCTTCAAATTGCTTGATGAGGCGGTTAACATCTTGCACAGTCATGCCAGACCCCTCAGCAATTCGCTTACGACGTGAGCCATTCAATATTTTGGGATCCTGCCGTTCTGCAGCCGTCATAGATTTGATGATAGCTTCTACGCGGCGCACTTCCTTAGAGTTAAGGTCAAAGTCACCCAATTGATCCTTGAGTTTCCCCATACCTGGAAGCATACCTAAAATATTGCCAAGAGGACCTAGCTTACGGATTTGGTTCATCTGTGCTAAGAAGTCATCTAAGGTGAATTGATTCTTAGCCATCTTCTTGGCCATTTCCCGGGCTTCTTCCTCATCGATGGCTCCCTGAACGGACTCAATCAGGGTCTTAAAGTCGCCTAAGTCCAAGATGCGAGAGGCCATACGATCAGGATAAAACACATCAAAGCCATCCATTTTTTCGCTAACCCCGGTGAACTTGATAGGAAGTCCAGTTACAGCCTTGATAGACAAGGCCGCACCACCGCGGGCATCCCCATCCAATTTGGTGAGAATAACGCCATCAACGCCCAATTTTTCATTAAAAGTTTGCGCCGTTGTCACCGCGTCTTGGCCAATCATGGAATCCACAACCAAGAGGATTTCATGCGGCTTCACTTGCCCCTTGATGCGGGCCAGTTCATCCATGAGAACCTCATCGATAGCCAAGCGTCCTGCCGTATCGATGATGACTACGTCTTTTAACATGGATGTAGATTGTTCTACAGCCCGTCGTGCAATATCCACCGGATCCGCACCTGGTCGTTCATCTGCAAAGACAGGGATATCGATTTGCTTGCCCACCACTTGCAATTGCTTAATGGCCGCCGGACGGTATACGTCAGCTGCTACAAGAAGTGGATGTTTACCTTGCTTACGAAGGTAGACCGCCAACTTACCAGCAGTAGTCGTCTTCCCTGCCCCTTGCAGGCCCACCAACATAATGACTGTTGGCGGTTTGGACGCAATCATAATGCGGGACTGGGTCCCACCTAAGAGCTCTGTCAACTCATCGTTAACGATTTTAATAACCGTTTGAGCCGGATTCATGGACCCAAAGACTTCTTCCCCTAGGGCTTTTTCTTTAACGGCCTTGATAAAATCCTTGGCCACCATAAAGTTTACGTCCGCTTCTAAAAGAGCCGTCCGCACTTGACGACGAGCAAAATTCACATCCTCTTCTGTGATTTTTCCCTTCCCCTTCAAGGAGTCAAAGGCGTTTTGTAGTTTTTCTGTCAAGCTGTCAAAAGCCATACTATCCCTCCATTTGCGCCAACAATTGTTGCATGGCGGCTTTATCAACCACCGTTGCCTCTAGTTCCTGCCGCATCTTGTCGATTAAAGCCTCACGGCGTTCGTAATTCCTAACTAAATGCAAGGACTCTTCATATCCATTAAGGATCTGCATGGCTCGCTGTAAATTATCATGCACGGCCTGACGAGACACCCCCAATTGATCAGCAATTTCTGCTAGGGACATGTCATCCTCATGATGAAGTACTATGCATTGTAGTTGTTTCTCTGTTAATAAGGCGCCATAGAAGTCAATGAGCAGGCTAACCAAAACTCGTTCTTCCATCGTTCCTTCTCTCTATTAAAGTCAAACTAATTATATTTTTCTGACAAGGCAATTTGCTTTACACCTTATGTTAGCAAATAAGAAAAAGACCTGTCAAGGATTTTCCCTTAACAGGTCTTGAGATAGCTTTATTAACTTATCATTGATTTACTTTTCGATGTTAGCCAATTTTAGCCGTAGGGCATTAGATACAACTGTAACTGAGGAGAAAGCCATGGCTGTACCAGCGATCATTGGATTAAGGAGACCAGCTGCGGCTAATGGAATACCAATACAGTTAAAGATTAGGGCCCAGAAGAGGTTTTGCTTGATATTAGTCAAGGTCTTACGGCTCAAGTTAATAGCTTGTACCAACGAGTTAAGGTCATTACGAACCAAGACAATATCTGCTGCTTCTACGGCTATGTCCGTACCAGACCCGATGGCAAAGCCGATATCTGCCGTAGCTAAGGCAGGAGCATCATTGATTCCATCCCCTACCATGCCGACACGTTTGCCTTGGGCTTGCAGTTCTGCTACCTTAGAAGCCTTATCCTGAGGCAAGACTTCTGCTATGACATGCTCAATGCCAGCTTGCTTGGCGATGTATTGAGCAGTCCGCCGATTATCCCCCGTCAACATCCACACTTCAACGCCCTTTTTCTTCAAATCAGCGACGACCTTCTTAGTTTCTGGACGCAATTGATCTTCTACGGCCCAGAGGGCGGATACAGTGCCATCCACGGCTAAGAGGGAAACAGAAGCCCCTTGTTCTTCCAGAGCTAGTACATCAGGTAAAATGGCTTCCATTGGATACCCTAAATCAGTCATCCATCGGCTATGGCCCAATTGCAAGAGATGGCCATCAACAGTCCCTTCTAGGCCCTTACCAGGAACATCCTTAAAGTCCCCTAAGCTTATGGATGGATCCAGCTTGTTATAGCCCCTATCTTCCCCATAGTAAGTCATGGCAATGGCAATTGGGTGAGATGTCTTTCCTTCCAAGGCCATCATATATTTCATATTGTCCTCTTCATGGCCCGCATAGTTGGTAAACTGTCTAACTTCCAAGACCCCTTGAGTAAGAGTCCCAGTCTTATCCACCACGAGGGCATTAAGACCACCAGTCTTTTCCAAAAACTCAGCCGACTTAATGAGAATGCCATGTTCAGCACCTAAACCAGACCCTACCATGATAGAAGTTGGGGTCGCTAATCCCAACGCACAAGGGCAAGCGATAACCAAAACAGCCGTAGCGGAGAGGACGGATTGGTTAAGACTTCCATCCAAGAGGAAGTACCATACTAAACCCGTAAGGACAGCTATACCAATAACAGCTGGCACGAAGTAGGCAGCCACAACATCGGCAATCCGTTGTATGGAGGCCTTGGATGTTTGCGCCTCTTCCACGACCTTAATGATTTGCGACAGCATGGTGTCCATGCCAATCTTCTTGGCTTCCATAGTAAAAGAGCCAGTCAAGTTAATGGTAGCGCCGATGACATCAAGGCCCACCTTCTTTTCTACCGGCAAGGATTCCCCTGTCAACATAGATTCATCCACAGTGGAATAACCCTCCAAGAGAGTCCCGTCCACTGGAATCTTTTCACCGGCCCGCACCTGAATGCGGTCCCCTGGTTTAACTTGGCTAGTAGGGATATCCACCACCTGTCCATCCCGTTCTACGTGGGCCACTGCTGGTTGCAAAGCGATGAGCTTTTGCAAGGCTTCAGAGGTCCGCCCCTTAGCCACTTCTTCCAAGAGTTTCCCTAGGAGGATAAAGGTAATGAGCCAAGCGGAGGTTTCAAAGTAGACATGAGGATGGTGGCCTGCTGGATGAACCATGATAAGCCAATGATAGATGGAGAAGAGATAGGCTACCGATGTTCCCATAACAACCAAGACATCCATGGTTAAGGCGCCGGATTTAATAGCTGACCACGCACCCTTATAGAAAACAAGGCCCGGTCCAAATTGAGCGATAGAGGCCAAGACAAATTCTACGCCGATTGGTAGCATATAGTCTTCTAGCCCGAAATTAGGTAAGAACATGGATACCATCATTGGCACAGCCATACAAGCAGCTATAACAAAGCGTGCAATCGGCTTCTTAAGGTCTGGCTTTTCAATTTCTTGCTTAGTGGGATCTGCTTCTTCAGCGCCAAAGCCAATACCCTGAATGGCCCCAATAATAGCCTCTGATGTGAGACTGGTTCCTTCTTTTAGGTCAACAGTTCCCTTCCGAGTCAAAAGATTTACCTTAACATCTTCTACGCCGTCTAATTTAGATACGACATTCTCTACCCGTTTTACACAGGCCGCACAGTGCATGCCTGTAATATCAAACTCTTTTTTCATCCCTAACCTCTTTCACAAAATAGGAGTCTTTATCATGCTCACAATTCCCTTGTAAAAAGGGTTTTAATTCCCTAGTAATTCTACAGGATTTACTATTTAAGGTTACACCTAGATGATAAACAATGTCAAATTTTGAGCATTCATTATGTTTTAACTATAACGAACAGTTATATTATGTCTAGTTTTCTGTTATAATGATATATATTTAGTGTGAAAATGAGGATTAGCCATGCGAGACATAAGCCAACAAAAGGATTATATAGCGGTCAGCCAGTCCTATCGCACAGAATATACTATAGAGAAGTCTCGTTTTATCGCTAGTATAGCCCCTTGCCAAAGCGAGGAGGAGGCCCAGTCCTTTATCACTAGCATAAAAAAAGAATTTTGGGATGCCCGCCACAACTGTACAGCCTTTGCTATAGGACCTCGCCAAGAGCAACAGCGGTCCTCAGATGACGGCGAGCCATCTGGCACAGCAGGCAAACCCATTTTGGAAGTCCTCAAGAAAACAGGCGTAACCAACGCGGCCATCGTAGTTACCCGCTATTTTGGAGGGATTAAACTCGGGGCCGGAGGTCTTATTCGAGCTTACTCCCACGCAGCGTCCTTGGCCACCCATGGAGCCCCCAAAGAATTACATACCCTTCGACAAGTCTTACATGTCACACTAGACTACGCACTTTACGGAAGTATTGAACGCCTCTTAGTCGACCAGGGCTATAGCTATACTAGCGACTTCGGCGCACAAGTAAGCCTAGCCGTCTATGTACCACCCCAAGACTTAAGTAGCCTATCAGAGGCCATCACCAATGCCACTGGTGGCAAGGCGATCATTGAATGCGGCGACCTACAAGAAGTAAGTCTTCCCTATCAAGAATCGGATGGTTCCACCAATAAGGACTGATCCGTCTTACTTCCCATCTACCTATAGAGGCTATAAAAAAAGAGAGGATTCTATGGACACATCCTACTACCATAACTTTATCACCCTAATACAAGCTGGCAATATGACACAAGCCGCTGAAATTTTACATATTACCCAACCAGCCCTTTCCAAACAACTCAAATATTTGGAAGCCGAATTTGGAACTCCTCTGCTCAAAATTAAGCGGGGGCAACGGGGGGCCAAATTAGAGCTCACCAAAGCAGGCCGTATCTTCTACGACAAGGCACAACAACTCTGTGCCATCGACGAAGAACTCCATAATGAAGTGCGGGCTTTAACTGCAAAGATTGACGGAACCTTACGGATTGCTGCATCAGCCTCTCGATCGACGTCAATTCTACAGCAACACCTTCCAGCCTTTGCACAAAAATACCCGTCCGTCCAATACGCACTCTACGAAGGGCTCATGGCGGATGTAGTGGAAAAGCTCATTACTGGTGTAGCCGAGTTGGGCATTGTCAACGAGCACATGGTAGACCATGAAAAATTTGACATCATCTTTACCCAAGAAGAGCAACTCTATGCTATCTTCCGAAAGGATGTCTTCTTTGCGGATAAGGACAAGAATGATATTACCTGGAATGATATTAAGAACCGTCCTCTAGCTCTATCCGGAGGGTCTGTGCGGATGATTAATCAGTCCTCCCTCGCTAATTTAGAAACCCTCAATGTGTCCATCATTTCTACCACTAAGGCTGCCGCTATCGAATGGGCTGCTACAGGCCGGTCCATAGCCCTAGTGCCTATGGAGGAAAAAGAAGCCATTAACCAACGGCAAATGATGCGGGTTAAGGTAAAGGACTTTTCTGAAACCTTCAAAAAGGCCTTCATCATCCTTAAAGGCCATGCCCTATCTCCTGTAGCCCAACAATTTATTGAGTTTTACGAAGCTAACTTATAACCATTAGAAAGAGCCCTTGGCTTAGACAATATCTAAGCCAAGGGCTCTTTCTTTATTCATGTTAAATTTAGTCCATAATCAAGGCACCCGTCAATTGAGAGACGGATTCAAAGCCTTGTTCTTGACAGTAGTGATCCAATTCGCGAGCAATGCGTCCGATAGCCCTAGGGTCTATCATAGTAGCGGTGCCTACTTGTACAGCAGAAGCACCCGCTAACATAAATTCCGCTGCGTCACTTCCTGTCATGATCCCGCCAAGGCCAATAATAGGAATCTTTACAGCCTTGGATACTTGATGGACCATACGGAGCGCCACTGGTTTAACAGCAGGTCCAGAGAAACCACCGTAAATATTGCCCAAAATTGGACGGCGGGTCCGTGGATCGATAGCCATACCCAAGAGGGTATTAATGAGGCTGACCCCATCAGCACCACCAGCCTCACAGGCACGAGCAATTTCAGCAATATCCGTTACATTAGGAGACAGCTTGATAATAACAGGCTTATTTGTCTTAGCACGAACGGCCTTAGTGACCGCTTCTACTACCTTAGGGTCCACCCCAAAGGCCATACCCTCGCACTCTACATTAGGACAGGATACATTGACTTCTAGTCCAGCAATGCCCTCTACCGCAAGGGTTTCTGCCATCCACGCAAACTCATCTACAGAGCCAGCTGACATATTAGCCAAGAGTGGTGCATCATACTTCTTAAGGTCAGGTAGAATATGTTCCACAAAATATTCTGCCCCAGGGTTTTCTAAGCCGATAGAATTCAAAAGGCCCGATGGGGTCTCCGCAATACGAGTCCCTTTATTACCGTTCCGTCCCTTCGGGGTTAAGCCTTTGACGGAAATAGCGCCCACCTCATTAGATAAATCAAGATAAGGGGCGTATTCAGGTCCATTGCCAAAAGTCCCAGAGGCAGCAATAATTGGGTTCTTCATTTTGATCCCGCAGTAATCGATAGCGAGACGGTCAATTGCTTGAACCGTATGATTTAAATCGCGTTCAACCATTAGAAGAACACCTCCTCAGCAGGGAATACAGGACCATCCTTACATACCTTATAGCGCTTACCATCGCGTCCATCACAGGCGCAACCCAAGCAGCCACCAGTACCACAGCCCATCCGTTCTTCTAAGGATACCTGGCAAGGCACACCTTGATCAGCAGCCACCTTAGCGACCCCCTTCATCATAGGCATGGGACCACAAGTCATAACAGAAGTAAAGCTATTAGCCTTAATTAAGTGAGGCATGATAGTTGTTGGGAACCCCTTAGTCCCCATAGATCCATCGTCTGTAGTGATGTGCACCTTAACAGGTGTATTCTTAAAGAGATCCGCCCAGAAGCTTTCGCTTTGGTTGCGGAAGCCCAAGATTACTTGGGCCTCTTGACCCTTTTCTAAATGAGAGGCAATACAAAGCATAGGGGCAATACCCACGCCACCACCTACGAGAAGCATGTTCGAAGAGGCTTCAAAAGCTTGGCCCAAAGGTCCTAAACAATCCAATTGCTCCCCTACCTTCATGCGAGTCATCAATTCGGTCCCTTGACCTACAACGCGGTAGAGCAATGTGATGGTCCCCTTGTCTGCATCGAATCCAGCATAGCTAATAGGACGACGCAACAAAGGCGCCGTCCCTTGGCTTACGCGGACGTTGCAGAACTGACCAATCTTGGCTTCTTTTGCTTGTTGAGGCGCATGGACATCCATAATCCACACATCGCTACCAATTTGGTCATTAGAGAGAATAGTCCCCATTTCTACATAACCGCTCATATTATTTCTCCAATCTGAAATCTTGCATTGCTTCAACGGATTGATTAGCCACGTTCTTACGATCTGCTACAACCCGCAATACTTCCCGGGCCGTATCCAAGGATGTAAGGCATGGCGTCCCCATTTCTACCGCTAAGCGGCGCAATTGGAATCCTTCCCGCTCTGGACGCTTGCCAGCAGTTAAGGTATTCAAAACGAGGTCGATAGAGTCATTTTTAATGTGATCTGCACAGTTATCTGCCCCTTCGGAAATCTTATTGACTACCTTACAGTCAACGCCATGTTCCTTGAAGTAGCGACCAGTACCGCCTGTGGCCTCAATGTGGTAACCCAACTCGATAAAGCCCTTAGCGAGGTTGGCTGCTTCTTCCTTATCCCGATCTGCTACGGTCATAAGTATAGTCCCATCTTCAGGGATCCGCATCTTAGCCCCGTTAATGGCCTTATAAAGAGCTTCGGAATAAGTACGACCAATCCCCATAACTTCGCCCGTAGACTTCATTTCAGGGCCTAAAGCAATTTCTACGAGGCCCATCTTGGAGAAGGAGAAAACTGGTGCTTTTACAGCTACCAAGTTGCGGCTTGGTACCAAGCCAGATGGCAAGCCTAAATCCTTAAGGCTAGCCCCCAAAGCGATACGAGTAGCACATTCTACCATGTTGATCCCTGTAACCTTGGAGAGGAATGGCACAGTCCGAGAGGACCGAGGGTTAACTTCAATAACGTTGAGTTCTCCTTCAGCGGATACGATATATTGGATATTGAGAACCCCTTTAACATTAAGACCAATCGCAATGCGACGAGTGTAGTCTACAATTTGGTCAATCAATTCTTGACTCAAGTGTTGGGCAGGATATACAGCCATGGAGTCACCAGAGTGGACCCCAGCCCGTTCGATTTGTTCCATAATGCCCGGAATACAAACGTCGTCTCCATCAGCGATGGCATCGACTTCTACTTCCATGCCCACCATGTAGCGGTCAATCAAAACAGGGTGTTCCTTAGAAGCTACAACCGCTTCTTTCATATACTTGTTGAGTTCTCCATCGTTGTAAACGATTTCCATAGCCCGGCCGCCCAATACATAGGATGGACGTACAATCAGTGGATATTGTAACTTCTTTGCTGCTTCCAAGGCTTCTTCGTCAGAAGTAACCAAAGCCCCTACAGGACGAGGAATCCCTAATTTAGCCAAGAGTTCATCAAACCGCTCCCGATCTTCTGCCATATCGATTGCATCAACGGAAGTACCAAGGATCTTAACGCCGCCTTCTGCCAAAGGCCCTGCCAGATTAATGGCTGTTTGGCCACCAAATTGAGCAATAACCCCTGCCGGTTGTTCCTTGCGGATAACTTCCATCACATCCTCTACAGTCAATGGTTCAAAGTAGAGGGAGTCAGATGTATCAAAGTCAGTAGATACAGTTTCTGGGTTGTTATTGATAATAATAGATTTTTTACCAGCCTTGCGAAGGGCCCAAGCAGAATGAACGGAACAGTAGTCGAATTCAACCCCTTGCCCAATCCGGATAGGACCAGACCCCAAGACGATAACACCTTCTTGACCCAATGGTTTCACTTCATCTTCTCTAGCATAGGCAGAGTAGTAGTATGGTGTCTTCGCATCAAACTCAGCAGCACAAGTATCAACATACTTATAGGTTGGGAAGAGTTTCATCTCTTCCCGCTTAGCCAATACAGCTTCCGCTGTCGTATTAGCATAGCGTGCGATAACCGCATCAGGCATAGAGTAACGCTTAGCCGTTTTAAGATTGCTTTCTGTCACGCCATTAGCCGCCAAGTCTTTTTCTAAGACTACAATGTTTTTAATCTTTTCAATAAACCAGTTGTCAATCTTGGTGATATAGTGGATTTTCTCCACGGAAATGCCCCGGCGAAGAGCTTCTGCTACCACATAAATCCGCTCATCATCCACCAAGTGAAGGCGTTCGATGATTTGTTCCATGCTTTCATGGGCAATTTTAGGCAAGGCAATATGATCAAGGCCAATTTCAAGAGAGCGAATAGCTTTCAAGAGGGAGCCTTCCATGGTCCGGTCAATAGCCATAACTTCACCAGTGGCCTTCATTTGTGTGCCCAAGGTGCGGTCTGCCAAGTTGAACTTATCAAATGGCCAACGAGGGAATTTGGTAACTACATAGTCCAAGGTTGGTTCGAAGCAGGCCTTGGTTTCGCCGGTAATGGCATTTTCAATCTGATCCAAGGTCATACCCGTAGCTATCTTAGCCGCTACACGGGCAATCGGATAGCCTGTTGCCTTAGAAGCCAAGGCGGAAGAACGGGATACACGAGGATTTACTTCAATAACGATGTATTCGTTTGTATCTGGATTCAAAGCGTATTGAACGTTACAGCCCCCTTCAATTTCCAAGTAGCGGATAATATCAACCGCTGCTGTCCGGAGCATTTGGTACTGAATATCATTCAAAGTTTGAGATGGTGCTACAACTATAGAGTCCCCTGTATGAACGCCCACTGGATCGATGTTTTCCATATTACATACGATAATACAGTTGTTAGCAGAATCCCGCATCACTTCATATTCAATCTCTTTCCAACCCGCTACAGACCGTTCCACCAAAATTTGGTGAATGGGGGACAACTTAATACCACGACGGGCGATTTCGTAC
The DNA here is from genome assembly GCA_900549805.1 of uncultured Veillonella sp. GTDB lineage: Bacteria > Bacillota > Negativicutes > Veillonellales > Veillonellaceae > Veillonella. The sequence goes on from URPV01000007.1 coordinate 22,727, forward strand.
ATTTCATCTTCGTCGTGGGCAATACCACCACCAGTACCGCCCATAGTGAAAGCTGGACGAATGATGATTGGATAACCAATGCGGTTAGCGAAGGCAACCGCTTCCTCCAAATCGGTAAAGATATCGGATTCTGGTACAGGTTGACCAATCCGCTGCATAGCAGCCTTGAAGAGTTCACGATCTTCCGCTTGCTTAATAGCTGCTAGAGAGGTCCCCAAGAGGCGCACCCCATACTCTTCAAGGACGCCCGCTTCAGATAGCTCTACTGCCATATTGAGGCCCACTTGGCCGCCCAAGGTAGCTAGCAAGGCATCTGGCCGTTCCTTTTTGATAACTTCTGTAACGAAGTCTAGGGAGATTGGTTCGATGTAGACGCGGTCAGCAATGTCTTCATCCGTCATGATAGTCGCTGGGTTAGAGTTAACCAAAACCACTTCATAGCCTTCTTCTCGAAGAGACCGGCAGGCCTGCGTGCCAGCGTAGTCAAATTCAGCCGCTTGGCCGATAATGATTGGGCCAGAACCAATTACGAGTACTTTATGGAATTCTTTGTTAGACATAATTAGCAACCCTTTCTCATCATTTCTTCGAACTCTTTAAAGAGGTAGAGGTTATCAGTTGGCCCAGGAGATGCTTCTGGATGGTATTGAATAGAAATGATCGGATATTCCAAGTGTTTCATTCCTTCTACAGTGTCATCGTTAACAGACCGATGGGTAATCTCTACTTTGCTTGGATCTAGGGAGTTTTCATCCACTGCATAACCATGGTTTTGAGATGTAATATACACCCGCTTAGTCCGAAGGTCTTGCACAGGATGGTTAGATCCGCGATGACCGAATGGGAGCTTATAGGTTGAACCGCCATAGGCTTGCGCTAAGACTTGATGGCCCATACAAATACCAAAGATTGGTTTCTTACCGAAGAGCTTTTTCACTTCCTCTACGGCAAAGCCCAAATCAGCTGGGTCCCCAGGACCATTAGATAGGAAGATCCCATCAGGATTTACAGCCAATACATCTTCCGCCTTAGCATCAGCTGGGAAGATGGTGAGTCGGCAACCTTCCGCTTCTAAGGAACGAAGGATATTTTCTTTAACCCCGAAATCATACACAGCTACGTGGAATTCTGCATTGCGGTCCCCACGAAGTCCTTGCCATTTAGTGGTAACACGCATAACTTGGTCACGTGGCAATTCCTGCGCCAAAAGTTCTTGCACCTTATCGTCTGGATAATCAGCCCGTACAATAACGCCTTTCATTACGCCATGATTACGAATAGCCCGTGTAATAGCCCGTGTATCTACATTGTAGAGGCAAGGAATGCCATGGAGGCGAAGGTACTCAGAGAAAAGGCCTTCGGACTGCCAGTTACTTGGAAAGTCACAGAGTTCGCCTACGATAAAACCTCGTGCGTATGGTTTAGGCCCTTGGCAGATAGCATTCAAGGTGCCGTAGTTACCAATCAAAGGATAGGTAAGGGTAATAATTTGATCTGCATAGGATGGATCTGTCAAAATTTCTTGGTAGCCAGTCATGCCTGTGTTGAATACAACCTCACCTACCGTTGGTGCCCCGCCAAGAATATCACCTTCAAAGACGGTACCATTTTCTAATACTAGTTTGCCTCTCATGGAAGTACAACCCCTTCTTTCATAACAATCTTGCCATCGACGACAGTCAATTTAGGGCGGCCAGTTACGGTCATACCATCGAATGGACTTGTTTTGCCCTTGGTGTAGAACTTATTGCGGTCAACAATCCATTGCTCCTCTGTGGAGAAAACGGTAATATCCGCCGCTTTACCCACTTCCAAAACGCCTCCTTCAACGCCAATCAATTGAGCTGGACGGGTGGACATTTTTTCTACCACTTGGTCTATGGTCAATTTACCTGCTCCATAGGCATTGGTGATAACCCCTGCTAGCGAGGTTTCAAGGCCAGAGAAGCCAGCTGGTGCACAGCAAAATTCTTGGTCCTTTTCTTCATAAGCATGTGGTGCATGGTCTGTAATAATGGCGTCGATAGTACCATCCTTCAAACCTTCTAATAGGGCTTGTCTATGGTCTTCAGACCGGATTGGTGGATTCATCTTAAATGCTGGATTATATTGGCGGAGGTACTCATCAGTGAAGGATAAGTGCTGGCTTGTCACTTCACAAGTTACCTTAATTCCTTTAGCCTTGGCTTGGCGGACTAGATCAACCGTATGCTTAGAAGAAACATGGGCAATATGGATATGACCACCTGTCATTTCAGCTAGCATGATATCACGAGAAGCAGCCATATCTTCGGCTACTGCAGGACGTCCTTTGACACCTAACTCATAGGATACGAGGCCTTCATGCATATGCCCTTCCTTAGTGAGAGACACTTCTTCGGCGTGGTCAATAACCATCTTACCGAACATAGAGGAGTATTCTAGAGCCCGGCGCATAAAAGCAGCAGATTCTACATAGTGTCCATCATCGGAGAAACCTACAACACCTGCTTCTGCCATATCACCCATTTCAGCCAATTGCTTGCCTTCAAGATTCTTGGAGATAGCGCCGATGAAGCTCACCTTAACAAGACCTGTAAGTTCTGCCTGTTTTTGTAGGCCTCTGACTAAGGCTGCATTATCTACAACTGGTGTCGTATTAGCCATGGTTGCCACTCGAGTAAAACCGCCAGCAGCTGCTGCTTGTGTACCGGAATGAAAGTCTTCCTTAGCCTCTTGGCCAGGTTCTCGCAAGTGGGTGTGAATGTCGATGAAACCCGGTGCTACAATAAGGCCTGTCGCGTCAAAGACCTCTGCTCCGGGAGCCTCTAGGCCTTGACCGATTTGAGCAATCACACCATTATCTACCAATACGTCAGCAATTTCATTTTGTCCTTTTGCTGGGTTTACTACCCGGCCATTTTTAATTAGCAAGCTCACTGCCGTCACCTCCATGGATCGTTAAGTACAACACAGCCATACGCACGGATACGCCATTCCGTACCTGCTCTTGAATAGCGGATTGATCCCAATAGGCAACATCCGGAGAAATTTCAAGCCCGCGGTTCATAGGACCTGGATGCAAGACCAATACATTTGGTTTAGCTAAGGCCAACACCTCTTTATTAATGCCAAAGATACGAGCATATTCACGATTAGTTGGGTAGAGGGCGGAATTAATCCGTTCCAACTGGATGCGAAGGACATTGACTACATCAGCATCCTTAACCGCTTCACGCACATCATGATGAACGGTGACTCCCAATTTTTCTAACTCTGGATACACCAAGGTTCGTGGACCTGCCAAGTGGACGTCAGCCCCCATCTTGGTGAGGCCATAGATATTAGAACGAGCTACACGAGAGTGCATGATATCACCTACGATAACTACCTTTTTACCGGCAATAGATCCTAGTCGTTCCCTGATGGTGAACATATCCAAGAGAGCTTGGGTTGGATGTTCATGAGCCCCATCACCAGCATTGATAATGAGTGGTTCTACTGCCTTTGTAGCATAAAGAGGAGCCCCCTCTGCAGAGTGCCGCATAACGATAGCATCTGTACCCATGTAGGAAAGGGTCAAAAGGGTATCGCGGAAGGATTCACCCTTGCCCATAGAAGAACCAGATGGGGAGATGTTAATGACATCAGCCCCCAAATATTTGCCGGCCAATTCAAAAGAGGAACGGGTTCGTGTGCTCGGTTCCATAAATAAGTTGATGATGGCCTTTCCCTTCAAATAAGGAATCTTCTTATCATCTGACAAAACGACCTGTTTCATCTTTTGAGCTACATCCAAAATCAATTGGATTTCTTCCTTAGTAGCATCTTGAAGCCCTAAAAGTTTTCTCCCTTTCAAGCTAACGTTCGCCATTCCTACCTCCTCGTAGTGCTTACAAAAAAGACCTTTTGCCCAGGGCAAAAGGTCAGATAGTTTCTATGAAAGAATACACCAAGCCCAGGGGACCGGTGTTAAACTATATTCCCTTATTAGCCTCTCCGGACTATCTTTAAAGGTGCTTGTAAATTGGCCTCTCGTGCCGTAATTTATCTGAATTAATTATACAAAAAAGCGGTCCCTTCGTCAATTAAAGGGACCGTGAAATCCAGCCTATCTTCCAGGGAAGGAGGATGCTTATCTATACTATTTATAGGTTGTCCCCCATTACTCTTACAAATTAAGTTGTACTGGTACCGTATGATCATCAGCTCCAGCAGAAACGCCTGTTGCTAGAGGACCTACCTCAGGAGATTGCTTTGCTGTAGATTCATCGGCAGATGCGCCTGCTTGAGTCGACAAATCCCCAGTAGTTACTGGTAGGGACACGGGAGCTGCTTCCCGCACTTGTTTCTCAGGAATTAAAAGGAACTTAACAGGTAGGTTAGAGGCCCCTGCAGGAATAAACTCGATATAAAGGTTGTCTCCCCCATGGTAGGTCCCCAAGTAAGCCGTATCTAAGATGGTTTGATGGCCGATATAAGGATCCCCCACATGGTAGATCTTGGATTCATTATCTGTAGATACTAAGAAGGACCCAGAATAAGCACCACCCTGTGGGTTAAAGTAGAGTCTAAACGGCTCTGTCCCTTGGGTCTTTATAGTCAAATGATAGGAGACACCAAAGTTACCTGCATCTTTAACCGATGCCTTATGGTCCATTTCATCCACACCCAGAACAAAAGGATCTTCTCGGTCATTAGCCACTTCTACATAGGCTGCTCCTAAATTAGAATCGAATACAGTTGGTACAGACAAAGTCCGAAAGGCCCCATCAACATAGGTTCCCCGTAGACGAACATCATCAATAGGCAAGTACTTAGCCCCTTCTACGAAGTCCATGACCTTAGCTTTATAAGGAAGGGCTAAGGTTTCTACAAAGGTGTCTCCCGTCGTCGTAAGGTCTACCATGCCAGTAAAGAGGTCCTCTTCCTTAACCTTCTTATTATCTAACTTGGTAAAGATTTGCTTTTTCTCACCTGGCTTGAGGACAAAGGTTTCCACAACTGGCTTGAGTCCACCAAAAGGAACTTTACGGCTATAGGGTTGGATAGCCTTGCGCAAGTCAATAGCTCCTTCATTAATCGTGCGAACGGCACCTTGCCCTTGCTCCCCTTTATGTTTCTTGGCCTTCAAGGCCTTCTTGTCTAAGTATTGGTTACCAAAGAGAGGTACTTCCAAATCTTTTTGTGAAAGGTCTCGACCAGCAGCAAAATAATCAGGTGTTGACTTGGAGGCTAACTCTCGATGGATGGTCACAGTCTGCCGTTTAAAAGTCTTATTTTGGACCGTTAGACCAATCTTCATAGGCTCCTTGGTTTCATTTACATGGTAAAAGTAGACCCGGCCTAGGCCATTAATGGTCCCTGCGGCTGTTACCCCTGGCTCTCCAACATACTCAGGAGAATCCGATAAAATCAGGGTGCCTTTAGTATTATCGACTTGCACCGGTAATTGAGTAAAACCATAATAACCAGAAGCAACCAAGTCAATAGAATTAGCTTGAGCCGCCCCCACAGACAGGCCCAACATGGCTAACACAGCCGCTACTAGACGGCGCATAGGACATTTTCTCATATTCACTAACTCCTATCTAGGGACAATCCCTATCCTCACACACAAACTTAAGCCTCTGCCATGGCAACAGGATCAATCTCTAGCGCCATAGCCTCTAATTTACGTAAGCGATGACCTATGCCGGACTTGGATAGGCTCCCTTCCATCAACTCTTCTAAGTCTTTTAAGCTAGCCTCCGGATTTTCCAACCGCAGTTTGGCCACTAGTTGTAGCTTATCAGGCAAATTATCTAGGCCCTTCTCTCGGTCTAAGATTCGGATGGCCGTTACTTGCCGAACAGCAGCATTAACTACCTTTTGTAAATTAGCTGTTTCGCAGTTAACCTGCCGGTTAATGGCATTTCTAACCCCTTTCATAATGCGGACATTCTCAAAAGCCATGAGAGCTGACTGAGCCCCCATAATCTGAAGGGAATTGGTAACAGAGTCCCCATCCTTAAGGTAGACTACATAGTCTTCCTTGCGATCCGTCATGCGGCCTGGCATAGCAAATAGGCCCAAGACATAAATCAATTCATCCGCAAAAAACGACGAGGAAGTGGTAAATTCCATATGATAATCAGCCTCTGGCTTGTTGACAGACCCCCCGCCCAGAAAGGCTCCCCGCAAGAAGGCCCGTCGCTCTTCCATACCAGATAGCCAATCATGAGGAATTTGAGCTGTCATAGGCCACAAATGTAGGTCTTCTAAGACTCCTGTAGCAGCCTCAGAAGGTTCTACGGTCACCGTGTATACCTTGCGCTTACGGAGGTTAACCCCTTGTCGGACGAGGACAGATGTCTCCAGTTTATAGTGGCGACGAAGCATCCCAAGAGCCCGACGAGCTACCGCATTATGAGTGGTAACAAGGCGTATCCCCACCCGACCTTGAGACCCAATTAGGAGGGACCCAGCCATGCGAAGAAGACAAGATAATTCAATTTTTTCAGCCCTTGGCCGCCCGCCTAATTCATACTGGCAGAGTTCATTTTTCACATCTTCTGCAAATGACATGGGACTCCCTTTCAAGCAATAAATAGAAGGTATCTAGAAACTAGATACCTTCATGTGTTGTTTATATTGTATTATACCATATTTTAGTGATCATTACGTTCTAGATAAGACTCTAATACGTGGGGCTCAATATCCGTTTTCAAGGCATAGATAATATCCATAAGAACCTTACCTAATCGATCATGATCATGAATAGCCCTATTATTGGAAGATACCAAATTGGCTCTAACGGTACGAATTTTTTTCTTAGACAAACGGTCCATATCAATGGCCACAGGGCCCTGCCCTGCCTTTTAAAAGATCCTGGTCCATGGTGGACTCATTCACCAGAACGGTATTAATTAAACCCCGTCCCCCATGTCGTTCAATGGCTTCGATATGGTCCGCTACGCTATAGCCGTCCGTTTCACCCGGTTGGGTCATGACGTTGCACACATAAATCTTAGGTACCTTAGAGGCTCTTAGGTGAACAGCAATTTTCTTAATCAACAAATTAGGAATAATCGATGTATAAAGAGAACCTGGCCCCAAGATAATGGCATCCGCCTCATCAATCGCCCGTAAAGCGGCCCCTTCTGGCGTCGGCTTTAATGGGCTAGAAAAAACCCGCTTAATAGGGCTTCCCCCATGAGGTATATTAGATTCGCCGTGGACGACGGTACCATCTTCTAATTCTGCTGAAAGCTTGATAAACTCCGTAGATGCAGGAATCACTCGACCACGGACTTTAAGGATTTTAGAAGCTGCTTCCAAGGCTTCCTCTACATCATTTTCATAAACTTGCGTGAGGGCGGTCAAGAAGAGATTGCCAAAGCTATGACCGGACAGTTCCCCCTTGCCCGAAAAGCGATATTGGAAGAGGTTTTCCATAAGGGATTCCGTATCCGCCAAAGCCACCAAGCAGTTTCTTAAATCGCCTGGAGCGATCATATTAAAATCCTCTCTAAGGCGACCAGAAGACCCCCCATCATCAGCCACAGTCACAATGGCGGTCAAATTATTGGTATAGGACTTGAGACCTCGCAACAGATTAGAAAGACCTGTGCCACCACCGATAACAACAACCTTAGGCCCCTTTTGGAGTCGCATATTTTGGAAGATCATATCCCCCACGCCCTCCCCTTCAGGGATGATAGCGCGGATGATGGTCTTGATGACCTTGCTAGTCCCCACTAGCATACATAGGGCTCCCAGCGCAATGGCTACGACCCCTACAGCAACGAGAACAGCATAATCATAGACCCCAAACCAAAGGTAGGAGTATTGAAGGACCAAATCCTCAAAGAAGGATATCCATTGGTAGTTAAGCATGATGGAGAGGCCAAAGATGACAGCCCCTACGCCAAGGCCAAATAAGGTCAACCACCGTTTAATATTAAGGCCCGGTACAAACCACCGGAACCACTTAAGACGTGTCATGCTAACTCCTATTCTATCTCGCCACTACGAGGATCAACATCTTCTTCTACCCTATTCTTAGCCATATCTCTATGCTCAATAGATACAGCATAACCTAAGTCTTTAAAGGTGTCATAAGCCAGTTCTGCCATGGCTACGGACCGGTGTAATCCCCCTGTACAGCCGATAGCTAGGACGAACTGGGACTTACCCTCTTGCTCGTAATTAGGTGCTAAAAACTGTAAGGTAGCTAAAAAGTACTTCTTAAACTCTTGGGTCACAGGAAAGGAATTAATGTAGTCATTGACCGCTTGAACCCGGCCAGACCGATGACGGTACTCAGGAATATAGAAAGGATTAGGCAAGAATCGAACATCCCAAACCATATCCGCATCTAAAGGTAGGCCATATTTAAAGCCAAAAGAGACCACCGTAATGGACATGCCTTCCTTCTTTTCCACGGCTTCAAAGCGCTCTTTGAGGTAGGCCTTCAGGTTAGAGGTCTTCATATTAGATGTATCAACGATATAATCTGCCTTATGACGAATGGAATCCAACATTTCCCGTTCTTCCTTAAGACCGGTGGAAATTCGACCATTAAGGGCTAGTGGATGAGATCGGCGAGACTCCTTATAGCGGCGAATGAGGGTTTCATCCGTAGCATCTATAAAGACGATCTCGTAAGGGACCCCCATTGTCGACAAGTGTTCCAAGGATTCTGAAAGGGCATCGAAAAACTCACCACCCCGAATATCCACAACGAGGGCTACACGGGTTACACGAGCCCCCCCTTGCCGACAAATTTCAGAGAATTTCGGGATGAGAACAGGGGGAATGTTGTCGACACAAAAGTACCCCATATCCTCAAGGGCTTGCATGGCCTGGGTCTTGCCGGCCCCAGACATGCCGGTCACGATGAGTAAACGGAAGCCTTCCATACTCTCTCTCCTCTTAGTCTACCAATCCTAGAAATCTATATGATTAATTATAACACAGATAATTAAGCACAAAAAAAGATCTCTCGTAGAAGTTCTTTTTTGATGACCACTAATTAGAATTTGTAGGTAAGTTCTGCACGGTAGAAGTCGTTTTTGTCGTTACCTTTTTGGTCTTCAACAGAGAAGCCATAGTAACCGGACAAGCCAACATTTTTAGCCAATGCATAGTCAACAGTTGCCAAGAAACCTTTAGCGTTGTTCTTGTAGCCAAGAGCAGCGAATTTGGAATCAGGGAGGTAACCATTTTTATCAAGATCGAAGTGTTGAACTTTAACGTCCCAAGAGTTAGCTTTGGAAACATTAAAGTTGCCATAGCCAACACCTGCAATCCACAAGGTGGAGTTATCAACGTCTTTGTTCTTCAACCATTCACCGCCAACCCAAGTCTTTTTGTAGTTAACGTCAGCATTGAAGCCGTAATATTTGCCTGCCAAATCAGCGTTTGTCGCACTGCCAAGGTTAAGACCTTTTTTAAGATCCATGTAGAAGCCACCAAGACGAGTGTAGTGACCTACTTTACCAGTAAGAGCTGCATAAGCTACTTCTGGGTTGGATTCAGCATTATCGTGAATGCTATCAGAGGACAAGTAACCATAAGCGCCTTCTACAGCGATTTTATCATTACCCACTTTGATGTTAGCACCATCGAATGTGCTGTCATAGAAGAGACCAGCACCGATTGTTTGTTGGTAGCGACCAGCAGTAGCTGTTACGCGTTTACCAAAGTTGTGTTGAACGTATACGCGGTCAAAGATAGCTTTGGAGGAAGTTGTACCACCAGTAGCATCACCGAATTCAACATCGCCAGAAGTTACGCGCAATACAGCTTTAGTGTTTTCGTTTACATTAGCATTGAATTGTACGCGACCACGGAAGTCGAATTTAGAGTTTTTGTTAGACAAGCCATACGCTTTGCCGTTAGTTTCGCTATCTTCGGAACCACGGTAACGAAGACGAACGTCACCAGTAGCTTTGATGTTACCTACGCGATCTTCCAAGTTGGATACACGTACGCCCAAGTTGTTGAGTTCGTTAGAGAATTCATCAGCCAAACGGTTGATCATAGCTTGTTGTTCTGCGTTAGCACGGTCTTGGTTAGCCATTGCTTTAGCTACCATTTGAGCCATTTCGTAACGAGTGATGTTGTTTTGGCCTTTGAATGTGCCATCTGGGTAACCGTTGATAACACCAGCGTTAGCCAATTGTGCTACGGATTGGTATGCCCAAGAATCAGGAGTTACATCGGAGAATGGGTTAGCTGCGAATGCAGTTGTAACACCTACCAATGCTGTTGCTGCGAATACTGCTGCAAATTTTTTCATTGTGTGTTCCTTCTTTCTTCAATTCGGAAAACAAAATTGCATCAGCTCTACGGTTTGTGAGTTTCCTTGTTTCCTCATCATGTGTAGAACTAATCTATTTATATATTAACATTTTATAAACTTTCTCGCAAGTTTTCCTTTATATTTTATACAATCCATAAGTTCTTCAAAGGGTATACTAAGGCCTATGACCACTTACGTTGTCTAAGATATACTGCTCACTCATCGTTAATCCAAATACAATCCTCTTGTAATTGACACAGTCCATCAATTTTATACAGCCCCCATCACATAAAGTATTTAACCCGTTAATCAAGGGCAAAAAAAAGAACTCCCGAAGGAGTTCTTTTTTGATAACCACAAATTAGAATTTGTAGTTAAGTTCTGCACGGTAGAAGTCGCCTTTATCGTTACCAGTGGATTTTTCTTTGGAGTCAAAGCCATAGTAACCGGACAAGCCAACATTCTTAGCCAATGCATAATCAACAGTTGCCATCCAACCTTTGTAGTTGGAAGTGTATACATGGTTCCATGTGGAGTCAACAGTGTTAGCATTTTTGTCGAGGTCGAAACGTTGAACCTTAACACCCCAAGTGTTAGCCTTGGAGATGTCATAGTTGCCGAAGCCTACACCTGCTACCCAAGCATTGGAGTCTTCAACATCTTTATTCTTGTACCATTCGCCACCTACCCACAATTTTTTGTAGTTAACGTCAGCGTTGAAGCCATAGTATTTACCAGCTTTAACTGTGGCAGCTACATCATTTTTAAGGTCGCCATAGAAACCACCAAGGTGAGTGTAGTGACCCACTTTACCAGTCAATGCTGCATAAGCGAATTCTTTATTAGCTTTAGCATCTGCGTTGATAGCATCGGAAGTAAGGTAACCATAAGCACCTTCTACAGCGATTTTATCGTTACCAACTTTGATGTTAGCACCATCAAATGTGTTGTCATAGAAGAGACCTGCACCGATAGTTTGGTTATAACGACCAGCAGTTGCAGTTACGCGTTTGCCGAAGTTATGTTGTACGTATGCACGATCGAAGATAGCTTTAGAGCTTTGTGCAGAGTTACCAGTAGCATTGCCGAATTCAATGTTGCCAGAAGTTACGCGCAATACAGCTTTTGTATTTTCGTTTACATTAGCATTGAATTGTACGCGACCACGCATATCGAATTTAGATTTGGAAGTAGCGCCTTGGCCGATTTTGTCATATTCACGACCTTGGTAGCGGAGACGAACATCGCCAGTAGCTTTGATGTTACCTACGCGGTCTTCCAAGTTGGATACGCGTACGCCCAAGTTGTTGAGTTCGTTGGAGAATTCATCAGCCAAACGATTGATCATAGCTTGTTGTTCTGCGTTAGCGCGGTCTTGGTTAGCCATTGCTTTAGCTACCATTTGAGCCATTTCGTAACGAGTGATGTTGTTTTGGCCTTTGAATGT
>URPV01000008.1 GCA_900549805.1 uncultured Veillonella sp.
AGATTAATATAGTTAAAAAATTTATAGGACTCCTCGTCCTAGTCTCAGTTAGAGAAAAATATCATATAGGCCCTCATCTTCCTTAACCTACCTTCATAAATACATCCAAAAAAATAAGACTCCTCATAAGTAGGAGTCTTATTTGAGTCGCCATTGGATTACATATAAAACGGGATGCATGATGGCCAAGGCTATGACTAGGCTAGGAATAGCTGGATGAACATAGGCAAGAGCAATAACTAGACTCACGACAATCATGAGTAGGCGTTGCATCATTTGAAATCGCACCTTGCTGATTACATCTCTCGTATCCACTCCTTGGATAGTGTGACTATGATAGGCTAGCATAAGAAAGTAGATGGCCATAGTCCCCATTCCCCAGAGCCAACCTGAGATTTGGTCCGTAAATCCTACAGACCAAAGACTTAATAGGCCTATGATTAAAACCATTAGCCAGGCCTGGCCTATAGATTTGAGTAAGTCTCTTATATTCATACCTTTATTACCGCGTCAGTTCTTTATACATTAAATAAAGACCACCAAAGCCTCCTATGAGGCCACCCCAAACAGTGCCTATAGGATCTGTGCCAAGATAGGTATCTAATTGGTTGCCAAGCCAAAGACAAGCTCCTACAGCCACCAAGAGGGTGAACCCAGCCGAGGAAGCCACCGCCAAAGACTTGGCCCAGGAATCATCCTTGAAGGCCAGCCGCTTTGCACTTGGCTTAGAAAGGGCCTTCTTATTTTTGCCAAATTTAGCTGCTAAGGCCTCTTGGCGAGCCACCTCTTGTGCTTTACGCTGAGCTACTCTATCCCGGTAGCGCCGATCGATTTCATCTAAAGCCTGTCGGGTTTGGTCAGCCTGATCCACCAGTTCTTGATCTAGGTCAGCTATAAGCTTATGACCAGCTTCCACCTTAGGGTCAATGGTAACCTTCTTTTCCTCTTCCATAGGTCCTCCTATACAAGAAATGGACTCCGAAGAGTCCATCTATCTATTTACCGAAACGATCTGGTTTTGGAGCATCACCTAAAAACTCATGACGAAGGGCCTCCACAATACGACGGCAAGCTTGTCCGTCCCCATAAGGGTTAACCGCATTGGACATAGTCGCATAAGCGGTTGGATTGGACAAAAGTTCAGAGGCTTCCTTGTAAACAACCTCTTTATCTGTCCCTACAAGTTTAACCGTCCCTGCGGCAACAGCTTCTGGCCGTTCTGTAGTATCCCGCAAGACTAAAACGGCCTTACCCAAGGCTGGCGCTTCTTCTTGAATTCCTCCAGAATCGGTAAGAATCAAATAGGACCGAGCCATAAGGTTAGCAAATGGTTCGTAGTCCAATGGATCAATAAGGGTTACTCGGTCAACATGGCCCAATTCTTCTTGGACCACAGCCCGTACCTTTGGGTTTTTATGCATAGGGAAGACCACTTGAATATCATCAAAATCAGCGATAAGCTGACGGATAGCTTGGTAGACATGGCGCATTGGTTCACCCAAATTTTCCCGGCGATGAGTGGTGACGAGGACAATCCGCTTGTGGTCATAATCCAAGTCGTTGAGAGCGGAATCGGCAAAGGTATAATTCTTCTTAACCGTAGTATCCAAGGCATCGATAACTGTATTACCCGTTACATAGAGGTGATCTTCCTTCACATTTTCTTTTTTGAGATTAGCCTCAGAACTAGCTGTTGGAGCAAAATGATAGGTAGCAATTGCACCGGTCAACTTACGATTAGCTTCTTCTGGGAAAGGAGAGTAAATATTACCCGTTCTGAGGCCTGCTTCCACATGACCCACAGGGATTTCCTGATAAAAGGCAGCTAAGGCACCAGCGAAGGTAGTAGTCGTATCTCCATGGACGAGAACCACATCAGGTTTAGCTTCTTCCAATACGGATTTAAGCCCCATTAGAGATTTAGTCGTTACGTCATATAAAGTTTGACCTTGGCTCATGATATTTAAATCATAGTCCGGTTTGATGTTGAAAAGGTCCATAACTTGGTCCAACATCTCCCGGTGTTGACCAGTTACGGTCACAATAGCCTCCATATCAGGAGCTGCTTGCAAGGCCTTTACAAGTGGGGCCATTTTAATAGCTTCAGGACGAGTCCCAAATACGGTCATTACTTTTAACATATAAATCTCCTTAGCAATTATTTTTTCTTAGGATCCAAAGGATGCGCTGTCGCGTCAGTGCGTGCGATAACACCAAGGCGCCGAGCCACAACGATGGAGGCAAGGAAGAGGACTAAAACCAAGGCAGCCCCTACCCAAGCATTTACTTCTGCTACGACCACGGCCACACCACCAAGAAAGGCTGTAACAGCATACATCATGAGAACTGCTTGTTTTTGCGAAAGGCCTTGCGCCAAAAGGCGGTGATGAACATGGCCCTTATCTGGTTTAAAGATAGGGCGTCCAGAAATCTTTCGACGGACAATAGCGAAGAAGGTATCCAGAATCGGTAAGCCCAAAACGATAGCTGGCACCGCCAAAGCGGCTACAGCAGCAGTCTTGACAACGCCCATAACGGAAATGGCCGCCACCGTATAGCCTAGGAGCATAGACCCTGTATCTCCCATGAAAATTTTAGCTGGATTGAAATTATAAGGAAGGAACCCACAAATAGCCCCAGCCAATCCCAAGGCTGCCACACCGCAAGTGTATTGACCCATAGAGATGAGGACAACGGAAACAACGAGACAGGCAATGCCAGAAATGCCAGCGGCCAAACCATCTAACCCATCAATAAGGTTAACAATATTGGTAAAGCCTACAATCCAAAAGATAGTCAGTGGCACAGACCAATAATGGAGGAAGAGGGTACCTCCTCCAGGCAGGCTAAGAAAATCTACCCGAATCCCATAAGCACAGAGGACAGCTGCCGCAATAATCTGCCCCATGAGCTTAGTTTTTGGTTCAATTTGTTTCACATCATCCCAAATGCCCACGGCTACCAGGATGCAAGTCCCTAGAACTAAGCCTAGAAGTTCATGCATTTGACTAGCAGGGAAGCAGTAAATCAGTGAAATGATATAACCAGCAAATATGGCTAGCCCCCCTAGACGGGGAATAGCACCATGATGTACCTTACGGGCATCTGGTTTATCAATGGCTCCAATTTTTACCGCCAACTTGCTGACCAATGGGGTCGTTGCAAAGGTGATTACCAAGCCAATAGCAAAGGCTATCACATAGGCCACGATAGGATAATCCAACATGGGATTGCCTCCTTCAGAAACAAATAGGATAAAAAGCAAGAAAACGCATGACCCATTTTCTGGTCGAAAATTGGCCATACGATAAGGATATCATTAGTTGGTCAAGCTGCGAATTGGCGCAGGAATTCGACCACCCCGTGCGATGAATTCTTCGCAAGAGTATGGGGAGACTTCAATGATTGGCGCATAGCCCAAAAGACCACCAAACTCAACCATTTCCCCCACACCCTTGCCCGGTACAGGAATAACGCGAACGGCTGTTGTCTTATTGTTAATCATACCAATAGCAGCCTCATCAGCAATAATTCCGGAAATAGTAGCTGCCGATGTATCACCAGGGATGGCAATCATATCCAGACCTACGGAACAAACACAAGTCATAGCTTCCAACTTATCCAAGGAGAGGGATCCACAGGATACAGCATCAATCATGCCTGCATCTTCCGATACAGGGATGAAGGCGCCAGAGAGACCACCTACATGAGAGGAAGCCATGAGACCGCCCTTTTTAACTGCGTCATTCAAAAGGGCCAGAGCTGCTGTAGTACCGTGGCAACCACAAGAAGTCAAACCCATTTCTTCCAAAACATGAGCAACTGAGTCGCCCACCGCTGGAGTTGGCGCCAAGGATAAGTCGATGATACCAAATGGTTTATTTAAACGGCGGGAGGCTTCTTGAGCCACCAATTGACCTACCCGGGTAATCTTAAAGGCCGTCCGTTTAATGGTTTCCGCAACGACATCAAATGGTTCGCCTCGTACTTCTTCTAAGGCTGCTTTCACAACGCCTGGTCCAGAAACGCCCACAGAAATAGCGGAATCGCCCTCTGTTACACCAAAGAAAGCACCCGCCATAAATGGATTGTCTTCCACTGGGTTGCAGAAAATAACTAATTTAGCACAGCCCAAAGCATCAGTATCCGCCGTTAAATCAGCAGTTTGTTTTACAATTTCCCCCATCTTGCGAACTGCATCCATATTGATACCGGTCTTGGTAGATCCTACTCCTACGGAGGAGCATACGATATCCGTCGTAGCCAGGGCTTCTGGGATGGAGTCAATCAAAATCTTATCGGACTTCGTTGCCCCTTTAGTTACGAGGGCTGAGAAACCACCAATAAAGTTAACCCCTACGGTCTTTGCAGCACGATCCATAGCCTCTGCAAGGGACACATAGTTAGTCAAGTTAGAGCCCGCCGCTACCAAGGAAATAGGCGTAACGGACACCCGTTTATTGATGATAGGAATCCCTAGTTCCCGTTCGATATCTTCCCCGGTCTTAACCAAATTTTCCGCTTCGGATGTAATCCGGTCATAAATGCGATCAGCCAGAACCTTACCATCGGAATGAGTACATTCCAAGAGACTAATGCCCATGGTTATCGTACGCACATCAAGCTTGTTGTCCTTGATCATGCGGTTGGTTTCAAGGATATTTTCAATGGATAACATAAGCCCCTCCTTAACCTACACGGTGCATAGCAGTAAAGATAGAGGCATGTTGTGCGCGAATTTCAACACCTAGTTCTTGTCCCAATTGAGATAGGGCGGCTTGTACATCTTCGAGAACTACTGAATCGTCAGCCTCAGTCATCATAATCATGTTAAAGAAGCCATCCATAATCGTTTGGTTGATAGACACAATATTAACATTTTTTTCAGCCAATACGTTTGCTACACCGGCGATAATACCGACGCGGTCAACCCCTACTACGGTGATTACGAGTTTCATAGTTCTCTACTCCTGTAAAATTTAGACTCCTAAGCTAGTTCTCTAGCTTGTATACAGAACAATTATATCATATTCCCAGTCATTCCGCCCCTCTAAGGACGGAGAACATGAGGCTATAGATCTTCCTTCGCATCCAACGAACTAGTAGCATCACCTAGTTAAGAGCCTTGTCTACTAATTCTTGTCCTTCTTTCAACAATTCATCTAAACCAGCCTGCCCCTTAGACGATTCTCCATATATTTTATAGAGGTCTTCCGTGCCGGATGGTCGAGCCACTAACCACCCCTTATCAGTGACAACCTTGAGGCCACCTAGGGGCTGGTTCCCATAGCTAGAGCAAGTTCTCACCTCGAGAATAGGATCACCTGCTAGGGTATTCGTCTGCAAATCATCAGGACTCAGGCTCTTAAGGCGGGCCTTTTGCCCCTTATTAGCAGGCGCATCAATGCGGCCAAAGCAAGTTTGACCTAGTTGGGCTGTCAAGAATTGGTATGTTTCAGCCGGATTCTTGCCAGTCTTAGCAAGCATTTCCATAGCCAAAAGGCACATGATTATCCCATCCTTATCTGTGGTCCATACGTGACCATCTTTTTTTAAGAAGGAGGCCCCTGCTGATTCCTCACCACCAATACCAATCCTTCCGTCAAAGAGAAGAGGGGCAAAGTACTTAAATCCCACCGGAACTTCATAGACTTGTCGTCCCGCTTCTTGGGCCCAAGCATCCACTTGAGAGGTAACGACGGCAGTCTTACCCACGCCCACTTGTGACGGCCAAGAGCGGCTTTCAAACAGATAAGCTGCAGCAGTCAACAAATAGTAATTGGCATTCAAGAGTCCCTCTTGGGTAACGACACCATAGCGGTCATAGTCTGGATCATTGCCCACAGCTAAGTCATAAGATCCAATTTGTTTAATCACGTCTGCCATGGCATAGGGAGAGGAGCAATCCATACGAACTACCCCATCATGGTCATAAGTCATAAAGGAGAAGGTTGGGTCATAGTCAACATTAATGATGGTAAGACCTAGATCATACTGGTCAGAAATAGCTTGCCAATAGTGGGCCCCAGATCCACCCAACCCATTGACCAAAACCTTAAGACTGGCCTTCTTGATGGTATCCATATCTATAATTTGAGCCAATTCTTCCACATAGAGACCCTTATAATCATAAGCTAGTTGAGCCTCTGGTTCGATGTTATCGACAGAAATCCGCTTAATCCCTTCTCCATAGTTCGCTAAATAGCGGTTAGCCAATTCTTCGATTCGCTGTGTTATATCCGTATCCGCTGGCCCCCCATTAGTAGGATTGTACTTAATACCACCATTGTCAGGAGGGTTATGAGATGGTGTGATAATAAGACCATCCGCTAACCCTTCATGAACCTCATTATAGCGGATTATGGCACGGGATATAGACGGTGTGGGCACAAAGCCCATGTCTTGGTCCACAGCAGCCAGCACCTTATTCCCAGCTAGCACCTCAAGGGCCGTTTGAAAAGCTACTTGTGAGAGGGCATGGGTATCTTGACCTACAAAACAAGGGCCTGTAGCACCAAATTCACGGCGCAAATCACAAACAGCCTGCACGATGCAAGCCACATGTAGATCATTAAAGGTTCCCTTGGTGGATACACCCCGGTGGCCCGAAGTCCCGAAGGATACCACTTGATCCTTATCTTTTGGGTTAGGTGCTAAATCGTAATAAGCATCGATTAGGGGTTGGATTTGAATGAGGTCTTCTGCCCGCACAGGCTGGCCAGCTAATGAATGTGCCATAAATTTTACTTGCTCCTTTATATTTTCTATATTTCTTAGACTTATTAGGCCAAGATGAGTCGCAATGAAGAAACTTAGCTCAACAAAGCCTATTTATCAGACACTTTTATTGGGTCTGCTTGTTCATCCTCAATTTCTAAATCTATATTGCATCCCACATTACGATGCTGCCCTTGCTCAGCCAAGATTTGTTCCAAGGTCTTTTCGTGCTTGCGCAGGGGCTGCGTAAAGCCCGCACCGATAACTTCATTGGCATCAGTAATGAGCATAAAAGCCTTGTCATCTACCTCTTCTACTAGGCGTTTGAGTTTAGCAATCTGCATAAGGTTAACCGCCGCTAAAATAACCTGCTTAGGTTGATGGGTATAGGCCCCCTCCCCATGGAGGATAGTGGCCCCCCGACCCATCTTCTGCATAATACAAGTACAAACAGCTTGGGTTTTATCCGAGATAATAAAGACCGCCTTACGACGGGAAAAACCTACCACAACCCGATTAGATACATATGCGAAAACGAAGACGTTAACCAAGGTGTAGGCAGCTGGTTCTAAGCCTACCACAAAGGCACCGCCAATGAGGACCAAGAAGTTGAAGGCCGAAGTAATGGATCCAATTTGAAAGCCCCAGTACTTGCGTACGATAAAGGCGATAGGATCCAATCCTCCTGTATTGCCACCTACCCGATACACTAATCCTAAGCCCACACCGGATGTAATCCCTGCTAAGATAGCAGAGATAATGGGGTCATGCGTGATCATCTTAGGAGCCATAAAGGAAAAGAGATCGATCAAGAAGGAAGACATGAGGGTCCCGTAGATAGTGACTACCACATAAGACTTACCTAGCCACTTCCATGCTGCAAAGAGAACTGGAATATTAAGGACTACATTGGTCATACCAATCGGTAAGTTACTAATATAGTAAATGATAATCGCTATGCCAGAAAAACCGGTCGACACCATATGGTGAGCGATAAGGAAGGACTCCACCCCAAAGGCAAAAAGGGCCATCCCCACTGTCATGACCACATAGGTGTACACATAATGGCAAATTGTCTGCAAACGTGGTGATAAGACCATAAGACTCCCCAAGACTACCTAAGAGCCGCTAAACCCTCTCCCACAGTTTGGCAAAAGGTCTCTCAAATTGCGTATTCTCCTGATATCTCCTATAATAAATAAGTATTAATCATAGTTATCTTACCCCACTCATGGGGTAAATTCAATGGTCCACTAGGAGGGGGCATGGAAGAATTAGCACACAGCAAAATTAATTTAGGCCTAGCTATTTTAGATAAGAGACCAGATGGTTACCACAACATCGATACCATCTTTCAATCTATCCGTTTAGCCGACTCCATCTACTTTGCCAAACACCATTCTGTAGTCTTCTCCGGAGCAGCGCCAGAGCTACCAGACTATATGCAAGCACTTATCCCCTACGACGACCGCAATATCGCCGTGAAAGCCATCAAAGCCCTCCAAGATTATACAGGCACTAAGCAAGGGGCTGCCATCCATCTATTGAAACGGACCCCTGTCCAGGCCGGTCTGGGCGGAGGCTCAGCAGATGCAGCAGCCATGTTACGCGGTCTCAATAAGTTCTGGGGCTTAGGACTAAGTCTCAAAGAACTGGAAACAATCGGTGCTAGTTTGGGATCTGATGTTCCCTTCCTCGTAAGAGGGGGTACAGCCCGTGGTCAAGGTCGGGGACAGGTGCTCGCCTTCCAAAAATCTTGTGAACCTTACTGGCTGCTCCTAGTGAAGCCTCAAGTATCTATATCCACTGCAGCCGCCTATGCACAATTTAATGGAACCAGCAAGGTAACTAGCCACACCATAGACCTCGTATCGGACTTGATTACCAATGAAAGTTTTACAGACGCCTTTAATGAAGCGGGTAATACCTTTGAAGAACTCATCTTTCCCCTCTACCCTGAACTGGTGACTTGCAAAGACTTCTTCACCTCTCGTGGTTTCCCTACCCTCATGACCGGATCTGGTCCAACCATGGTGGTTCTCTTAGATAAGGCGAGTCAGGCCCTAGCCCTGCAGGAAGAAATCAAGCAAGGCGGCCATAATTGGTTTACACTCATTACAAAAACCTGTGGAGAGGAGGATATCCATGCCTAGAAAAGCCCTTGAGCCCATCCGTTTAGATGCCTATCGTCCTTTACGAGACGTCGTATGCGAAGCCCTTAGGGCAGCCATTCAATCCGGTGAACTACCACCAGGAGAACGTCTCATGGAAATTCCTCTAGCCGAGGAGCTAGGCGTATCTCGCACCCCTATTCGCGAGGCTATCCGCAAGCTAGAACAAGAAGGTTTCGTGGTCATGATTCCTCGTCGAGGCACCTACGTAGCAGATATTACTCTTAAGGATATCAACCAGGTCTTTGAAATCCGGTCCTCCTTAGAAGAACTGGCTGCTAGCCTAGCCTCTGAACGGATTACACCAGACGAATTGGAAGAATTAGAACGACATCTAGTTTCTATCAATGATTATATGGAAAGCCGGGACTTCGATAAGATTGTCGCTGCAGACATCGCCTTTCACGAAGTCCTCTATAGCGCCTCTCGCAACGACCGACTTATCGAAATCATCCATAACCTAAGAGAGCAAACCTTTCGCTTCCGGTCGGTTTCTATGAATCAACCAGGCCGTCTAGCCAAAACCTGGGAAGAACACCGGCTCTTAGTTGAAGCGCTAGCCGATCATAACCCACAGCAGGCCCGCCGCATAGCCCGTATACACATGGAACACTCTGAACAAGCCCTTTTATCAGGCATGCAAGACAAGGCTACAGCGCAGTCGGTTGAGAAAACTCTACAGGAAAACAAATAGTAGCAACTCATAAAAAAGCCACTAGCTATCAGCTAGTGGCTTTTTCTATGGCAGATAAGGTCTTTACCTTCGAGTCCCTATATTCCTTACAAGGACAGGAGAGATTTTAGTTTTGGTTCCAAGGCCCGTACCAATACTGTCCCTACGATGGCTGGAGTAATTTGGCCAATCATGACATTAATGACAAGAGCTTCATAAGGAAGGCCTAAGAGGTAAGATAACCAAAGGGGTACACAGAGGCCAGGTACCAGGATAATAGGGAGGATAATAGCCCAAGAGGTAATGTTAAACTTCCTAATAAGTACGATTAGACCAGTCGTTATCATACCTACAAGCAAGCCACCTACCATATCAATCAGGCCGAGTCCACCAAAGGCATTGGCAATAAAGTTGGCTAGCCCCATAGGAATAACCAAGAATGGGAAGATGTAGGACATAGCATAAAAGGCCGTCGCAATACGGACTTGATAAGCCCCAAAAGAAACCCCAGCGGTCACGTATAAGAGAGCGATATAGAGGGCCATAATAAGAGCGGAAATAGTTAACTTTCTAGTGGTGTTCATAGCTTTCTCCTTATGCCAAAAAACGAGAGCATAACGGACAAAAAAAGCGGCTAGGAAACCATAGCCGCAAAGCAACAAAAAAGCCTGCACGGAGGCAGGCTTATGTCGCTAGAATCCGTAGTTTTGTTTAGAGACAGGATGGTTTCAAACTGTCTTATGAACTTGTTCTTATTCTATCATATACATATATGATGTGCAAAAGCTTTATTTGCCTTTCTTGGCTGTTTCCTTTCGTTTCTTGGCCAACACATACCGTTGCACCGATGCAGAAACAAACGATATCAACCATAAAACGGCAATAATAATATTGAGATAGGTCCAACCTTGCGTTGTTACGGCATAGACCAAGTAGAGAATAACGACAATTTGCAAGAGCATATTTAATAAAATCATGGATTTTCCCTTCTTATAGGAGCGATGCTGGGCCCTATACATCCAACCTATTTGACAGATTCTACACCTTTTTGAAGAGGCGCATCTGGGTAGGTCATCCAGTCAGAAGATGAGCCTACATACAATTGAGCGGACAAACCGATTTGATCCATGGCCAACATAAGGTTAGGCGCTGTTACACCAGACCCACAATAGACGATAAGGTCCTTAGAGCTAGTTAAGAGATCCTTAAAGATAGCCTGTAACTCATCATCCTTTTTAGGTCCCTCTTGGGTAAAGCAGGATTGCCAAAAAATATTAATGGCCCCCGGAATGTGGCCCGTCATACCATCTATAGCGTCAGGCACAGACCCATCGTATCGTTCAGGGGCACGGGCATCCACGAGAATACGATCTCCCTTCCGGGATACCGCTGCCACCTCATCATGGAAAGCCAAGAGCATAGGATCCGCATTGTAATCCAACTTAGTAGCCTCTGGTAGTGGCGTTGACTCCTTAGTTAGCCCTAAGCCTTCCTTAATCCAGGCCTGAATGCCACCAGCCAAGACCTGAACCTGATGCATCCCCATGAGATGACGGCACATCCACCATGCACGACCCGCATAGGTCAACCACTCATCATAAATCACCAACTTAGTATCCATATCTAAGCCAAAGGTAGATAGCTTGTGAGCGAAAGATTCTGCTGTAGGCAAAGGATGACGCCCCCCATGTGTAGACACAGGCCCAGATAAATCTGCATCTATATCTAGACAGAAGGCTCCCTCAATATGACCTTCCCCATAGGCAGCCAACCCTCGAACATCAATAATAGTGTATTCGTCTTTATGAGCAGCAAGCTCAGCAGGCGTAATGAAAGTATTCATAAAAGCCTCCCTCATAATTTTTACTATAGACCATTATAGCACGAAAAGACAGGGCTCTAGGATAACCATCTTAATTTTCTTAGCCCTATGTGGCTTGCAAGGCAACAATGCTAAAGGAGCAAAATAACCCCACCAATGAATGGTGTTAAGACCATCATGAGCTTAAGGAACCAACGGGGGACCCGGCGAGTTCCCTTAGCGCCTATATAGGCACCTAAGGTAAGACCAACCAAGACTGCCAAGAGAAGGATAAAGTTGAGATTTCCTTCTAAGAAATAGCCTACGCCACCAGCACAAGCTATCGGTAGGATAACCAACATAGTGGTCCCTACAGTTTTAAAGAGGTCTAACCCAAAACCTATCATGAGGACCAATTGTATAAAAGGCGTGGCCCCAATACCAAAGGTACCGGATAAGAGTCCACAAACGAGACCAGAAATAAGAGCTGTCACCCAGAAGCGACGTCCCCCTGTAACCTCCTGGTTCCGACTGATAAAGATTGGGTTATTAGGAAAGTAAACTCGTATGCAGATGAGACACGCTGTGGCAATCAACATGAGACCGGTAGCGTAATGAAGGTGCTGACCTGGAATGATGGTAGCCAGGTGGGTACCTATAAAGGCTCCCACAGCTCCCACTAAGCCAAATACAATCCCCGTCTTAGGGACTACATTTCCCTCCCGGTAGTGACTAATAGCCCCCGACAAGGTAGTAAAGGCCATAGCCGCCAAGGAAACGCCCAAGGCTAAATGGATAGGAACACCAAATCCAAAGGTCAGGAGGGCTATAACCACACCAGCCCCACCAGCTCCCACCAAGCCTAAAATGGTTCCCATAAGCAGGGTGGCCAAGCACACTTCCAATCCTAACATAAGACTAACATCCATAAGTCCTCTCCTTTTTAGTTGCGATACTCACATTCTAGCACAAGAGGTCTTCCAAGAGCAGATAAGCTTTTGATAACATACAAGAATTTTCTTTGGGTCATGAAAAGCCCCCCAGGACAAATAGCCTAGGGGGCATCATTTATGAAACTTGTTTTTTTCTTGCACCAATTACCCTTGGATAAATCACAAAGGCAACCAGGTAAATGCAAATGCCAATACTTATAGCCACCGCACTACCTACCATAGCGATAGGACCAGTTGCATATATAGCATAAGCACAATAGATTAGGGCTATCACTAAAAGAGGAATGGTCCGTTTAATCCGTCCTGAGCTAGCCCCTTTCTCCCTAAAGAGTCGAGGCACAGCCAAGCAAGACAAAATATAAGGAACAACATTACTGCATACAGCTAAATTGACAAGATTTTCAAACTGACGATAGAGACTCTCATTGGCCGTAGCCAAAGCCATGGTCGATTGTACAACTAGGATAATCAATAGGCCCTTTATAGGGGCATCCTTGTCGTTAACATGAGCAAAAATCTTAGGGAATAAGCCCTCTTCCGCACAGGTCTTGAAGACTCGGGAGATGGTAAACTGCCAGCATAGCAAGGCCCCAAAGCAAGATATAATCATGGTTGCCATAACCAACTTGCCTATATAGCCATTAAACATATAGGTGAATGTCAGGCCAAAAGGAGCCGTGGAATTAAGCAAATCAAAATTGGGAACGATCCCCGCCATAACATTGGTGGAGAATACATAAATAACCGCTACAATGAGGGTGCCAAAGAAAGTGGCAATCGGTACATTCTTCTTAGGATTTTCTACCGCATCCGCATTAGCTGCCGCCGATTCAAAGCCTAGAAAAGCCCAGAGTGTCATAGATATGGATGCAGACACCGCATCAAAGAAGGGCAAATTGCCCGGGTTCCAAGCAGACCAATAAAGCTCTGGGTCAAACCAATACCACCCGATGGTTCCCACCAAGATAACTGGTATGATAGCACCCCAAACGGTGATATTGGAAATACGACCTGTCCAACGATTACCACCAAAGTTGAGGAGGGCTGCTAACCAAAGGAGGATAATAGTCGCTTGTGCTACTTGGATGGGACCCAGTTTAACACCAAAGAGTACCGCCGCATAGCCAACAGCAGAGATAGCAATCCCTACGTTAGCTACCATAAGCGAAATGGAATACGCATAGTTGGCTATGAAATGACCAGGGCGACCAAAGCGATATTCCGCATAGCCCCCCATACCACCTCGCTTGGTGGAAAACATGCCTGCTTCAGCAAATACATAGGCTAGGATCAAGGACCCTAGGGCCGTCACCAACCAAGACAATACGGAAATAGTTCCTACCTCCGCCAACTGGGTCGGTAACATAATAATACCGGCCCCCAACATATTGGCAGCCACCATGGTTGTCAGTTGGAATACTGACATTTTTTTAGCGGTCTTTTTCATGTATCAATCCCCTTTCACCTGTGAATATTCGTTCCCGTTTCTCACTTGCGTTTCTCGTTCCTAATTCACTCGTTAATACCGCTATAACAGATCCAGTTCTTGCGGAATGGGCGTGAATGTGAATCTGTATTTTTACAATTGTAGGACTATAATACCACCATAGCCTCCAAAAGGATAGTATTTTTTAGACTTAAAAGAGGCCCCCAAATGGGGGCCTCTTTTAAGGTAAGATACGCCTATATGAACCTCTTGTAAACTCCCTATAGAGTCTTTTTTACTCAAGTATTTTAATAATTGAAATTTATAAATTTTCTGCAATTTGACAATTCGCTGCCCAGAGGGCGAGTTGTTCTTCTTCTTGTTTAATCAAAAGCGCTCCCCGCGCCTCCTGACGAGCCACGCATTGAGGGGCTGTACCTGAGTAATTCGACCGACCTGCGACACAAGCTTCGATTTGGAGGACATCCATAATATCCGCATCAAAGTGAGAGGAAATCTTTTTAAAATCCTCTAACGATAGATCCAAAAGGACACATCCCTGTTCGATACAATGGCTTACAGCCTGGCCTACAATAGCATGGGCTTCCCGGAAAGGAACACCCTTTTTAGCTAGATAATCAGCCATATCAGTGGCATTAGAGAAGTCATCCTTCAGAACGTCATGCATATGCTGCCCATTGACCTTCATACCCCGAATCATTGCTGCATTAATGGATAAGGCAAAAGTCAAGGTATCGATAGCATCAAAGATCCCTTCCTTATCTTCCTGCATGTCCTTATTGTAGGTCAGAGGCAAGCCCTTAAGGGTTGTATAAAGACCTAAGAGGTGACCATAGGTCCGCCCTGTCTTTCCCCTCACTAATTCGCATACATCGGGATTCTTCTTTTGTGGCATAATGGAGGATCCCGTACAATGGGCATCATCCAATTCGATAAAATGGAACTCCGAGGAAGACCAGAGAATAAGTTCCTCGCTCAAGCGAGACAAATGCATCATAACCGAAGATGCAAAGTGTAAGAAGTCTAGCACATAGTCCCGGTCAGAGACAGCATCCATGGAGTTCTCATAGATTCTTGAAAACCCTAATAGCTCCTGCGTATAGGCCTGGTCGATACCATAAGTGGAACCTGCTAGGGCACCTGCCCCTAACGGCATAATATCCGCATGCTTATAAATCATGTGGAGGCGGTCAAAATCCCGTTCCATCATAGAGAAATAAGCCATCATATGATGGGCGAAAAGAACTGGCTGAGCCCGTTGAAGGTGGGTATAGCCAGGCATAATGACATCCTGATGCTCCTGTGCTACTTCCAAGAGGGCCTTTTGTAGGTCCACGAGCAAGTGGCCCATAGTAACCACGGCCTTTTTCACTAACATATGGAGGTCTACGGCACATTGATCATTCCGAGACCTGCCTGTATGAAGGCGACCCCCGGCCTCACCAATAGCATCGGTGAGGCGCTTTTCAATATTCATATGAATATCTTCCAAGGACAAGGAGAAGTCAAATGTACCCTCCTCGATTTGATTTTTGATAGCAGTCAGGCCCGTTAAAATAGCATCTGCATCAGCTTGGGATATGATTCCTTGCTTAGCTAGCATCATGGCATGAGCCTTAGAGCCTGCAATATCTTCCGCATACATGCGGTTGTCAAAGGAAATAGAAGAGGTAAAATCTTCTACCACCTTGTCTGTCCCTTTAGAAAAGCGACCACCCCATAGTTTAGCCATTATTTCAGACCTGCCTTTTCTTTCATCAATGCATTAATCGTCAATGGGAGTCCGAAGAGGTTGATAAATCCTTCTGCATCAGCTTGGTTATAAACATCATCTTCTTCGAAGGTTACAAATTCTTGATTGTACAAGGAGTATGGGCTAGTAGTACCTGCGGAAATAATATTCCCCTTGTAGAGTTTCAAGGTCACTTGGCCACTTACGGTCTTTTGCGTTGCATCTACAAAGGCTTGCAAGGCCGTCATAAGAGGAGCAAACCACATGCCATCATAAACCAATTCCGCATACTTGTTTGCAATCAATTCCTTATAGTGGTAAGTCGCTCTATCCAAGGTCAAATACTCCAACTCTCTGTGAGCATACATAATGATAGATCCCCCTGGGTTTTCATACACACCCCGAGACTTCATGCCTACCAATCTGTTTTCTACGATATCAACCACACCAACCCCGTAATGGGCACCAATTTCGTTAAGGGACTCAAGAATTTCCAAAGGAGACCCAGCTTTGCCGTCAACGGCTACAGGCACCCCTTCCACAAAGTCGATAGTTACATACCCAGCTTGATCGGGAGCTTCTTCTGGCGTATGTGTTACCAAGTACACATCATCCTTTGGCGCATTAGCAGGATTTTCTAAATCGCCCCCTTCATGGGACAAGTGCCATACGTTTTGGTCCATAGAATACGGATGAGACTTAGTTGCTACTACAGGAATATCATGCTTAGCAGCAAAGGCCATTAATTCCTCCCGCCCCTTAAAGTCCCATTCCCGCCAAGGAGCGATGATTTTTGTGTTCGGAGCCAAGGCCTTAATGGCCAACTCAAACCGTACTTGGTCATTGCCTTTGCCAGTGGCCCCATGGGCAATGGCATCGGCCCCCTCTTGCTTAGCTATATCCACCAAGATTTTGCCAATCAAAGGCCGCGCAAAGGATGTCCCTAAGAGATACTTACCTTCGTATACAGCACCAGCTTTAACAGTAGGCCATACATAGTTGGCTACGAACTCCTCCTTAGCATCTACGATGTATGCCTTAGAAGCACCGGACTTATATGCCTTTTTCTCAACCGCTTCATAATCTTCTGGCTGGCCCAAATCAACGCAAACAGCGATAACTTGGCACCCATAGTTTTCTTTCAACCAAGGGATAATAACAGATGTGTCTAAACCACCGGAATAAGCGAGAACAACTTTTTTAATGGATTCTTTCTTTGTCATGGGTCTTACCTCTATGTCTAATTACTAAAGCAAAATTGTAAAATAACTTCTTTTTCAATTGATGACCTAATTATACATACAAATGTATAATAATGCAAGTAATATTGCATAAAAATTTATTTTATACAAAACATCCACTGAAAAACGTCTACATCATTTGCGTTTTCACTTGGTCTTTAATACAAAAGACCCTTAGTTAACAAAAGGATATAAAGCTTCTATCTGAAGTCCCATCCATTGCCACTAAGAGCCATTAGGAATCTCATATATATAATTGTATCTATTGACTATAAATCCAATAAGCCCTATCGCTATCCAATCATTTATATAGTGCCCCCGCGGTTAGACTTCTGAGAAGAGGATCCCTTAGAGGATACAGACTGCCGATCTATAGACATCCGTTGGGTAGAATTAACTTCATCCTCATCCACTTGATCAACTGAGCGCCTAACTCCCATGATGACCAAATCTTCTCTATAGGCCTCTTCCATTTGAGCCTTGGAAATCATCCCTTGATCCACCATGAGTTGGAGAACTAACTTCTGCCGCCCCTTAGCAGCGGAATAATTCTTAACTGGATTGTAGTAATTAGGTGCCTGTGGCAAACCGGCTAGCATGGCCGACTGAGCCAGACTAAGGCGGCCTGGAGTCGTATCAAAATAGCCTCGGGCAGCAGCCTTAATTCCCATATAATCATTGCCATAATATATAGAATTCATATACATGGTCAAAATTTGGTCCTTGCTAAATTTCCGTTCAACTTGAATGGCAATCAGTGCTTCTTCTACCTTGCGAGACATGACCCGCTTAGATGACAGGAAGAGGTTTTTTACCAACTGTTGAGTAATAGTAGACCCTCCCTCTACTGTTTGGCCGGCGATAAGGTTAGTATAGGTAGCCCTCACGATAGCCTTGGGATCCATAGCACCGTGCTCATAAAAACGTTTATCTTCCGTAGCCACCAAGGCTTCCTTAGCAAAATTTGAAATGGCCTCACCCTTAACTTGGTCATCCTTGTCTACCTTCTTATCTAACGCCTCTATGACCGCTTCCTTTATGTGAAAGAGGCGTGCAATTCGGTCAGTCCTCGATAGAAGATCTTCCGAGTCTTCCATGGACTGTTCCACCTGGTTATGGGCCATACTCTCCTTATTGAGGCCTTGGGAGAATTGGTAACTATCATAGGCGTAAAGACACCCAATGACTAGCATAGCAAGGAGAAAGAAACGCCAAACGAGCTTTTTAATGATTCCCATTATTCTCCTCCTCCACATCCAAGGTGGTCAAGCAGTCCCTGTAGAGGGCCTTATGCTTACTAAACTCTTGGGCTTCTATATGGCTCTTTAAATCATAGTAGGCTTCCTTATGTATCATACGGGTCCAGGTATCCACATAATCTCCACCCTGCCTTAATGTTTCAACATATATACCTACTTGGCCGTTGTGATTAATCATAGCCCGGTAACGCCCGGAGCCCATCAATTCTTCTGTCCCATAGCTACCACCTTCAGGTGACACCCTCTGCAGGAGAGAAAGGGATTCATTAACTAGATCTTGTCTACTTTGATCCACGGGAATCCTATGTTTCTCTATGCGAATAGTGCCATGAGCTGATTCATAGACCTCTTGATCATTCCTTATACGCCTTGCCATATCCACACCAAAGCCATCAGGCAGATGGATACGGACTCCATTCCAGGTAGCTTCTGAAAGCTTCTTGAGTTCTAAATTAGCTGGTCTAGCGGAAGGAACAATATAGTTAGAATACATATCCAAGGCCCTATCCACATAAGAACGACTCTGGTCCGTATTATTTTGAA
This sequence comes from uncultured Veillonella sp., assembly GCA_900549805.1. Lineage (GTDB taxonomy): Bacteria > Bacillota > Negativicutes > Veillonellales > Veillonellaceae > Veillonella. Next base: position 18,538 of record URPV01000008.1, read on the forward strand.
TCATATCGATAGAATAGGCCCTATCTTTTTGCCCTAAAAGCATAAAGTCCGTAGTGTACTTATAGATAATACCCCCATTCTTGGATTGGGCCCCATAATAGACCACATTAGCTTTATAAGGAAGATCTAGCTTTTGCGCTGACCGATAGAGGAAGGGCACAGAAGATTGTCCTCCTTCAACAGTCTTCTTCATCTCATCTCTAAGCCAAGAAGGGCTCATGGATGCGTATTTTTTTCCATGGAAGATATAGCCCCCCTTATAGTCCATATCTGCGTTAACTACAGGCATAGATAAAACATTAAGGGATCCCGCCTGAAAGGCCAAGCCATAGTTTATGTTGCCATTAAACTCAGATAGACCACCAGCCTGAACAGGCAGGGGGAAATTAACCCGGATATTAGACGGTTCCTGGTTTAAGATCAAAATACCAGCCCAATTATCAGAGGCCCTTATGACTGATTCCAATACTGCCTTCTGAGCCTGTGATTCCCCTATCGCCCCTTGCACCTTTGGTTCTTCCTGCCTTCCCCTAAGTACTCCATAATCTGAGTTTTGGTAACGGTAGTCTAGCCAAGCCCGGTCTGGCAAGGCTGAATTAGTCCGTGGTAGGGCTGCCATCGTCGGCATTAGGCCTAGGGCTAGGCAAGCCCCTAGAAGAGAGAGGCCTAAGCTTTTATAGTTCATAGAAACTCCTAGCAAAAAAGCTATCCCAAATCAATCGGGATAGCTTTTCTACAACCTATAATTAGTCGTGGTTAGTTGTCAAAAATTGAGATAAAGCCTCAATCGCTGCATCTTCGTCGGCCCCATCTGCAGTGAGAACTACAGAGGTTCCCTTAACCGCACCCAAGGTGAGTACAGTCAAAATGGATTTAGCGTCGACGACTTTTTCACCGACCCCGATTGTCAGTTTGGATGCAAAGGTAGCAGCCAATTGTGTGAATGCTGTTGCAGGACGTGCATGCAAGCCAGATTCGTTAGTAATTACTACGGTTACTTCTTTCATTATCTTTTCCCCTTATTCTAAAAGGCTCCCATGAGCCTTGTATTTATACATTAAATCATTTATTCTTCACCAGAGTCAAGCTTAAGCCACCAATTCAGCCAGCTTCCAGGATACTTGAAAGGATTCTTTCTCAGTTCAGTCCCTTTTCAGCCATAATTCCTTGGGCGTAAGCGTGAATTTCTTCCGCCGTTTCCATAGTCATGACGGTATCCAAAACAGACTTGCACTCTTGCAGGGTCACGGACCGAATGATGTGTTTAACGATAGGAATGGATGGAGCAGACATGGAGAACTCATCTAGACCCATACCTATGAGAATCATAGTCAACAGTGGATCCCCAGCCATCTCGCCGCACATGCCGGTAAACTTCTTGTGGTCATGAGAAGCTTCGATAACAGTCTTAATCAAGCGCAAAATCGATGGATGCATAGGTTGGTAAAGGTTGGTGATGGTCTCATTCATGCGGTCTACTGCCAACGTGTATTGGCATAAATCATTAGTGCCAATGGAGAAGAAGTCTACATGCTTGGCAAACAAGAAAGCAGAAACAGCCGTAGCTGGCACTTCTACCATAATACCCACCTTAATATCCTCTCGGAAGGCTTGTCCTTCTTGACGAAGCTCATCTTTAGCTTGGTCCAAGATAGCATTGGCCGCTTTTACCTCTTCAATGGAGGTGATCATAGGATACATAATGTGTACATCCCCATAGGCAGAAGCCCGCAAGAGAGCTCGTAGTTGGGTCTTAAAGATATCCGGTTTGGTCAAGGAGATCCGAATGGCCCGGTAGCCCAAGAAGGGGTTCATCTCCTCTGGTAAATCCAAGCATTTGAGTTCCTTATCGCCACCAATATCCATGGTGCGAATAATAACAGCCTTACCATCCATGGTTTGAGCCACCTTCTTATAGGCCTCAAACTGTTCTTCTTCCGATGGCAAGCTATCGTGTTCCATAAAAAGGAACTCCGTCCGGTAGAGGCCAATACCAGCTCCACCGTTAGCTAGGACCTTCTCAGCCCCCTCTGGCTTGCCAATATTGCCAAAAACATGGATTTCCACGCCGTCCTTAGTAATGGCTGGTAGATTAGCAGACTGTTTAAGGGAGGCTAATTGGTCTCGGTAGCGTTTAGCAAATTCGATATGCTTATCATAGGTGTGATCATCAGGATCGACGATAACCTCCCCTACAGAGCCTAGGACGATGGCTCGTTTAGCGTGAGCAAAGGAAGTGATGTCTCCTACACCCATAACTGCTGGGATTTCTAGGGTCCGAGCCATGATTGCCGCATGGCTAGTCACGCCACCAGCGGCAGTCACAATGCCCTTGACCACATTAGTATCCAAAGAAGCTGTATCGGATGGGGCCAAATCATGGGCCACCAGGATCACCTGTCCAGTCAGGTGAGAGAGGCCCCGTGGGGTCATACCCAAAACATTGCGAAGGAGGCGGTCACCGATATCCTTAATATCAGCCCCTCGTTCCCGCATATAAGGGTCTTCCATACCTAAGAATATGCTAGCAAACTGATCCACCACTTGTTGGGTAGCAGCCGCTACATTAGTTCCACCTTGAATAAGACTCTTAATGCCATCCGCTAATGTAGGGTCTTGGGCGATCATCTTGTGAGCTTCAAAGATAGCTGCTTCCTTTTGGCCCATAGACGATAGAGCCTTAATGCGGATAGACTCCAATTGGTCCAAGGTCATAGTCAGGCCCTTGTCTAATTTCTCTACTTCTTCGGCCACACCTTCAGGGGCCACCTTATAGTCGGGAATGACAATTTCCTCATGTTCATATCGATATACAGTGCCCACAGCTACGCCGCGAGAACCGGAGATGCCTGTAACTTTCATGTCTACCTCTCTCATTACGTAAGATACTCAATCTATTCTACCATTTTGCCCAAGGCGGAACAAGAATCCCCATTCCATGCTATAATGAGTTGTTATTTATATATAATTTTACTATATAGGGGAACCACATCATGAAAGTTACAAAAATGCATGGCTTAGGCAATGATTTCATCGTCTTCTCCGACCCAGAAGGGGCTGACAAAGACTATAGTCAAGCAGCCATCAAGTGGTGTGATCGCCGCACCGGGATTGGCGCTGACGGCCTAGTTATCATCCTTCCATCAGATAAAGCAGATATCCGCATGCGGATTATTAATGCTGACGGATCAGAAGCGGAGATGTGTGGCAATGGCATCCGCTGCTTCGCCAAATATGCCTATGATCACAAGGAAATAGATAAGACAGCTTTTACCATCGAAACCCTAGCGGGTATTATGAAGCCAACCTTGACTATCGAAGGAGGCCAAGTTAAGTCCGTCACCGTAGATATGGGCAAACCTTTCTTCTCCCCCCAAGACATTCCTATGAAGGTCGATGGACACAAGGTCTTACAGCAAAGCCTCCAAATAGATGGGCAAAACGTTGAGGTAGCCTCCGTCCTCTTAGGGGTCCCTCATACGGAAGTCTTCGTAGATGACATCACCACAGCTCCTGTTTCTAGCCAAGGTTCTCTCATCGAAACCCACCCTCTCTTCCCTCGCAAGACCAATGTCAACTATGTAGAGGTTGTCAACGACCACCATATCAAGGTCCGCACCTGGGAACGAGGAGCTGGTGCCACCCTAGCCTGCGGCACTGGTTCTTGTGCCTCTGCAGTCATGGCCTATGAAAGAGGCTATACCGGCCGTGAAGTAGATGTCGAACTATACTTGGGGACTCTCCATATCTCCTACCAAGAAGACGGCACCGTCCTCATGACAGGTCCGGCCCAAGAGGTCTTCCAAACCCACATCGACATCTAAAATAAGGAGAGAGCCAATGATTTATACAGTAACCTTTAATCCATCCCTGGATTACATTGCCCGCACCTCCCGACTCGAAGCAGGGTGTATCAACCGAACTCATGACGAACAAATCTTGGCCGGTGGCAAGGGTATCAACGTATCCATCGTTCTCAACAACCTAGGCCAATCAACGCAGGCCCTAGGCTTTGTAGCCGGCTTTACAGGCCAAGAAATCATCCGCCAACTAGATACCTTTGGAGTCTCAGAAAACTTCATCCGCCTAACTGAAGGACTGAGCCGAATTAATGTAAAGGTAAAGGGCCAAGAGGAAGAAACGGAAATTAATGGAGCTGGCCCCAGTATCCCTCCGGAAGCCCTAGACCAGCTCTACCAACAACTAGATACCTTAACAAACAAAGACACGCTAGTTCTGGCAGGATCAATCCCTTCTTCCCTGCCGGCCGACACCTACCAACAAATCATGGCTCGTCTAGCCCCAAAAGGGGTCTCCATCATAGTGGACGCCACCCAACGACTCTTAACTAACGTTCTCCCCTATAAGCCCTTCCTCATTAAGCCTAACAATCACGAATTATCCGAGCTCTTTGGCGAAGAACTCTCCACCAGAGACCAATTAGTTAAGGCAGCTCACAAGCTACAAGAAGAGGGCGCGCAACACATTCTTATCAGCCGAGCTAGTCAAGGGGCTATCCTAGTAGGCGCCGATGGAGCAGTCTTTGAGGCCCCTGCACCTAATGGTAAACTCATCAACTCCGTAGGGGCTGGTGACTCCATGGTAGCTGGCTTCCTAACAGGTCTAGCTAAGTCCAAAGGCAACCTAGAAGAAGCTCTCTACTGGGGGATTGCAGCCGGTTCCGCATCGGCCTTCTCCTACAATTTGGCTACCGCTAAGGAAGTAGAAGACTTGCTCTCACAAATCCATAACTAAGCTATCATCATCCACCTGAGCTACTTGTTGTACGACTTCTTATATAAAGGATCGCAAATACTATGAAAATTAGAGACTTACTCAAGGCCCAGTCCATCCAGCTGGGCGCCAAACCAACAGACAAACCATCTGCTATCCGCCTCTTAGCAGACCTCATGGAGCGAGGAGGCAACTTAGCCAATAAAGATGAGTACCTAGCCGCTGTATTCACCCGCGAAGAATCTGGCTCTACCGGCCTCGGGGAAGGCATTGCCACCCCACACGCCAAATCTGCCGGTGTAGCTAAGGCAGGCTTAGCGGCCATGACCATTCCAGAGGGGATCGATTTTGATTCTTTAGATGGTAAGCCTGCCCGCATCTTCTTTATGATTGCCGCTCCTGAGGGGGAAGCCAACACCCACGTAGAAGTTCTCTCCCAATTAGCGACTATGATCTTGGACCCAGACTTCAAGGAAGCCCTCATCGCAGCGAATTCCGTAGATACGTTCTTAGCCCTCATTGATGCTAAAGAAGAAGGTAACTTTGACCCTTCTGTGCCGGGCTTCATTAGGGGGCCTAAAGCAGCTGAAGTGCCGGATAATGACTCAGACAAGGTTCCTAATGAAACACCAGCTGAAACTAATCTCGATAATGACCACTACGATGTTCTCGCTGTTACAGCCTGCCCTACAGGTATTGCTCATACCTTTATGGCCGCAGAATCCTTAGAACGCAAGGCTAAGGAGATGGGAATCTCCCTCAAGGTGGAAAAGAATGGTGCTTCCGGCATTAAAGACCCTCTTACAGCAGAGGATATCGCCCATGCTAAATGTATCATCGTAGCTGCTGACAAACAGGTAGAAATGGCCCGCTTTAATGGTAAGCCTATGATCCAAACCAAGGTAGCCAATGGCATCAACAAGGCAGAAGAACTTCTTACCGAAGCCATGGCAGGCACAGCACCGGCCTACACGGCATCCGCCCAAGACCAAGTAGCCTTTGAGGAAACCGCTAGTGACTCCTTAGGCCGACAAATCTATAAGCACCTGATGAACGGCGTTTCCCATATGTTGCCATTCGTCATCGGTGGCGGTATTCTCATCGCCTTAGCCTTCCTCTTCGATACCTTCGATCCAGCTAACCCGGGTAACTTTGGTAAGGGGACTGAAATTTCTGCCCTCTTCATGCAAATTGGTTCTGCCTCCTTCGGCTTTATGTTGCCAGTTTTAGCCGGCTATATAGCCATGTCCATAGCGGATAGACCAGGGCTAGCTGCTGGTTTCGTAGGCGGCCTCTTAGCCAACCAAGGAGGTTCTGGCTTCTTAGGGGCCCTCATTGCAGGCTTCGCTGCTGGCTATATCGTCTTAGCTATCAAGCGATCTCTCAAAGGCCTGCCTCAATCCTTAGAAGGGACAAAACCAGTCCTCTTCTTCCCAGTATTGGGTGTTCTTCTCATCGGGTTGGCCATCATCTTCGTCATCAACCCACCAGTATCCTTCATCAACAACTGGCTCATGGAGTCCCTTAAAACCATGGGCACCTCCTCCCGAGTTCTCTTGGGTATCATATTTGGTGCTATGATGGCCGTGGACATGGGTGGCCCTGTTAATAAGGCAGCCTATGTTATCGGCACAGGAGCCTTAGCAACGGGTGAGTATGGTATCATGGCAGCCGTTATGGCTGGCGGTATGGTGCCGCCTTTAGCCATTGCCCTCGCCACCCTAATCTTCCCTAAGAAGTTCACCGAAAATGAACGCAAATCCGGTCCTACTAACATTATTATGGGCCTTTCCTTCATCACAGAAGGGGCTATCCCATTCGCCGCAGCCGATCCAATCCGGGTTATTCCAACCTGCATCATCGGCTCCGGCCTTACTGGTGGCCTGTCCATGTTCTTCGAATGTACCCTCCGAGCTCCTCATGGCGGTATCTTTGTAGTGCCTACTATCGGCAATCCTCTTATGTACCTTGTATCCATCATCATTGGTGCCATTGTAAGTGGCATCATCTTGGGTATTATCAAGAGAAAGATACAAGCTTAAGACCGCGAGTTTAGACTAACTAGATAAAAAGAACCCTGGCATAAAAAGATCCCCTAGCTATAAGCTAGGGGATCTTTTTATATCCGTCTTATATGATTCTTATGCTTCAGGGAACAAAGGGGTGGACAAATAACGTTCACCTGTATCTGGAAGGATAACTACGATATTCTTACCAGCATTTTCAGGGCGTTTACCCAATTCAACAGCAGCTTTCAAAGCAGCACCAGAAGAAATACCTACCAAAACACCTTCGGTATGACCAAATTCTTGAGCCGTCTTGAAGGCATCTTCATTGGAAACAGTAATGACTTCATCATATACATCTTGATCAAGGGTTTCTGGAATAAAGCCTGCTCCCAAGCCTTGGATTTTGTGTGGACCAGCAGTTCCTTTTGACAGAACAGGAGAATCAGTAGGTTCTACTGCTACAACCTTAACGTTAGGGTTGTGTTCTTTCAAATAACGGCCAGCCCCTGTCAAGGTACCACCCGTACCAACACCGGCCACAAAGATATCCACTGCTCCATCTGTATCACCCCAGATTTCAGGGCCTGTCGTTTTGTAATGAATAGCAGGGTTAGCTTGGTTTACGAATTGAGCTGCTTCTACTGCTCCTGCTGTAGCCGTAACGATTTCTTTAGCCTTAGCAATAGCTCCCTTCATACCTTGAGAACCATCAGTCAAAACTAATTGTGCCCCATAACCCAACATCAATTTACGACGTTCGATGGACATAGTTTCAGGCATAACGATGACTACTTTGTACCCCAAGGCAGCCCCTACAGCGGATAAGCCAATACCAGTATTACCGGAAGTTGCTTCTACAATAGTCCCACCTGGTTTTAATTGACCAGATTGAGCTGCTGCTTGAATAATAGCCGCAGCGATACGGTCTTTTACAGATCCACCTGGATTGAAGTATTCCAGTTTTGCAAAGATATTAGCGTCAAGACCTTCTTTTTGGCCGAAACGAATAGCTGCCAACAAAGGGGTTTTACCGATCAATTCAACAAAGTTCTTTTTAATTTTAGCCATAATAATCACTCCTTATACAATGGAATTTATAGCAATACAATATATGTAGGCAGAAGGGCCTAATAGGTATCTTCTGTTCACATCAATAGCAATCTTCAATTCTTAAATAGAACCATCCCAATGGTCAAATTTATTATCTAACTTGGCATAGGTTCCGTTGAGAATATCCTCTAGACTAACAGAGCGCAAATAATCATGGATGTAGTTTTGTAATCCTGCCCAGAAGCCAACTGTTTGTTGGTTGATAACCTCATCAGGGTTAACGCCTTCATCCAAGGTAGAAATAATAGCCATAGACTCCTCTGTAGCTAATAAGATTTCCAAAATCGTATAGTCTTTAGGTTCCTTAGCCAACTTATAGCCACCGTACTTACCACGAATACTAATAACCAGATCAGCCGCACCCAAACGGGCCACAATACCTTCTAAATACTTTTCAGAAATACCTTGTCGTTCGGCTACCGATCGTAAGGATACCGTTTTCTCTCTAGCATTCACTGCTAAGTCTAGTAAAACCATAAGGGCATAGCGCCCCTTTGTGGAAATTCTCATATCCTAGCTACTCTCCTTCTATCATTATCCCTACCCAGGAGGATTGTCTCATAATTTTAAAACCCTTTACCAAACTAGGGATTAACTTCATTATAGTAGGTTATTTCAAAAAACACAAGCACAAAGATTATATGTATACAAAAAGAGCCCCAGACCATAAGGTCTGAGGCTCTTACTCACTAACGAGCTTTATTATTGATAACTGCTTCTACAAGTCCACGGAAAAGAGGATGGGCATGGGTTGGGCGAGATTTCAACTCAGGATGAGCTTGAACACCTACAAAGAAAGGATGATCCTTAATTTCAATGGATTCAACCAAACGACCATCCGGAGAGGTACCGGAGATAACAAGACCCTTTTCAGTAAGAATATCGCGATAATCATTGTTAAATTCATAACGATGACGGTGACGTTCTTCTACTTCCTTAGTGCCGTACACTTGGTAGGCCTTTGTTCCTTCTACATTAACGCAAGGATAGGAACCCAAACGAAGGGTGCCGCCCTTATTGTCTACATCTACTTGATCTGGCATGAGGTCGATAACCTTATGTTTAGCATGTTCATCGAATTCACCGGAGGTAGCGCCAGCAAGGCCTGCTACATTACGAGCAAATTCCATAACAGCTGTTTGCATGCCCAAACAAATGCCCAAGAACGGAATCTTATTTTCTCGTACATATTGGATGGTACGGATTTTACCTTCTACACCGCGGTTACCAAAACCACCTGGGACGATAACACCATCTAGGTGCCCCAAAACCTTAGCAATATCAACGGATGGGTCATCCAATTGTTCAGAATCAATCCAGTCGATAGTAACCTTGGTGTCGGTTTCAAGACCTGCATGACCCAAGGCTTCAGCGATAGACAAGTAAGCGTCGTGAAGGGCTACGTATTTGCCAACCAAGCCAATGGTGATTTCTCGTTTAGGATTGGCAATCTTATAGACCATCTTTTTCCATTCTTCCATATCTGCAGGACGAGGATCCATATCGAGTTTTTTCATGACAATGGAATCGAGGCCTTCTTCTTGGAGCATCAAAGGCACCTCGTAAATGGAGGAGCAAGTTTTATTTTGAATAACCGCTTGTGGTTCTACATCGCAGAAGAGGGCTAACTTTTCCTTCAGTTCAGGTGTAATCGTCTTTTCAGAGCGGCATACCAAGATATCTGGTTGAATACCAATCCCGCGCAATTCTTTGACAGAGTGTTGGGTCGGTTTTGTCTTAAGTTCTCCTGCAGCACCGATGTAAGGAACGAGGGTTACATGGATATAGATTACATCATTGCGACCTACTTCTTTTTTCACTTGACGGATAGCTTCCATAAAAGGCATGGATTCGATATCCCCGATAGTGCCACCGATTTCTGTGATAACCACATCAGCCCCTTGCTCTTCACCCAGGCGGTAGACATTTTGTTTAATTTCGTTGGTGATGTGAGGGATAACTTGAACTGTAGAGCCCAAGTAGTCACCCTTCCGTTCCTTGTTAATGACATTCCAATAAACGCGACCAGCGGTAATATTAGACCGTTGGGACAAATCGATATCGATAAAGCGTTCGTAGTGACCTAAGTCTAAGTCAGTTTCAGCCCCATCATTGGTGACAAACACTTCACCATGTTGGTAGGGACTCATTGTACCTGGGTCAATGTTGATGTAAGGGTCGAATTTCTGAATGGTTACCTTATAACCGCGATTTTTAAGTAAGCGCCCTAGGGATGCTGCCGTAATCCCCTTCCCAAGAGAAGATACTACGCCACCGGTTACGAAAATATACTTAGTTGCCATGATGCCTCCTCAAGCAATTAATTAGCAATGATTACATCTTTTCTGGTGCAGAAATACCAAGGATGCCTAGCCCTTGTTCCAAGACTAAAGCCACCGCTGTGATCAGGCCTAGACGAGCTTGTTGCAAGCCACTATCTACACCTATAATACGACCTTGACGGTAGAAGGAATGGAACATAGATGCTATGTCATACAAGTATTGAGCAATGCGATGAGGGGCCTTGCGTTCAGCTGCTAAGACCACTTCCTCTGGGAATTCAGCCATTTTTTTGATCAATTCCAACTCTAATTCTCCAGTTAAAGAAGAGAGGTCTGTTTCGTCCCATTGACCAAAACTGATACCCGCTTCCTTTACTTGATTGTAAATGGAATGGATTCGTGCATGAGCATATTGAATATAGTAAACAGGATTTTCATTTGATTTAGACTTAGCCAAATCGATATCAAAGTCCAACTGGCTGTCTAGAGAGCGCATTACGAAGAAGTAACGGGCCGCATCAACACCAACCTCTTCTAAGAGTTCATCTAAGGTCAGAGATTGACCAGATCGCTTAGAGAGAGAGACCTTTTGGCCACCCCGATAGAGAGCCATCATTTGTAACAGCATGATGGTAAGCTTATTAGGATCATAGTCTAAGCCTTGAATAGCCGCCTTAACACGGGCCACATAACCATGGTGGTCAGCGCCCCAAATATCGATCATTTCTTGGAAACCCCGCTCATATTTATTACGGTGGTAAGCGATATCAGAGGCGAAGTAGGTAGGGACCCCATTGTCACGGATGACACAGCGGTCCTTATCGTCTCCAAAAGAGGTCGTACGGAACCAAAGAGCCCCATCCTTTTCGTAGATATGACCTAAGGCCTTGAGTTGATCTACAGCCATCTTAACTTCGTCAGTACCGTAAAGGGATTTTTCAGAAAAATAATGATCCATTTTGATATTAAAATGAGCTAGCGTCTTCTTAATATCTTCCAATTTTTCTGGAACAGCCAAGTCTTTAAAGTAGGCAATTCTATCTTCTCGGCTCATAGCATTGAGCTTATCAAAGCCTTCCTTGTCCACAATAGCCTTAGCGGTCTCGATGATATCGGGGCCCCGGTAGCCATTATCAGGGAAAATCAAAGCCCCTTCAGGAATAGTATCCGGCAAGAGGTAGGTCCCATCATCTTGTTTTTCTGAGAAGACTAAGTGAGCCCCTTGTAACTCTTGGAAGCGCATTTCCACAGAAATGGCTAAGTTATCTACTTGATTACCTGCATCATTAACATAGTATTCTGCTTGTACGTTATAGCCGGCATATCGCAGGAGGTTAACTAGGGCAGATCCATAAGCAGCACCTCGACCATGGCCTACATGAAGAGGGCCTGTTGGGTTTGCAGAAATATATTCCACTTGAATGGTATCTCGTGCGCGAAGCTCTTGTTTACCGTAATCTTTGCCGGCCAAAAGAATGGCCTTCAATTGGTCATAGACCATATGGGACTTGAGAAAGAAGTTAATAAAACCTGCCCCTGCGACTTCTGCATGGTCCAACCAATCATAGTCCATCTGTGCCACAATGGCTTCAGCAATCGCCTTAGGTGCCTTACGGGCAACACGTGCGGATTGCATGGCAATATTGGTAGAAAAATCACCGAATTCCTTTTGTGGAGGCACCTCTAGAAGAACCTCAGGGTATTGGCCTTCTGGCAAGGTCCCTGCTGCTACGGCCTTTTCCACAGCCTCTACAAGCCCTTGTTTAAGGACATCTTTCATATCCATGCTTATTCCTCCCGCACCTCAATATCTAACTGATTATAAAATTGGGCTTCTCCTTCCAGGCTAATATCATAGCCCAAGTGGACAGAACATCGATCCTCCTGTGCATCTACCTCCAGTTCGTGAGTAGTCACACTCATAGCCAAGTCCCCAAAGGGCGTTTGGTAGATAATATCCCGTTCCTGGCCTAGTATATACTCATGGCGCATAGTAACAGCTCCAGTCCGCACGAGTACGATAGAATTGGGATACACCTTAATAGTCGTCTTAACCCCTTCTAGCCCAGTTACGCTCGATTCATCATAGCGTATGTAATAGACCCCATTACGTTCGCCATAGGTTCCTGGAGAAACCAGTTCTACTACCTGGTCTTGGCCGTCTGTATCCCGTTGGATAGACTTAACAGATACTAGAACTTCCTTCATTTCCTAACTCCTATGAATTCGCAATCATATCGGTTAATTATATCACAAATAGGCGTCATTTTACAGATTGACGGCCAGAATGAACCAAGGCTTCTTTTTCTTTTTTCGTCATCTTTTTTATCCAATATTCCCGAGATTGGGCCTCCCGTTTAGACTGGAAAGGCTGTGACCAAACTAGGGTCACCGGTCTCCGAGTTCGCGTGTACTTAGCCCCGCCAGGAATTTGACCATTATGAGCCTCTAGGCGCTTATCTAAATCCTTGGTCCAACCCGTATAAAGAGATCCGTCTGCACAACGAACTATATAAGTCCAAGAGATAGTTTCTAACCGATCAACCATGCTTACTTATCATCCTGAATAGGTTCTAGTGTGATGGATTGAATAATTACCGGCTCAAGCGGTTTATCATTCTTGCCTGTCTTAGTTTGACCAATTTTTTGAACCACATCCATCCCTTGTACTACTTCACCAAAAATAGTGTGCTTGTTTTCTAGCCAATCCGTCGGCGCTAGGGTGATGAAGAATTGAGACCCCCCTGTATTAGGTCCCCGGTTTGCCATGGCTAAAACACCAGCCTTATTAAAATGAAGATCATTGGATTCATCAGGGATTTCATAACCTGGGCCACCAGACCCATTCCCTCTAGGATCTCCCCCTTGAATCATGAATCCATCGATAACCCGGTGAAAGGTCAGGTCATTATAAAAGCCCTTCTTAACTAAGTATTCAAAATTTTTAACCGTAATAGGGGATTTAGATCCATACAGGCGAATTTTAAAGGATCCCATATTTGTTGTAAAGACAGCGTATTCATCCGCTATAGGTGCCTTGGAAAAGGCAGGCATCTTACTTTGGCTCTCTGCCGCTTGTGTCTTAGTATCACTCACACTAGCCTGGCTAGTACCACAAGCTGTAGACAGTAGAAGAATGACACCTAAACTCAGGCATCCTAGCATTTTATTTACATTCATAACAAACCTCACTAAGGTTACTAATTACATACATAGGAAGATACTAGATCCAACCAAACTTACGACAGGCCTTCCAAATTCCATCCTTATCACAATCATCCGTGACATAATCAGCTCGTTCTTTCAATTCATCACGTCCGTTGCCCATGGCAATCTTAAACCAATCTGGTTTAAACATAGACAGGTCATTCATACCATCCCCAAAGACAACGGCTTTGGCATAGTCCTTCTCCTTGTAAAAGTCCATGAGAGCTCGGACTCCACGCGCCTTATCCATAGGTTCAAAGAGGATACAACCTTCCCCATAGCGGATAAGTTTCTTAGTAAAGTGTTGAATTTGCTTTTCTTCCTCTTCCCCTTCTAGGAAAAAGGCATAGATTTTAAAGAAATTCTCCACCTGATGAAAATCAAAATCCGGATCCACCACGGTTTTGAATACATCCCAATCGGGGTGCCAATCAAGAATTCTCTTATAGGGGGTAATGCGAGACAGCTGATTGCGATCCGTCACAGCCCAGGGGATACCATGGCTTTCCAACTGTTCTAGATAGGAAATACAAGCGCCTCGATCCATTCCCTCCATGTAAAGGAGACTTCCTTCAATGGTCAAACTATGGCCCCCATCGGCAGAAAAGTCTCGCACCTGTGCTAGGTCAGCAAAGCGTTTGGCATCCACCTGAATGCGCCCTGTATTTAAAGCCACATGGTGGCCTCGCCGGCGGAGCTCATAGAGGGTCTCCATGGTGGAATCCGGTATGGATGAGTCTGGCCAAACGGCTATGGTGTTATCAATATCAAAAAAGAAGTACCTTCTATCCACTAAAATCTCCTGTTAATCCCGTCCAGACATAAGCTTAAAGCGTTCCACCTGTTCAAT
>URPV01000009.1 GCA_900549805.1 uncultured Veillonella sp.
GCGAGGGATGAAGAAACTTCTACTCGTAGATGCTATTAATGGTGGTGAAGAACCAGGTACCGTCTATGAGTTCCCTCATCGGGAGTTAGAACAATACTTTACAGACCATATCTCCGTTCATGAAGTGGGTATGCAAGATATTCTTCGCATTCGCCACATGCAGGAAGATCCTCTAGAAGATGCTATGGTAATCGGCGTAGAACCGGAATCATTAGAGATTGGTTTTGAGCCTAGTCCGACAGTGGCTAACGTCCTTCCTGATGTGAAAGAGCGGGTCCTTAAAGTATTAGCCTCTTGGGGAGTTTCTTATAAGAAAAAAGAAAAATAGAAGAAATAGCTATTTCTGTGTATACTAGAGGAAGGTAACCTTGTTATCTTCCTTTTGTAGTTTAGAGGAGCTTTATATGATACAAAATTATGGAAATGTGCAGGCTGTTCTCAAAGAATTACGCCATGCTCTTGTAGATTTAAAAGAAAATAATAAAACATATTCTGTATATGTGGAAAAAACAGGCCTGACTGATGAGGAACAAGTAGAGGTTTTAGAAACACTTGGTAAGGGGACCGTAGAAATTCGATTCACAGAGACAGAACAACCTGTGTCTTGGTATGAAACACAATTTTCTGGAATCTGGGTAGGGACATTTAAAAACCACAGAGATGAAAATATGCTCCACACTATTGAAGTTTGCCGTTATCCAGAATTGGCTGGGGCTTATGATGAAGATATTGATACGGCCGTGCAAGACATAGACGAATGGATTGCAGCGGCTAGCATTTAATTGAGGGGGACAAAATGAAAAGCTTTTTAAAAAGACAAGCTATTTTGGTGGTCATCGCAATCATTGTAGCCATTGCTTGGTCTGGATGGACAGCTCGCGTAAATATGGTTAAGATGCAGAAATCTATGGCTAGCCAATATAGTCTCTTGCAAAACCAAATGGATAATCGGGCCCAACTGGGTCAAGCTCTTATGGATGAGATGGGGATTTATTCAAACTATGATCCTGAAACAGTAGATAATTTTAAAACGGGTCACAAGGGTATTAAGGAGGCCACTGATTTAAAGAGCCTCATGACAGCAGACGCCAAGGTTGAAGATAGTTTGAATTTAATGTTCATGGTTATAGCTAACATGAAAGACTTGCAAGCTAACCAAGACTTGGCTACCAAACAAGAGCAATTGGTTAAGGCAAGTAAGCAAATTCAACAGTCCGAGAAGGATTATAATGATAGCTTGACCGCCTATAACCAAGAAGTACGCCGCTTCCCAGTATCTATCGTCGCTGAGTTATGCGGTTTCCGCCCCGTTCCTGCCATTCAATTAAATGGTGACGTAAAGTAAAAAATAATTATATCGAAAAAAATAAAAATAGATATTGATACCTATCGATATATATGGTATAGTTATCTCAGATAAAGTATCTTATGTAATGTATATATAGTTTCTAAAGGAGATTAATATCATGAAAAAGTATGTATGCATAGTATGCGGTTGGGTTTATGATCCTGAAGTTGAAGGTATGGCTTTTGAAGACCAACCTGATGATTACGTTTGCCCACTCTGTGGCGTTGGCAAAGACCAATTTGAAGTAGTTGCTTAATTGCTTTAACCCATACAAAAAAAGGGGATGACGGAAAGTGTCATCCCCTTTTTGCTTGTCCTTGCTTCTCAATGACTAGATGGTATCCAAGAGTCTATGACTAGACAGGTGGAAATGAGGGCTAGCATATATGGTAGGAAGAGGCTTTTATCAGGCTATATGTGGTAAAAATGGTTTGACAAAGAGGTCCAGTATAGATATAATGACTTAGTCGAGGTAAGATTATGAAACTGCAAGTAGAGCAAGCAAAAGAACATATAGGAGAGAAATTTCCTTATAGCTATACGCTGCCGGCTACTGAGCTCGGTGACGTAACTGCTTTTCCTTGGAGCCGTCATGATATAACCATTAATGGTGAGTTTTGGTTCGATGGTCTCAACTTCGTTACGGAAGGTAAGATTCAGTCTGAAGGCGATTATGAATGTGCCCGTTGTTTGGTGCCCGTTCATCACGTGCGAACAGACGCCTACCATGAAGTCTATGGTGTCCCTCAAAAGAGCGACAATGTAGAGGACTTGGAGTTTCTTCCTTTTGATGGGGAGACGATTGACTTACGAGATCTCATTCGTGAAACTTTAATCATCAATGAGCCAGCTCAAGTGTTATGTCAGGAAGATTGCAAAGGATTATGCGTTCATTGCGGAGCTAACTTGAACACTTCGCCTTGTTCTTGTGATTCCTTTGTTGTGGATCCTCGATTTGCAGCGCTGAGAGCGTTACTCGATGAATCTGATGATTAAGAATGATTGTATTAAGGAGGTGCAACTCACATGGCAGTACCTAAACGTAGATTGTCTAAATGCCGTCGCGATCGTCGTCGTGCTAATTGGAAATTGGAAGCTCCTGGCTTCGTAGCATGCCCAACATGCCACGAACCAATGATGCCACATCGCGTTTGCCCTACATGCGGTTCCTACAAAGGTTCCCAAGTAGTTGCAAAAGCGTAATCACAACCTCATTGATCGTGATCGAGAGCGTACACCGCATGGTGTGCGCTCTTTTGCTATATAGGGGACATAATTGGGCGGAGAATATGCCTTTATCTTGTGAGGTGGTCATAAGTTAAGTGCCTGAAGAAAGTAAAATTATGACTAAGTGGTCATAATTTCACCATTGAATTTGGAGGCCTTTAAGAGATTTCTTTCCCTTGCTGTAATCTATAGAATTACAAGGGGTAGTAGCTGACTTTCTTGTGGGCGACTATATATAGTAAAATGCCTTGCATTGACTGGCAGTCTTATGTATAATTGAAATGAAGTATTAGTACTTGGTCATAAAAGGTGGTTTCAATGGGTCGGTTAAAAAAACAAGAGCGACAAAAGCAGTTAGCTGAAAAACTGAATATTACGCCCTTTGTTACAGACGAAGAGTTGGCACAGCATTTTTCTGTGTCCGTACCAACCATTCGTTTGGATCGGCTAGAACTGGGAATCCCTGAACTCCGAGAACGGATTAAGGCCATGGCTACAGAACACTCCAATGAGTTTGTAGCGATTCCTCACCAGGATTTGGTGGGGGACTTGATTGACCTCACAGAGGGGCAACAAGCTTTGTCCATGCTTCAGACCACACCGGATATGGTGGATGGATCTGGTTATGTAGATCCACAATACCTGTATGCGCAGGCCAATTCACTAGCAAAAGCTGTAATTGGTGTTCCTGTGGCGACCGCCGGTGTAGGGAATATAAAACACAAAAAACCCGTAACGGCTGGGGTTAATCTAGTAGCTAAGGCTGAGGTTATTCGCCGGACCGCTGGTAAGTACTATATATGGGTTTTCATTAAAGATAAAGTGAAAGAAGTTTTCCGGGCTAAATTTATTATGGAGCCCATCGAGAATAGGGTGTAGAGCATGAGAATTGCAATTGATGCAATGGGTGGCGATTTCGCACCACTCGAAACAGTCCTCGGTGCCATTGCGGCAGTGAAAGAGAACGCTCAAATTGAAGTTGTTCTCGTCGGTGATGAAGTACAAATCAAAGATATCTTGAAGGATAGTGGGGAACTTGATAACCCTCGCATTTCTGTTCACCATGCTAGCCAAGTAATCGGCATGGATGAACATCCAGGACAAGCTCTTCGCAAGAAAAAGGATGCTTCCGTAGTGGTAGCAACCCGACTTGTACACGACAAGGACTGCGATGTTGTGGTAGCACCAGGTTCCACTGGTGCTGCGGTAGCAGCAGCTCTCTTTGGCTTAGGGCGTATTAAAGGGATTGACCGTCCTGTCATTGCCACACCGATGCCTACTGTTAAGGGGATTACGGTTATGTTGGACTCTGGAGCCAACGCTAACTCCAAGCCAAAACACTTGGTACAAGGAGCTATTATGGGCGTTGAATATGCCAAACTTCTTCTGAATAAGGAAAATCCTACTGTGGGTCTCCTCAATATTGGGGAAGAAGCCACTAAGGGAAATGAAGTGGTTTTAGCAGCCCATCCCGTTTTAAAGGGACTCAAGTCCATTAACTTCTTCGGTAACGTAGAAGGCCGTGATATTCCAAAGGGTACAGTTGATGTAGTGGTTTGCGATGGCTTTGTAGGCAATGTTATCCTCAAGTTTGCAGAAGGCTTGGTTGTAGGCTTGTCAGCTATGATCAAGGAAGCCATTATGAATGGAGGATTCTTGGCTAAGTTAGGGGCTCTCCTTGTAAAACCAGCCCTTAAGACCATCGCAAAGAAGGTAGATCATACAGAAAATGGTGGTGCCCCTCTCTTGGGCGTTAACGGTGTCTTTATGATTGCACATGGCTCTTCTAAATCTAAGGAAATTAAAACGGCCATTACCATCGGTAATGATCTAGCAGAACGGAAAATTATCCAACACATTGCTGACGTAATTGAGGAAGAAGGAGCTCAAAAATATGAGTATGATGAATAAATCGGTGGGCATTCTTGGAACCGGTTCCTATGCTCCTGATCATGTGGTGACTAATTTTGATTTGGAAAAAATCGTGGACACCTCTGATCAATGGATTCGCGAGCGTACTGGTATCGAGGAACGGCGGATTGCGCCAGACCACATGACCACGTCCTTTATGGCGGCGGAAGCAGCTAAACGGGCTCTGGACATGGCTGGCCTTACAGCTGAAGACATTGATCTCATCATTTTAGCCACCTTTACAGGCGATATGGCTATCCCATCCACCGCTTGCCGGGTGCAAGAGGCCTTAGGGGCTACCAATGCTGCGGCTTATGATTTAGGGGCTGCTTGCTCTGGTTTTGTTTATGGTATAAATAATGCCGCGGCCCTTATCAATGCGGGTATGGCTGAGAAAGTCTTGGTCATTGGAGCGGAAAAATTATCGCCTATCCTCAACTGGAAAGATCGGTCTACATGCGTTCTCTTCGGTGATGGTGCCGGGGCTGCAGTCCTAGGACAAGTGGATGAAGGCTATGGTCTTAAAGGCTTCGATATGGGAGCTGATGGTCGTGGCGGGTCTTCCTTGTTAATTCCTGCTGGTGGGACCGCTCAATTGCGGACGGATGCTAGTGTGGCTGACGGATCTGCCTTTCTCCAAATGGATGGTCCAGAGGTTTACAAGTTTGCTGTGAAAGTGATGGGTCGTACTGCCCTTAATGCCCTTGAGGATGCGGGCATGGACCTAGATCAATTAGACTTTTTTGTGCCACATCAAGCCAATAAGCGAATCATTGATTCTGCAGCTAAACGCTTGCAGCTAGATGGATCTAAGGTCATGGTAAATGTAAATAAATATGGTAACACGTCTGCTGCTTCCGTGGGGATTGCCCTGGATGAAGCCGTTCGCAGTGGCCGTATTAAACGTGGTGATAATGTTGCGATGGCAGGTTTTGGCGCTGGGCTAACCTGGGCTGGCCTCGTCATGAAATGGTTCTAAGGGGGACTAAAGGAATGATTAAAACTGATATTTGCGATATGTTGCAAATTGAATATCCACTCTTTCAAGGGGGGATGGCCTGGCTTGGTACAGCTGAATTAGCAGCTGCCGTATCTGAAGCCGGCGGCCTTGGCATCATCGGTGCAGGTCATATGCCACCAGATGTATTCCGTAATGAAATTCATAAGTTGAAAGAACGCACTAATAAACCTTTCGGTTGTAACATCATGTTGATGTCTCCTTTCGTAAAAGAAGTAATGGAAGTCGTGGTAGAAGAACGGGTTCCTGTTATCACAACAGGAGCTGGTAACCCAGCCGCTTATATTCCTGCTATGAAGGAAATTGGGACTAAGGTTATTCCTGTTACCGCTTCTGTTATGTTGGCTAAACGCCTCCTTCGCGATGGCATTGATGCTATTATCGCAGAAGGGACAGAGTCCGGTGGCCACGTAGGGGATATTACGACTATGGCCTTGGTTCCACAAGTTGTGGATGCCGTGGATGTACCGGTTATCGCGGCTGGCGGCATCGGTGATGGACGCGGTGCGGCGGCTGCCTTTGCCTTAGGCGCACAAGCCGTTCAATTGGGGACACGCTTTGTTTTGTCGGAAGAATGTATTGCTCATGAAAATTACAAGCAAGCTGTCTTGAAGGCAAAAGATCGGTCTACTGTTAAGACTGGTTTGACTACGGGCCATCCAGTGCGGATTTTGCAAAATGCTCTCTCCAAAAAATATGCTGAATTGGAATTCTCTGGTGCTCCTAAAGAAGAACTTGAAAACTTGGGCGCTGGTACTCTTCGCATGGCAGCTATTGAAGGGGAAGTTAAGAATGGCTCTGTTATGATCGGTCAAATTTCTGGCATGCTCAAGGATATTAAACCTTGTGAACAAATTGTCAAAGACATCATGGCAGAAACCGAAGCGGTTATTGCTAATATGCAAAAACTCGTTAAATAAGGTTACAATATAAGGAGAAGGTCATGAAAACAGCATTTGTATTTCCAGGCCAAGGGTCTCAAAAGGTAGGTATGTTACAAGACCTCTATAATGAGTTCCCCATTGTAAAAGAACGTTTTGATCAAGCCGATCAAGCACTTGGTTATTCCATTTCTAAGCTTTGCTTTGAAGGTCCTGATACAGAACTTCTTAAAACGGCTAATACGCAACCAGCTATTTTGACAGCATCTGTTGCTTGCTATGAGATCCTCAAGGAAAAAGGCTTTACCCCAGATATCGTAGGGGGCCACTCTTTGGGTGAATACTCTGCGATGGTAGCTGCTGGTGTTATCGACTTCAAGGATGCGGTTTACTTGGTTCATAAGCGAGGCGAGTTTATGCAAGATGCCGTGCCATTGGGCCAAGGTGCTATGGCGGCTATTATCAATTTGGATCGCGATACGGTCGTAGCCATCTGTGATCAAGTGACTGAGGAAGTTGGTTCTGTACAAGCAGTTAACTTTAACTGCCCAGGGCAAATTATTATCTCTGGTCAAACGGAAGCGGTTGAAAAAGCTTGTGAACTCATGAAGGAAGCTGGCGCTAAACGGGCTATCATGTTGCCTGTATCGGGTCCTTTCCACTCCCGTTTGATGGAACCTGCCGCTAAACGCCTTAAGGAAGAAATGGATAAGATTCAATTCCACGATGCCCAAATTCCTGTTGTAGCTAATGTAACCGGTAAGATTCTGACCGATGCTAATGCCATTAAGGAGTCCCTCTTGGTGCAAGTAGCTAGTCCAGTTCTCTGGGAAGACTGCGTAGCAGAAATGGTTAACTTTGGGGCTGAGGCTTTCGTAGAATGTGGGCCGGGTAAGGTGTTAACAGGCTTCACTAAAAAAATTAATAAAGAGATGAAATTGGCTAATGTAGAGGACTTGGCGTCCTTGGAGAAATGCCTTGAATTTTTAGAAGGGGTTAGATAAAATGCACTTAGAAGGTAAAGTTGCTCTTGTTACCGGTGCCTCTCGCGGTATTGGTCGTGCTGTGGCCATTCGTTTGGCGCAGGCAGGAGCTGATGTAGTGGTTAACTATGCTGGTAGTGAAGGGGCCGCTCAAGACACTGTAGATGCCATTGAGGCCTTGGGCCGCAAGGCTATTAAAATCCAAGCGAACGTAGCTGATGCTGAACAAGTAGGAGCCATGGTTCAAGAGGCTCATGATGCTTTCGGCCATATCGATATCCTCGTCAATAATGCAGGCATTACCAAAGATGGACTCTTGATGCGCATGAAGGACGAAGATTGGGATGCCGTTTTGGATATCAATCTCAAAGGCACCTACTTGGTGACTAAGGCAGTTTCTAAAATTATGATGAAACAACGGTCAGGGTCCATTATCAACATGACCTCTGTTGTAGGCGTTATGGGGAATGCGGGTCAAACTAACTATGCTGCCTCTAAGGCTGGTGTCATTGGTTTTACTAAATCCTGTGCCAAGGAAATGGCGTCTCGTGGCATTCGCGTGAATGCTATTGCACCGGGCTTCATTCACACAGAAATGACAGACGTTTTGTCTGATAAGGTAAAGGATGCTATGGTGGCACAAATTCCTTTGGGCCGTATGGCTCAACCTGATGAAGTTGCTAATGTAGCAGTCTTCTTGGCAGCACCATTCTCTGCTTATGTAACGGGCCAAGTCATCAATGTTGATGGCGGCATGGTTATGTAAGACTGGATGTTGCCAAACAAATATACACTGAAAGGAGGTGAACCATAATGACTACATTTGATAAAGTAAAAGAGATCGTTGTGGAACAATTAGGCGTCGACGAAGCTGAAGTATCCATCGATTCTACATTCATCGATGATTTGGGCGCTGACTCCTTGGACATCGTTGAACTTATCATGGCATTCGAAGAGGAATTCAACGTTGAAATCCCTGACGATGTTGCAGAAAAAATTAAAACTGTAAAAGATACAGTAGAATACATTGATTCTGCAAAATAAGCTACTCAGCTTATCATTGCCACCGGGAGGGGAACCTTGTGTTCCCCAAACGGTATTACTAACTAGGAGGAAGTAACGTGAAGCTCCCAGAACTTCGCATTGGCAATCTTATTGCTAAGGTGC
This sequence comes from uncultured Veillonella sp., assembly GCA_900549805.1. Lineage (GTDB taxonomy): Bacteria > Bacillota > Negativicutes > Veillonellales > Veillonellaceae > Veillonella. The sequence continues at coordinate 8,536 of URPV01000009.1, forward strand.
CTATCATTCAAGGTGGCATGGCAATTCGGTTGTCTACAGCTCGTTTGGCAGCAGCCGTTGCAAATGAAGGTGGTATCGGCCTTATTGCAGCATCCGGCATGCCATTAGATGAATTGCGATACGAAATTAAATTAGCACGAAAATTATCACCTACGGGTATTATTGGTATAAATGCGATGGTGGCGGCGTCTGCATTCGCAGATCTCGTAAAAACAGCCATCGAAGAAGGGATTGACCTCGTCGTAGCTGGCGCTGGTTTCTCTCGTGATATGTTTGCTTTGGGTAAGGAATCTGGTACCCCTATCGTACCGATTGTTTCCTCGGCCAAATTAGCAAAGATCTCTGAAAAGTTAGGTGCTGCTGCCATCATCGTTGAAGGTTGTGAAGCGGGTGGCCATTTGGGTACAGATCGGTCTTCTCGTGAAATCGTTCCGGAAGTGGTGGCCGCTGTTAAGAATATTCCTGTTATTGGCGCTGGCGCTGTGCTCGAAGGTAAGGACATCGTTGAGATGCTTAAATTGGGCGCTTCCGGCGTACAAATGGGTAGCCGTTTCGCCGCCTCTGAAGAGTGTAATGCATCCGATGAACTTAAAAAAATGTACGTTCGCGCTGAAAAACCGGAGGATATTGTTTTAATTGATTCTCCAGTAGGGTTACCAGGCCAAGCGATTAAAAATAAATTTGCTGAATCTATTTTGGATGGTACAGTTCCACCACCAACGCGATGCGATCGTTGTTTGAAGCACTGTTCCCGCAAATTCTGCCTTATCCGCGCCCTTCAACGGGCCCAACAGGGGGATGTAGAAACAGGTCTTGTCTTCTCTGGCAACAATATGCGCCGTGTAGATAGCATCTTACCAGTTAAGGATATCTTTGCAAAACTTCAATCCGAAGTGGCTGCAATCGATTAATTAGTAGTGGCTTAGGCCTAGAATGAGGTAAAACTAGTGAAAAAACGTGTTGTAATTACAGGGGTAGGTGCCATTTCTCCAGTAGGCATCGGTAAAGAATTCTACAATGCTTTGCTCAATGGGGAGTCTGGTATTGGTCCTATTACTTTCTTTGATGCTAGCGACTATGCGACACGCATCGCAGGCGAAGTAAAAGACTTTAATGCTGCAGACTATGGTATTGATAAAAAAGAAGCTCGCAAAATGGACCGGTGCTGCCAATTCGCAGTGGCTGCCGCTTTGATGGCTAAAGAAGATGCGGGTCTTGATATGGATAAGGAAGATCCTGATCGCGTAGGTACTATCGTAGGTACTGGTATCGGTGGCATTAATTCCATCCATGATGTATATGTTACTTTGTTCGATAAAGGCCCAGGCCGTATTAGTCCGTTTGCAGTGCCTTTGATGATCGCTAACATGACATCTGCTCAAGTAGCTATCCAATTGGGCCTTAAAGGGCCTGCTATTACCGATGTTACCGCTTGTGCTGCAGGTACTAATGCCATCGGTGATGCCTTCCGTAAAATCCAATATGGCGATGCCGATATCATGTTTGCTGGTGGTACAGAAACAGCTGTATCCCCTGCAGCAGTAGCTGGTTTCGCATCTATGAAAGCTATGTCCCGTCGCAATGACGAACCAACTAAGGCATCTCGTCCATTCGATCGCGACCGCGATGGTTTCGTAATGGGTGAAGGGTCTGGTATTGTTGTTCTTGAAGAATTGGAACACGCAAAAGCTCGTGGTGCTCATATCTACGCTGAAGTTGTAGGCTATGGTTGTAATGGCGATGCTTACCATATTACCTCTCCAGCTCCTGGTGGGGAACAAGCAAGAAAATGTATGGAATTGGCTATTAAAGATGCTGGTTGTGCCTTGGAAGATGTCAACTATATCAATGCTCATGGTACATCCACTGGCCTTAATGATAAGAATGAAACCTTGGCTATCAAAGCTTTGTTTGGTGACCACGCTAAGGACATTCTCGTTAACTCCACTAAGTCTATGACTGGTCATTTGTTAGGTGCTGCTGGCGCTATCGAAGCTGTGGTTATGGCTATGGCGATTGAAACTGGCAAAGTTCATCCTACTATTAACTGTGATAATCCAGACGAAGGCCTAGACCTTGATTACGTACGCGAAGGTGCACGTGATTGCAAGGTTAAGGTTGCCTTGTCCAACTCCTTTGGCTTCGGCGGTCATAATGCTACCTTGGCAGTACGCCGCTACGAAGACTAATGGGGTGCCGTACTCATAAGACGCAATTAACACAAGCTCGTGAAGACTCTCTTCATGAGCTTGTAGCGCGTTTAGACCTACCTCTAAGAGGCATCGACCTCCTTCATGTAGCCTTTACCCATACGTCTTATGCGAATGAACACAAAAAATTAGGCCTTCATCATAATCAGCGCTTAGAGTTTCTAGGTGATGCTGTCTTGGACCTCATCATAGGGGAGTATCTCTTCCATAATTATCATGATATGACGGAGGGTGACTTAACCAAGATTAAGGCAGCTACTGTTTGTGAGCCATCTTTAGCCGCTGTAAGCCGGCAGTTAGATCTGGGCAGGTATTTACTTATGGGGCATGGAGAAACCATGAGTGGCGGCCAAAATAGGGAGTCTATCCTGGCGGATACATTTGAGTGTTTGGTGGGAACCCTCTACCTGGAGGCTTCATATGAAGAAGCCAAGAAGTTTGTCTTACACTATCTCATGGACAATCTTAAGCAGGCCCTCTTAGGTAAGCGTGGAAATGACTATAAGACAATGCTTCAGGAGTTTGCTCAGGAAGATGGAGACTGCCATATAGAATATAATTTGGTTTCTGAGTCTGGTCCAGATCATGCTAAGACTTTCACCATGGAAGTCGTCATTGAAGGTAAGGCCTATGCTAAGGGCACCGGTAAGTCTAAAAAGATAGCCGAACAAGCGGCAGCTAAGACCACCTTGGAAATATTGCAAGCAGAGGCTTAAATCTAGGCTTTGTTACATTAGCCAGGTGAATCTAAAATAGCCTTTGAGCAAATAATACTATGTATAAAAAGCGAGCCTTGGGCTCGCTTTTTATGTGGTAAAATTAAGGTGTTTGTAAGGTTTTACATTAGCGTGTGTGAAGGGCCTGGCTTATGGCTCGTAGGAAAGGAGGGGCTCTTGTGAAGGCGAGTAAAGGTTCTGTGACTGGCTTGTATAAGCGCAGGGAAGACCGGCCAGAAAGACCTAAGAAACGAGGGCTTATACCCTTCTTTATACCCCACCTAGGGTGTCCACAAATTTGTTCTTTTTGTAATCAACACCGGATTGCTAAGGAGAAAGCCTTAGATAGCCGCACCAGTCAAGAGCTACCTAGCTCTCTACCATCGGCTCAGGATGTTAAGGCCACCATAGAGGAATACATAGGTTCGGGCCGGACGGATAAGTATTGGGAAGTAGCCTTCTATGGAGGTTCTTTTTCGGCTATACCAAGAGCTTGGCAGGAGGCCGTATTAGCCTCCGCCTATGAGGCCTTACTAGAGGGCAAGATTGACGGCATTCGCTGTTCAACCCGCCCTGATGCCCTAGCCTTAGAGGATATAGACTTCCTCTTGGAACATGGTGTGACCACAGTGGAAATCGGTGTCCAGTCCATGGATAACCAAATTTTACAAATGGCCAATCGAGGCCATAATCGGCAGGATGTGATAGATGCAGTGGGGCGCCTTAAGGAAAAGGGTATGACCATAGGCTTACAAATCATGCCAGGCTTAGCTGGTGAAACGTGGACTAGTCTAGTGGAAACGGCCGTGGCAATTAAGGACTTGCAGCCTGATTTTGTGCGGATCTATCCGGTCCTTGTCATTGAAAATACGGATCTAGCTGATGCTTATCGAGCTGGGGATTATCAAGCCTTGACTTTGGATCAGGCCGTAGCTTATGGGGCCTTTCTCAAGGACTATTGGGAAGCGGCCGGTATCGAGGTCATTCGGACAGGCCTACAGGCTACGCGGGAGTTAGACCAGGGAAGAGGGCTAGTAGCTGGACCCTACCACCCATCCTTTGGGGAACTGGTGGAAAATAAGAGGTGGAGAGACCGAATTCAAAGCCTCATGGATGATGTGCTAGCCCATTTGTTGGTTAATAAGCAAAATGGATTAGAGGAGCCCCTAGAAATCCATGTATCCTATCCCTTAACCATGACCTCCCAGATCAAGGGCCTCAAGTCAGCTAATGCAGTTTACTTTGAGTCCACCTATCCGAACTTCAACTGGTCTTGGAAGGGTGATGACACAAGGGTTACCATCCGTGTGGGTAAGCTGATTTTTGTGCTATAATAAATACCATATGGATTGTTGGTAAAGAATTCTTTATTACTGGTATGAGCCCTCCCTGAGGGAGGGCCTTTTTATCTTGGACAGGAGGTGACGTCATGCAACTATTGCGCTTAGAAATGAAGGGTTTTAAATCGTTTGCTGATAAGACGGTAGTAAAATTTTCTCCTGGCATGACGGCTATTGTAGGTCCAAATGGGTCAGGGAAATCAAATGTTACTGATGCCATGCGTTGGGTATTAGGAGAATCCAATGTCCGTAATCTGCGGGGGCAAAAGGCGGAAGATATCATCTTCTCTGGTACGGTTAAGCGCCGCCCTATGGGGGCTGCAGAAGCGACACTTGTCTTTGATAATTCCGATGGAACACTGGATGTAGATATGGCAGAAGTAGCTATTACCCGCCGTATCTACCGGTCTGGTGAAACGGAGTTCATGATCAACAAGCGCAAATGCCGCTTAAAGGACATCCATATGCTTTTGGCTGATACGGGGCTCGGTAAGGATTCTATGGCCATCATTGGGCAGAACCGCATCGATGCCATCCTGAATTCCAAGCCTGAAGAGCGACGCCTTATTTTTGAAGATGTAGCGGGGATTTCCCGATTTAAGCTCAATAAGGAAGACGCTCTCCGTCGGATTAATGCTACTGAGCGCAATATGGAACGGGTGGGGGATGTTATGTCCACCCTGGAAGATCAACTAGTGCCCTTGGCAGACAAGGCTGAGAAGACCCGTCAATACATGGAATTATCGAGGACTAAGCGAGAATTTGATGGGGCTTTGGGCTACCATGCTTATAAGACGGCTGACCGCCTCTTTACTCGATTTGAAAACGATAATCTAGCCTATCAGGCAGAAGATACAGAATTACAAAAGGAATTAACCCTCTTAGAAGCTAAGCGGCAACAGCTGCAGATGGATGCGTCTGAGGGGCAAGATAAACTCAAGGCCTGGGAAGAACAATTTGCGCAAGTACAACGGGAGGAAGAACGACTCGTAGGTCAACTGCGACTCTTGGAAGAACAGGGCAAGTCGGCTGAACGTGATCGAGATGACCGCAAGACACGCCTGTCCGAATTGCAAGCCACTAAGGAGGCAGAGGGACAACAAGTCCTCCTCTTGGACAAGCTCATAGGGGCCGACCAAGAAATTTTGTCTGCCAATGAAGGTGATTTGCAAGCTTTAGAAGCAAAATACCAAGAAGCCGGCGCCAAGCTCCAAGCCGAGCAGGCTAAGTTACAAGCCTTTCAAAATCAGGCGAATTCTCGTCAAGAACAACACCTTGAAATCATGGCGGATATGGAGCGGGTCCGACTATCTATAGATGATAAGGCCCGTGAATTAAGTCGTTTGGAAGAGGATTTATTAGTCCTCAAAGGAGACATAGAAGAGAGTCATCAAGCCTTAGCTCAGGCTAAGGAAAAGGCTGCTACAGCCCAAGCTGATTATGATTCTGCTCAGGACCAATGTGAACGCTTGAGCAATCAGGAAAAGGCTATGATTTCCCGTATGCGGGATAATCAAAAGCTCATGCAAAAGGCTCAAAATGATATCCAAAAAGCCCAAGGCCGCTTGGAAGTATTAGAGCAATGGGCTGAACAACACGAAGGTTATATGGAGGGAACTAAGAATATCCTCAAGGCTAAGGAAGCTTGGAGTCGGGATGTTAAAGGAGCCATCGGCGACCTCTTTACGGTAGAACCTAAGTTTGCCTTAGCCATTGAAATTGCCTTGGGGGGTGCGGTTAATCATGTTGTGACGACTACCGCTAAAGCTGCATCACAGGCGGTATCCTATTTGAAGCGCACCCAGGGTGGTCGCGTGACCTTCCTGCCTATGGATAGTGTTAAGGGGCGTCTACTAGAAACGCCAGCCTTAGGAGAGGCAGGTGTCATGGGCCGTGCTATCGACTGCATAGACTATGATTCGTCTTTTACAGGCGTCTTTCAACAGCTCTTGGGACGTACCTTGGTGGTGGAAGATATGGATCGGGCCATTGAGATTCAGAAGAAGTATAAGCAATCCTTACGCCTAGTGACCCTTACAGGGGAACAATTCCAACCAGGAGGTTCTCTCACAGGGGGTACTCATAAGCGTCGTAAGGCTTCTGTTCTAAGCCGTAAGGAAGAGATGGTCCGCCTCTTAGAAGAAGTGGATCAAAAGAAAGAGAATCTACGATGCTGGCAAGAAGAATTAGATCATGACCAATCCCATATTGATGCGGTTTCTGCGGACCGTCAATCCTGGGAGGAACAACGACAACATCGCTATCTTCTCAAGGTGGCGGGTGATACCCAGGTAACCAATGAAGCCCACCGCTTAGCAGGCCTAAGAAAAGACCTTGACCGAGTAGAGGTGCGTAAGTGTGAACTGACCGAGGGTATAGAGCTTTTAGGAGAGCGCTCAAAAGAACTACAAGGACAATTGGATACCCTTGTGGCTAGCCAAGATGCTTCTGATTTGACAGCCTCTCTTATGGCGGCTATTCCGAAACTTCAAGAAGATCAACAAAAGGCTTATGAAGCGTTTACTCATATGCGGCTCCAATGTCAAAGCTTGCGGCAAAGCATAGAAGACCGCAAGCGTCAAAAGGAAGCGCGGCTGGCATCCATTGCAAACTTGGACCAAAAGCTAGGTCCACTCAGTCAGTCCCTAACTCAAGTGGAGGTGCGTCTTGCACAAGGTCTTCCACAAGAGCGACAAGCTGCTGAGGAAGCCTTGCAAGAGATACGAACGATGTCCGCTGAATTAGGGCAAAAACGGGATCAAGCCTATGCTAAGACCGCCAGTGAACGGCAGGCTATGGAGGAACTCCTGCAAGAGCAACAAGACTTGACCAACCGACAAAAAAAGGTACAAGCTCGACTCTTAGATATGGAAAGTCGTCTGACTCGCTACAAAATGGAAGCGGAGCGAGCACAAGAAAGCCTTCAAGAAATGGGCTATAGTTTAGAAGAAGCAGGAGCTATCATCTTAGATGGTTCGATTAATGAATGGAAGCAGGCCCAGGCTAATCTCATGGCTCAAATAGCAGCCCTTGGACCAGTCAATCCTACTGCTATGGAAGACTATGAAGAGGCCAAGGGGCGCTATGACTTCTTGCAAGGCCAATTAGCTGATCTCGAAGAGGCTAAGGGCCAGTTAGAGGCGGTTATTGAGGAGATGGACAAGGCTATGTCTACCCAACTTCTAGAGGTCTTAGACCTTGTGGGCAAGCGTTTCCAAGAGGTCTTCAGTCAATTGTTTGGCGGTGGATCTGCCCAAATTGTCCTCACAGATCCAGAGGCTATCTTGACCAGTGGCATTGATTTTTATATTCAACCTCCTGGGAAGAAGCGACAACAGTTGACCTTGCTTTCAGGGGGAGAACGGGCTCTTACAGTTATCGCTCTCTTGTTCTCCTTCCTCTTCTATCGACCAGCACCATTCTGCGTCTTGGATGAGGTGGATGCAGCTTTGGATGAAGCTAATGTAGAACGCTTCTCTACGTATTTGAAACACCTGGATCACAGCACGCAATTTATTGTTGTTTCCCACAGAAAACCGACTATGGAAGCAGCAGAAGTTCTTCAAGGGGTAACCATGGTTGAACGGGGCGTTTCTCGCCTCTTGACCGTATCCTTTGAAGAGTTGAAGGAGGAAGTATCCTAATGGGATTTTTTGATAATATTAAGAAGGGCCTAGAAAAGACGCGTAAGTCCTTCGTGGCCAATGTAGAACATATCGTTATTGGTTATGCCCAAATTGATGATGACTTTTTGGATGACTTGGAGGGGACTCTCCTCACTTCCGATTTAGGACCTAAGACGACGGAGTACCTCATGAAGGAAGTGCGCCGTGGGGTTACAGAAGGGATTATTAATGATACGCGGGATGTATTACCATTTATGGAAGACCGCATCACAGAAATTCTATCTGCCCAAGAAGAAACCCTAGACCTTCACCATCCAGAAGTAATCTTGGTGGTAGGCGTAAATGGGGTAGGAAAGACCACGACCATTGCCAAGCTAGCTCACTATTATGCGGACCAGGGGAAGAAGGTTATCATCGCCGCAGCCGATACCTTCCGGGCTGCTGCAGCAGATCAATTATCCGTATGGGGCCAACGAATCAATGTGCCCGTTATTAAGCATAAGGAAGGGGCTGATCCGGCAGCTGTTGTTTATGATGCCATGGAGGCAGCTAAGGCCCGGAATGCAGATTTTGTGATTGTAGATACAGCAGGCCGCCTTCATACTAAGGTAAACTTAATGGAGGAACTCAAGAAGATAGGCCGTGTTGCAAATAATCATGTAGAAGGTGCGCCTCATCAAACCCTCCTAGTTTTAGATGGCACAACCGGTCAAAATGCGGTATCTCAGGCTAAGCTCTTCGGTGAAGCTGTTCCTGTGAATGGCATTGTGGTTACCAAGTTAGATGGTACAGCCAAGGGGGGCGTGGTTATTTCTATTAAGGAAGAATTAGGGGTCCCTGTTCGTTGGATTGGTATAGGCGAAGGTATGGATGACCTACGTCCATTCCACGCTAAAGAATTTGCAGCTGCTTTGTTTGATAAAGGAATGGTGTCTAGTGACAAGTAAGTTTGATCGCGATTTTATCGAATCCCATGTAAAAGAGGAAAATGAAAAAAATCAATACCATGCGCCCTTGGAGGCTATGGATACCATCGTACCTCTTATTCAACACTTTGGGGTGGATATTTATCGACCTATTACCCGCTTGCTCCTAGCTAATTGGCAAGAGTTGTCGGCTCGTATTGAAAATTACGGTCCTGATGAATGGGCGAAGGTGAAGGCGGTGGAAGTGTCTACACCAGAATTGACACCCTTTGCTATTGCTATGCTCATGGAAGTCTTGGAAGGGGAAGACACCCTCAATCAAGATCCGGAAGTGGGCCGTAAGTTGACCGACGAAGAACTGAAGGCTATTCGGACGGCACAAGACCAAGTGGATACGGCCTTGGATTCCGCTGAAAGTAAATAAGGAAGACTAGCATTTCTTGCTAGTCTATAGGTATGTGTATGAGGCAGGGTTTTCCTGCCTTTTACTATAATAAGAGGTGGATTATGGCTAAGACATATAAACAGGAAGTAGAAGGGGGACAACCCTTTCATGTAGAGGCTCCCTTTGTCCCTACAGGCGATCAGCCACAGGCAATTACTTCTCTGGTAGAGGGGGTTAAGAGGGGGGATTGGGCTCAAGTCCTTTTGGGCGCTACCGGTACGGGTAAGACATTTACTATGGCCAAGGTGATTGAAGCTGTTCAAAAACCAACCCTGGTTATTGCCCACAATAAAACCCTAGCGGCCCAACTTTGTGCAGAGTTTAAAAACTTCTTCCCCCATAATGCGGTGGAATACTTCGTGTCTTACTATGACTTTTACCAGCCAGAAGCCTACATTCCTTCCTCTGATACCTATATTGAGAAGGATGCGTCTATTAATGATGAAATTGATAAGCTTCGCCATAGCGCGACCATGAGCTTATTTGAGCGACGGGATGTCATTATCGTGGCTTCCGTATCCTGTATCTATGGCTTGGGGGACCCAGAAGATTACTCTGATCTAGTCTTGTCCCTCCGTCTGGGCCATGTTAAGACTCGCGATGAAATTCTCCGTAAGTTAGTAGATATCCAGTACAGTCGTAATGATATGAACTTCGTCCGCGGCACATTTAGGGTTAAGGGGGATACTATTGAAATTTTCCCAGCCTCCTATTCAGAAAAAGTGGTACGAGTGGAACTTTTTGGCGACGAAATAGACCGCCTGGTGGAATGTGATGCCTTAACAGGTGAAGTCATCGCTGAACGTAAGCACGTAGCCATCTACCCTGCCTCTCACTATGTTACGACTAAGGAAAAGATGGATGTAGCCATTGCCCGTATCGAGGAAGAATTAGACCAACAATTGCAAAAGCTCAAGTCCCAAGACCGCCTGTTAGAGGCCCAACGTTTGGAACAGCGGACCCGCTATGACATTGAAATGATGCAGGAAATGGGATATTGCTCGGGCATTGAAAATTATTCACGCCATATGTCGGAACGCAAGGCAGGGGATGCACCTTATACCCTAATCGATTACTTCCCAGATGATTCCCTTATCATGGTGGATGAATCACATGTGACGGTTCCACAGATTCGGGCCATGTACAACGGGGATAGGGCCCGTAAGGAATCCCTTATCGAATATGGTTTCCGTCTTCCGTCGGCCTTAGATAACAGACCTCTAAAATTCGATGAATTTGTAGAACGGATCAATCAAATCATCTATGTGTCTGCTACACCTGGCCCTTATGAAATGGAAGTGGAGACCAATGTAGCGGAACAAATTATCCGCCCAACGGGCCTCTTGGATCCATTAATCGAGATACGGCCTATTAAAGGGCAGATGGATGATCTCTTAGGGGAAATCAAGAAAACCGCCCAAAAGGGAGAGCGGGTTCTTGTAACCACTTTGACTAAAAAGATGGCGGAAGATTTAACGGACTTCCTCAAGGAAATGGGAGTTCGGGTCCGCTACCTCCATTCGGATATCGTTACTATCCAACGAGCTGAGATCATTCGGGATCTCAGGGCTGGCCTGTTTGATGTTCTAGTGGGGATCAATCTCCTTCGGGAGGGCCTAGATATGCCAGAAGTCTCTTTAGTAGCTATTTTAGATGCCGACAAGGAAGGCTTCCTCCGGTCTGATACGGCTATGATCCAGACCATAGGTAGGGCGGCCCGTAATGAACATGGTCGCGTAATTATGTATGCTGATCGCATGACTGGATCCATGGAACGGGCCATCGGTGAAACCGAACGGCGTCGGGCTATCCAAGAGGCCTATAATAAGGAACATGGCATCACCCCTAAGACGATTCATAAGGAGGTGCAGGACCTCATTGAATTGACCAAGATACAGGAGGATTCAGAGGTCTCTACCGTAGATTTAGCGGAAGATGCAGTTTATGCTGACGACCTCGATGCAGCCGCTGCTGGTGGTGTGGCCAAGAACGGTAAAAAGGGCAAGGGGAGTCGCAAGAAGTCCAGTCCTAAGACGGATTCTAAGGGTGTGGTCTACGGGACTCCTCTTGCTAGTCCGAAAGTGGCCGATATGACGGCAGAGGATCTCTTTAATCTCATTGAAAAAACCAATGCGGATATGAAGGCTGCTGCTAAGGTTTTAGACTTTGAAAGGGCTGCTGTTTTGCGGGACCAATTAGGCCAACTGCGTCAGCAGTGGTCAGATATGCATGAAGCGGGCCAATCTAAGATAGCGAAACCTAGGATGCCTAGAGGTTCTAAAAAAACACATCAAGGAAAGTAAGTAAGAAATTAAACGAGCTTTACTAACTATAAAAGACTAATCCTTATACCTACTTATGGAGAAAGGAATTTGCATGAAAGATCAACTCATTGTGAAGGGTGCACGCCAACACAATTTAAAAAATATAGATATATCCTTACCAAGGGACTCATTTAATGTTATTACTGGTTTGTCAGGGTCTGGTAAGTCTTCCTTGGCCTTTGATACCATTTATGCGGAAGGGCAACGACGCTATGTTGAATCCTTGTCCGCCTATGCCCGTCAATTCTTGGGCCAAATGGATAAGCCTGACGTGGACTATATAGAGGGCTTGTCCCCAGCTATTTCCATCGACCAAAAGACCACCTCTCGCAACCCCCGTTCTACAGTGGGGACGGTTACGGAGATCTATGACTACTTGCGCTTGCTTTTTGCCCGGGTAGGTCATGCCCATTGCCCACAATGTGGGAAACCCATTAGTCAACAGACCATCCAACAGATGACGGATGATGTCATGACTTTCCCAGAAGGATCAAAGATATTGATTATAGCCCCTATGATTCGAGGCAAGAAGGGGGAACATAAGTCCGTCTTTGATCAGCTTCGCAAGGAAGGTTTCTCCCGGGTCCGCGTGGATGGAGTGGTAAGAACCTTGGATGAAGATATAGACCTTCAAAAAACCAAGAAGCATGACATCGATGTAGTGGTCGACCGCTTAGTGGTCAAAGAGGGTATTGAAAGTCGCCTGACGGATTCCATGGAGACCGCTGCTAAGTGGGGGGAAGGCTTGGTATTGGTAGCAGAAGTTGATGGGCCTGAACACATGTACAGCCAACACTTTGCCTGCCCTGACTGCCATATTTCCTTCCCTAAAATTGAGCCTCGTATGTTCTCCTTTAACTCTCCCTTTGGGGCTTGTCCGGCTTGTGCGGGGATCGGATCTACCATGGAAGTGGATGAAGATATGGTCATCCCTGATGGGTCTATTTCCTTTGCTAATGGAGCGGTAGTGGCCTTGTCCAACAACCCCAATGCGTGGTTTATGCGGCAGTTAGAGGGCCTCTTGCGGCAGAATGGCTATTCTTTGAATAATAGCTTTGATGAACTCCCTAAGAAGCTTCAAGAAGAAATTATGCATGGGTCCCGGGAAAAGGTATCCTTCGACTATGAAAACATGCGGGGGGAGGTAAAAACCTTCCATACCGAATATGAAGGTATTTTACCTATGGTTAAACGCCGTCATTCAGAGGCTTCTACTGATGCTATGCGGGAAGAGTTTGAAAAGTTCATGTCCATCAAGCCTTGTACAACCTGTCATGGCGCTCGACTTAAACCAGAAGTACTGGCCATCACCGTAGGTGGCAAGAACATCGAAGAAGTGACTGATATGACTATCAAGGAGGCAGCACAATTCTTTTCATCCCTTAGCCTATCTCAGAGAGAATTGGTTATTGGGGAGCAGATTTTAAAGGAAATTAAGGCTCGTTTGGGCTTCCTTAACAATGTAGGCCTGGACTATTTGACCATGAGCCGAGCTGCGGGGACCTTATCTGGTGGGGAAGCCCAACGGATTCGTTTGGCCACCCAAATTGGGTCTGGCTTGGTAGGGGTTCTTTACATTTTAGATGAACCATCTATCGGCCTCCACCAACGGGATAATGACCGCCTTATAGAAACCTTGAAGGGCCTTCGTGACTTAGGCAATACCCTTTTGGTGGTTGAGCATGACGAAGACACTATGCGGGCGGCGGACTTTCTCGTAGATATCGGCCCCGGAGCTGGTGAACATGGGGGCCAGGTCATCGCGGCTGGTCCTGTGCCAGAGGTTATGGCTAATCCTAAGTCCATTACAGGTCAATACTTGGCAGGCAAGAAGGTTATAGCCCTTCCTGAAAAACGACGCAAGCCTGGTAAGGCTGCCATCGAGGTACGAGGGGCTAAGGAAAATAACCTGCAAAATATCAATGTTAAATTCCCTATCGGCCTCTTTAATGTGGTAACCGGGGTATCAGGTTCTGGGAAATCTACTTTGATCAATGAAATTCTTTACAAGGGCTTATCTAATAAGCTTTACCGAACCTATCACCGGGTCGGCAAGCATAAAGAGATACGGGGGATGGACTATGTGGATAAGGTTATCAATATAGACCAAAGTCCAATTGGACGGACACCACGGTCCAACCCTGCTACCTATACTGGCGTTTTTGATGCCATTCGGGAACTCTATTCCCAAACTCCAGAAGCCAAGATGCGGGGCTATAAGCAGGGGCGCTTCTCCTTTAATGTGAAGGGGGGCCGCTGTGAAGCCTGCCGAGGTGATGGTATTATCAAGATTGAAATGCACTTCTTACCAGATGTCTATGTACCTTGTGAAGTTTGTAAGGGCGCCCGTTATAACCGGGAAACCCTTGAGGTTAAATATAAGGGTAAGTCCATAGCAGATGTTTTAGATATGACCGTGGATGATGCGGTTGATTTCTTTGCAGCTATACCTAAGATTCACCGCAAGATGATAACCCTTCAAGAGGTAGGCTTGGGCTATATTCGTCTAGGGCAACCAGCCACTACCTTGTCTGGTGGTGAGGCTCAACGGGTTAAGCTGGCGACAGAACTAGCTCGTCGATCTACGGGTAAGACTATGTACATCTTGGATGAACCAACTACGGGCCTTCATGCGGAGGATATTCGCAAGCTTCTCTTAGTCCTTCAAAAGCTGGTAGATGCTGGCGATACTGTAGTTGTTATTGAACATAATTTAGATGTCATTAAAACGGCAGACTACATTATAGATTTAGGCCCTGAAGGAGGGTCTGGTGGGGGGACTGTCATAGCCAAAGGGACCCCTGAAGATGTAGCTAAGGTAAAAGAATCCTATACAGGACAATTCTTGGGACCAGTCCTAAAACGGACTCGCACATTTATGGAGGAAGCAGATAATGCCTAGTGAGGAACTACTAGAGAAGGTCAGTCATCTACCGACCAGCCCTGGCGTTTACCTCTGGCGGGATAAGTATAAGCGAATTATCTATGTGGGTAAGGCCATTAACCTCCGCAACCGAGTCCGGTCTTATGTTCGTCACGATGCCAATCGGGCCCCTAAGGTGACAGCTATGATGAAGCATGCTGTAGATGTGGAGACTATACAGACTAAGACGGAAATGGAGGCCTTGATCTTAGAGAATACTCTAATTAAGGAACACCATCCCAAATACAACATCATGTTGCGTGATGATAAAACCTATCCCTATGTAAAAATTACGGTACAAGAAGACTTTCCTCGCCTCTTTATGACCCGCCGTCTCCTCCGAGATGGAGCTAAGTACTTTGGACCCTTTACGGATGTAGGGGCTGTTCATGAGACTATTAAGCTCCTCCGCCAGTCTTTTCCCCTTAGGACCTGTCGGTCTATGAAGGTGGATAGGCCGTGTCTCCAGTATCATATGCATCGCTGTCAGGCTCCTTGTGCAGGCTATGTATCGAAGGAAGAATACAAGTCCTATATAGATCAAATTATTCAACTCTTTGAAGGTAAGGCCATACCGCTCCTAGATGACCTCAAGAAGGAGATGGAAGAGGCGGCAGAAGCCATGGAATTTGAAAGGGCTGCTATTCTTAGGGACCGTTTGCAGGCAGTGGATAAAATTCAAGAAAAGCAACGTATGGTGACGCAAAAGGCCAACGATATCGATGTCTTGGGCTTTGCCATGGACGATCGTCTAGCCTGTTTGCAACTCCTCTTTATTCGATCTGGCCGCCTCTTAGGGCGGGAGAACTACTTCGTACAAAACGAAGGGGATCGGCCGGATGAAATCATGACGGAATTTATCAAGCAATATTATGGAGCCTCTACGTTTATTCCCAAAGAATTGCTTCTTCCTATGAAGTCAGAAGAAGAGGCCCTTTTCCAAGATTGGTTTACCGATATGAAGGGGCAGCATGTGACTATAGGGGTGCCGCAAAAGGGCTATAAACATGACCTGATTAAGATGGCCCATGAAAATGCAGAAACCTTTTTGGCAGAACGTCACCGCCAGTGGCAGTATCAGATTGATAAGTCTGGCGGTGCTGTAAAGCGTTTGGCCCAGGTGTTGGACCTACCACGCCTGCCTGAACGGATGGAGTGCTTTGATATTTCCCATACCCAGGGCACGGAAACCGTAGCCTCTATGGTAGTTTTTGAAGGTGGCAAGCCGGCCAAGAAGGAGTATCGTAAGTTCAAACTCCGCACTACAGAGGGTAAACCGGATGACTTTAAGTCTATGGCGGAAATCATGGAGCGGCGCTATGGGAAGGAAACGGATTGGCCTATGCCAGACCTTATCATCATCGATGGGGGGAAGGGGCAACTGAATGCCTCCATCCCTCTCATTCGTCAGGTAGGGGTGACCGATGTGCCGGTTATATCCCTAGCAAAACGGATTGAAGAAGTCTTCGTAGAAGGTCAATCAGAATCAATCATCCTTTCTCATCATTCGCCAGAGCTTCAACTCTTGCAACAAATCCGGGATGAGGCCCATCGCTTTGCCATTACCTTTCACCGTAAGTTACGGGGTAAGCGTAACCTAGAATCCATATTAGACCACATTGAGGGGATTGGTCCTAAGCGCCGGAAGGGCCTCTGGGCTCGTTTTCCAACTATGGAGGCCATGCGGCAGGCCTCCGTAGAAGAATTAGCCCAGGCAGATGGTATGAATATGGTAGCGGCCCAAAAGGTATATGACTTCTTCCGCCTGTCCAAGATGGAGAAGCAAGAAGTTTTAAAACAATAAATCTAGTGGCGAAAGTTGCTTATAATAAAGGACAGCTCGTACGAGCTGTCCTTTTATTTTGGCTCTCTGCACCCAATCTCTCTCGAAGTGCTTATATTTTTCTGTGTCTTCTTGGCTGTAAGATCTAATTTGTTTTAAAACCTATCATTGACAAAGGAATTAAAATAAAATACAATAAGTCCATATCCTATATAAGTAGTATGAATATAATGTAGGTTGACTGGTATGAGTCAAGAAGTAGATGTGAGCAGAGTTAAAGATCCTTCTATTGCAGAAGCACGTAAGGAAGTGGAGTTTCAACGAGCTATGAACCCATGCCCAATTGACTTCTCTGAATTCCAATCCTCTAATCCTCGCCAAGGGGAACAAAAAGAGTATGATGGTTCAAACTTTAATAAGCGCCAAAAGTATTCAGACAACGAAGAACCTCAATTCACTACAGATTTTGGTAATGAACCTGGCCAATTGCCAGTGGAAGCTAATCGCTATCGCTTAATCTGGTCTAAGCATTGCCCATGGGCTCACCGCATTAAAATCGCCATCGATCTCTTGGGCCTTGATAAGGTCATCTCCGATGGCGTGGTTGATCCATTGCGTCCTGCTGGGGTCGTTGGTGACTGGTTCTTCACCTTAGATCCAAACGATGTGGACCCTGTATTAGGGATTAAATCCCTAGGAGAGGCTTATCGTAAGGGAGACCCTAACTATGATCAACGGTCTACTGTACCAGCGATTGTAGATGAAAAAACGGGTGCTGTTGTTAATAATGACTACCATGACTTGGTCATCCAACTCTATAAGGGCTTCCAAGACTATATTTCCCCAGATGCACCTGATATTTATCCAGAAGAATTGCGGGCCGATATTGATGCCTTGAACATCGTAATTTACGCGGACGTTAACTTGGCTGTTAATTTGGCTGCCTTGGTTACCAGCCAAAAGGATTACGAATATTATGTAGAACGGGTCTTCCGCCGATTGGATTGGTTGGAAGAACGTTTATCTAAACAACGGTACCTCATGGGTGATACCATTACGGAACCGGATATCCGGATTTTCCCAACTTTGGCTCGTTTTGACTTGGTCTTCTATCAAAAATATTATGTCAATAGAAAACGTCTTCGCGACTATCCAAACCTTTGGAACTATGCTAAAGACCTTTACAGTCATCCTGCCTTCGGAGGCACCACAGACTTTGACTCCATGCGTAAGCGTTTCTATGTGGTAGACCATACGCCATTTGAAGATTTGCCTCGTCTCGTACCAGTAGGTCCTGATGATGCAGATTGGAAAGAACCAAACGACCGAGCTCAAAAATTCGCTAAGTAAGATGAGTAAGTAGGTGATTGGGTGGATGCCTTAACACAGGAACTGATTAATTGCATAGAAACCACAGATGTGGCCCAAAGGTCAGATCTTTTGGAACAGGCACAGAAGGCCTTTCTTGATTACTTAGGAGCCATGACGGCTGCCTTTGATAAGGAAGGGGTTGGGTCTCTTAAGAACTTTCTGGACCTATCTAAGGCCAGTGACAAAGCTTTATATTATGGCTTTGCCTCTCACTATTTAGATTATGATGATGCACAGGCTAACCTGCAGGGGCATTTTTCCACAGTTATTTATTCAGCCCTCTTAGCCATCTTAGATGAGGAAGATTCTTGGGCGGATTTTTTAGAGGCCTATGTAGTTGGGGCTGAACTGGAGGGAATTTTTGGTTACTTGATTAATCCTTCCTACCGTTTGCAGGGCTGGCATCCTACCGCTACGGTAGGCCCTATGGGGGCTGCTGCGGCAATAGGAAAATTGCGAGGTCTAGGAGGGGAGGACTTAGCATCTCTCTTATCCCTGGCGGCAACCCAGTCTTCTGGCTTAGCGCTTCAGTCTGGATCGGATGGCAAGCCCCTTCATGCAGGACTAGCCGCCCGCAACGCCGTATGGGCTTACGAGCTCTTGCGAGACACCACGCTAAAGGCAGCGCTTAACCCTTTTGACCCGCAAGAGGGATGGTTTAAGGTGGCGGCTAATAGGATCATTCAAGAGGGAGATTTTGCCAGGGACTGGCTCAAGCCTGGGCAGATTATTAGCCCTGGTCTTTGGACTAAAGAACACCCTTATTGCTCCGCTGGTATATCCGGCGAGGCCTGTGCTAAGGCTCTCTATGACCGGTGGAAAAATGATTTCCGAGTAGACTTGGATACTAACCAAATGAAAGGACAGCAAGTTAATTCCATCTGGGACAATGTAGAGAAGGTGGACATTCACCTACCTCCTGGGGCAGCTAAGGGCATGCACTACCGCCAACCTGTAAGCGGCCGCGAAGGCCAATTCTCCTTGGAATATGTAGTTTGGCAGGTCCTCACCTATGGGGAAGTAAAAGACCAACTCTTTTTCCTGGAAAAAACACCAGCTGACTTTCATAAAGCTTTGCCGAAGATCCATCGTTACAACGACCTGCCCAAGGTGGCGCAAGACGTGCGTCTAACCCACATAGATGTGACGTTTACTGATGGTCGCTCATGGACTAGCCAAGAGGATAGACCCAAGGGGTCTCCAGGCCGTCCCTTTAGCCTGTCAGATATAGTAGGCAAACTGGAGCAGGGCTTGGATAAAAAGACCATCAAGAATCTTATGACAGCCTTGCCTGATTGGAATCAGCCCAAGGCTTATGAGATAGCTAAGCAACGATTGGCGTCTTCCATTGTTAGAGGCTTAGACCTAATATAAGAGGCCTTCTATCCCCATGTAGGCCTCCTAGTCAATATATAAGCTATAGATAGAGAGACTTGTATCCATTGGAGATACATATGAAATAGATTTTATAAGAGGTAGATTAGATGTTTACATTAAAAAGCAAAAAAATTCTTAAATTAGTAACCCTTGGAGTAGCTATTTTAGGCACCTTAGCTATAGCTGGTTGTGGCGGGGATGATAGTTCTAGTAAGTCAGCAGCAGCTTCAGATGCAAAAACGATTGTTGTAGCTACACGAGGAACATCCAAACCATTCTCCTATACCGATGATAATGGGGAGTTGACAGGTTATGATGTGGAAATTCTTAAGGCTATCGAAAAAATCGATCCTAGCCTCCACTTTGAATTCAAGCCTATGTCCACAGATGCGGCTTTTGTAGCTATGGATGGTGGTCAAGTAGACCTCATTGCCAACCAAATGCGCCGTAATCCAGCACGGGAAGCTAAGTACTTATTCACTAATGAAGTGAATGATTATTCTGTCCGCAACTTAGTGGTAAAGGATGATAATAATTCCGTTCATTCTTTGGCTGATTTACAAGGGAAAAAGGTGGTTGCTACGACAAACTCTGAATTCGTAGATATGGTTAAGAAGTTCAATGAAACAGCGGCCACACCAATTGAATTAATTTACACTGATAAAGGGGCTGCTGAAACTTTGAATTTGGTGGCTACTGGCCGTGCTGATGCAGCAGGAGAATACAAATATATCGTTGAATCCGCTGTAAAAGAACGGAAATTGCCTCTTAAAATCGTAGGTGACACCTTAGCTGTCGTTCCTACTTACTTCGTCGTTCGTAAGGGTGACGGCATGGATGACGTGGTTAAACGCATCGATGCAGACATGAAGAAACTCCGTGAAAACGGGACCTTAAAAGACTTATCGGAAAAATTCCTCGGTGGTGACTACACAGTAGAACCTGGTAAGTAAGGGGGTCAGTCCTATGGCTGTAATGCTAGCATTGCAGCCTTTTCTTCTTAATTTAGAAAGAGATGTCCTATGGAAGCATACTTTAGCCTATCCTATATGATTAAATCCTTTCCCATCCTCCTGTCCTATGTGCATGTAGCTATTCTTATCGCAGTAGTTGCAACTGTCTTAGGGACTATCTTAGGGGCCTTTATAGCTCTGGGAAGGGTGAATAAGGTACCAGTTCTTAACCAGATTTTGATTGTTTTTATCTCCTTTATGCGGGGAACCCCATTCTTGGTGCAACTCTTCTTGGTTTACTTTGGGGTTCCAGAAATTCTGGGCCACTTGGGGGTCAATGTAAGAGGTTTGCCAGGTCTCATCTATGTATATGCGGTCTTTACCCTCCACATAGCGGCCTATAGCGGAGAGATTCTCCGAGCCTCCATTGGCCAAGTGGGGCAAGGGGAAAAGGAAGCGGCTAAGGCCTTGGGTATGACGGGATTTCAAGCCTATCGACGCATTGTATTTCCACAGGCCTTTCGTCTATCCATACCGCCTTTGACCAATGTGGTTATATCCATGATTAAGGGCACAGCCTTGATCTTTAACGTAGGGGTTGTCGATATGATGCGGAAGGCTGAACTCCTAGGAGGTAATAGCCAACGCTATTTAGAACTCTTCGTAGATGCGGCTATCATTTATGGTATTTTGATTTTTATCATTTCCCTCTTGGGACGATTTTTGGAAAAACGCCTGTCCTTGATTCAGGAAAGACCTGAGCAAGTCCTAGTTAGTGAGGATTAATTATGCAAGCAATCATCGATCCAACCTTTATGGTAGGGGCTTTTGAATTCGTTTTACCATATATTAAGGTGACCTTGGAAATTACCTTTTCCTCCGTCATTATTGGTACCTTCTTAGGGCTCTTATCCTGTGTCTTTAGAGAAAATAAGGTACCTATCCTATCCCAATTGAGCCAGGCCTTTGTACTCATCTGTCGGGGTCTGCCGAATATGGTTCTCCTTTATTTAGTCTATTATGGGGTCCCTATGTTCTTGCTTTATTTAAGTCAAGAACAAAAAATTCATATTCCCTTTGAACATGTACCAGCTGTAGCCATCGCTATCATTGGTCTCTCCCTCCATACAGGGGCCTACTTGAGTGAAATTTTCCGGGCTGCTTTGGAGGCTGTGCCTAAAGGTCAAGTCGAAGCAGCTTATGCGGTAGGTATGACTTGGTTCCAGGCCTTTCGCCGCATCGTCTTACCGCAGGCCCTTGTATTTGCCTTGCCTCTCTTTACCAACCAATTTCTCAATACTATGAAATCGACGTCTATCGTCTTTGTTATCACTGTTATGGAAGTATTTGGGGCGGCCAAGCTCTATACAGAAACCAATGCCCGCTATTTTGAAACCTTCATAGTAGTATCTCTTATTTTCTGGGGCTTGGGTATATTCTTTGAATATTTGTTCCACCGCTTAGAAATTTGGGCTAGTGCCTATAAGCGGGGCAACATTAATAATTAAGACTAGGCAAGTCTACTAGGAATTCTGAAAGAAGAAAGCATATGATTGAAATTACGAATGTACATAAATCCTTTGGGAAGCGTGAAATCTTAAAGGGTGTAGATATTACTGTTCCTCGCGGTTCTGTAACGGTCATTCTAGGCCCTTCTGGGTCTGGTAAGACGACCTTTTTACGAACCCTTAACTTTTTAGAAAAGGCAGACCAAGGTCACATGCGCCTCGGCGACATTCAGGTGGACTTAGCTAAGGCTAAAAAGAAGGAAATCCTCAATGTACGGCGCCACACCTCCATGGTTTTCCAATCCTATAACCTCTTCTCCAATAAGACAGCTTTGGAGAATATCATGGAAGGACTCGTGACGGTTAAAGGCCTTAAAAAGGCTGAAGCCAAGGAGATCGCCCAAAAATATTTGACTGAGGTGGGGATGGCTGATTATGGCGACTATTATCCAGTTCAATTGTCTGGTGGACAACAGCAACGGATTGGCATTGCTCGGGCTCTGGCAATGGATCCTGAAGTCATTCTCTTCGATGAACCAACCTCCGCTTTGGACCCAGAACTAGTGGGTGAGGTTTTGGCGGTTATTAGGAAAATCGCCAAAGAACTAAATGTGACTATGATTATCGTGACCCATGAAATTGGTTTCGCCTCCGAAGTGGCGGATCAAGTGGTATTTATGGAGGGGGGGCGCGTAGTGGAAGAAGGAAAACCACAAGATATTTTGGTCCATCCTAAAGAGGCGAGGACCCGAGAATTCCTTAGCCGCTACTTGACCTTGCCACCTGATACAGCGGTTGACTCTGCAGCTCTGTAGTCTTTGCTAGAAGGAGGAGCCCTAGTATGGAAGAATTCAGATTGTTAGACAGAAGGGATCGCGAGGCTTATCATCGGCTT
>URPV01000010.1 GCA_900549805.1 uncultured Veillonella sp.
TTATAAAAAAGCATAAGTAACGGAAATGATGAAGTCCGAGAAGGCTTCATTATTTTTTTATAGAAAAAATAAATTATAACGACAAACCATTTTACAGGCCTTCATCGACGCCGATGAAAATCACTTGTCTGCGGAAGATGTCTACCAATTGGTTAAAAAGGTAGCGCCTGAGATTGGCTTGGCCACCATCTACCGGACTCTTGATCTCTTTACTGAATTGGATCTGGTAAAACGCCTTGATTTTGGAGATGGGCGTAACCGTTATGAACTCAATGATGAAGAATTCGCCCATTTCCACCATCATTTAATCTGCGTAAAATGCGGCCATGTAGCAGAATTTGAAGACGATATGTTGGAAACCTTGGAATCTATTATTGCTAAAAAGCTTAACTTTAAGACCATTGACCATCAATTAAAGGTCTATGGATATTGCGGTAATTGCCAAAAGAATATGACCCCAGAAGAACTTGCTGCTATTGATGCCCAACATGGCCACCATTAAGTCATATTCCTATGAGGGTCCTGTTCAATTAGGGTCCATAGTGGCTCACCATGCAGGGGCTGCGGGACTCTTTGTAGCGCATCCGGCCCAAGTGGTCTTAGAGGGCTGCGAAGAAGACCAGGCCTACCGCTTGAAGGTCACCATTGAAGGAACATTAGAGGCTAGCTTTAAGGGGGATAAGACAGTTGAAGGCCGTCGGTCTATAGGCCATGACCTCCTATCTTTCCTTCGTATCTACCAGGGCCTAAATCCCTATGGGGATTGGGGAACTATGGTGGGGGTAAGGCCGACTAAGTTTCTCCATAAAGCGATGAATTCCTACCAAGCCCAAGGTTTAAATCAGGAGGATAGCTTGGCTAGGGCCTTAGCTGACATGAAAGAGATTTTTCATGTTTCGGCGGATAAGAGGAAATTATTGGCATCTATTGTAAATTTACAGCGGCCTCTTGTGGCACACCACCTTGGTGGAGACCGGCATATATCCGTCTATGGGGGAATTCCCTTCTGCCAGACTCGTTGCTCTTATTGTTCGTTCCCCTATGGCTTAATCCAAGACTATGAAAGGGTGGACCAATTTATTGATGCTTTTAAACGGGATGCAGGCCATTTGAAGACTGTCCTTGCCGCTCATAACTTGACGGTGGATAGCCTCTACCTGGGTGGGGGGACACCAACCGCTATCAGCGATGGAGACTTTGAACAGGTTCTTGAGACCTTAGATGGTCTCTTGGGGCCCGGCCTGGAATACACAGTAGAAGCGGGTCGTCCTGATTCGGTGAGCCCTGAAAAGTTAGCATCCATGCTAAAGCATGGGGTTAATCGGATTTCCATTAATCCCCAAACCCTACAAGATCCAATCCTTAAAGCGATAGGACGAGGACATCGGGCCCAGGATATTAAGGACCTCTACCAGTTTGTTAAGAAAACCACGGACCTCGTGGTTAATATGGATTTTATAGCGGGCCTACCGGGGCAAACCTATGGCCACATGGTGGAGAATATGGATTACATTTGTGAGGCCCTGCCAGAAAATGTTACAATTCATACGCTGGCCCTTAAGAAGGGGAGCCCTCTTTATGAAGGGAAGGGCTTAGACCGAGTGGCTTCTGAAAGTCAGGTGGAAGACATGGTAGCCTACGCACGGGAACGACTTCTGTCTATGGGCTATGAACCCTACTACCTCTATCGCCAACAATATATGAGGGGGCAGTTAGAAAATATCGGCTATAGCTTGCCAGGCAAAGCCTGTCAATACAATATTCATATGATGGAGGAAGCCCAATCCATTCTGTCCATAGGACCAGGTTCATCCTCTAAGTGGATGCGCTATCCTGACTACCGTCAGCGTAAACAGCATATGCCGAAGAATGTAGATGTCTATATTGACACTTTAGATCAATTATTAAATAAGCGAAAGCACATTAGTGATACATTTTGGGAGGTCCTGTAATGGCTATTAGAAAGCCGAGAGGCACACAAGATTTCTTGCCAGAACAAATGCGAAACTGGCACTTTATCGAAGAGGCTATGCGCAAACTCACTAAGGCCTATGGCTTTGAAGAGATTCGCACACCAATCTTTGAAGATACGGGGCTCTTCCTCCGAGGAATTGGAGAAACTACCGATGTGGTGCAAAAGGAAATGTATACTTTTTCCACAGGGGATAAGAAGGAATCTTCTTTTACTCTGCGCCCTGAGAATACAGCATCTGCCGTACGGGCCTTCTTGGAAAATAAAGTATATGGTAAGGAAGGCGTGACTAAGTGGTTCTATATGGGGCCTATGTTCCGTCATGATAAGCCACAAGCCGGCCGCTATCGCCAGTTCCACCAATTTGGCGCGGAAGTGTTAGGTCCCCAAGGCCCTCTAGTAGATGCAGAAGTCATCTGCATGGTCTTGCAACTCTTGCGAGACTTTGGCCTTAAGGACCTACAATTGGAGGTTAATTCCGTAGGTTGCCCTCAATGCCGCCCTGAGTACCGGGAAGCTCTCATTGCCTTCTTCGAACCTAAGAAGGAGGAGCTCTGCGAAGATTGTCAAAGTCGCCTCTACAAGAACCCTATGCGGATTCTTGACTGCAAGAATGATCACTGCAAGGCCTTGTCAGTAGGGGCTCCCGAAATTCATGAACACCTATGTCCAGAGTGCCATGATCACTTTGAAGGCCTCAAGACTTACTTGGATGCTGCTGGTGTGGCCTACAACTTGAATCCTCGCTTGGTACGTGGATTGGACTACTACACCAAAACCGCCTTTGAAGTCCAATACACTCCACTAGGAGCCCAATCTGCTGTAGCGGGTGGCGGCCGTTATGATGGCTTGGTTGAACAGTTGGGTGGGCCTCATACACCGGCTATCGGTTTTGCTATGGGTATGGAACGGTTGCTCTTAGCCTTGGAAAAACAAGGACTCTTACCAGACGCAGAGGATGCTAAGTCTCTCTTTGTGGTGGCCTTAGGACAAGCGGCGCAAGAGGCGGCCTTCCCCTTGGTACAAGCCTTTCGGTCTCACTATTTGACCGCTGCGATGGATGGGTCAGGCAAGTCTTTTAAGGCACAAATGAAATATGCTGACAAAATTAAGGCTAAATATGTTATTATATTGGGTGATGACGAATTAGCAAAGGGCCAGGCTCTTGTGAAGACGATGGCAACGGGAGACCAAGAAAGTGTCTCTCTCGACGGCCTAGTAGACCACATGGTAGGCTTGCTAATAAACCAATAGATAGACCTGTGAAATCGGCGCCTGTCTAGTATTTGAAAGGATGATAGATTAATGGAAAACATGAATGGTTTGCACCGCACACATGGTTGCGGCACCATCACAGAAGCTCAAGTCGGCCAAGAAGTGACACTTTGCGGTTGGGTTGACCGTCGCCGTGATCACGGTGGCCTTATCTTTATCGATCTTCGCGACCGCTCTGGTATGTTGCAAGTGGTAGCATCTCCAGACCACGATGAAGCGTCCTTCCGCAAGGCGGAAGACGTGCGTAATGAATACGTTTTGTGCGTACGCGGTAAGGTAACTAAACGGGACCCTGAAGCAGTTAACCCTAACTTGCCAACGGGTGCCTATGAGTTGTATGTAGAAGAAATGCGCGTCTTGAATGCGGCAAAAACCCCTCCATTCTACATCCAAGATGACATTGACGTAGATGAAAATATCCGTTTGAAATACCGCTATTTAGACCTTCGCCGTCCTGAAATGCAAGCTAATATTATCTTGCGCCACAAGGTAACTAAGGCTATGCGGGATTTCTTCGATAACCATGGCTTCCTGGAAATCGAAACACCTATGCTCACGAAATCCACACCAGAAGGGGCTCGTGACTACTTGGTGCCATCTCGTGTAAATCCAGGTGAATTCTATGCCTTGCCACAATCTCCACAGATTTTCAAACAAATCCTCATGGTAGCAGGCTATGAAAAATACTTCCAAATCGCTCGCTGCTTCCGTGATGAAGATTTGCGGGCTGACCGTCAACCTGAATTTACCCAGCTCGATATTGAAATGTCCTTTATCGACCAAGAAGATATCTTGGCTACTATGGAACAAATGATTGCTCATGTCTTTAAGCAAACGATGGGCGTAGACGTGCCTGTTCCTATGCCTCGTATTACCTGGGATGAAGCTATGGATAAATACGGCTCTGATAAGCCTGACCTCCGTTTTGGTATGGCGTTCCATGACTGCACAGATCTTGTAAAGGATACAGAATTCCAAGTGTTCCGCACCATTATTGAAAAGGGTGGCATCGTAAAAGGTATCGTCGTACCTGGTGATGCGGGGATTGCTCGTCGTGAATTGGACGACCTTGTAGAATATGTAAACCGCTACGGCGCTAAGGGGATTGCATGGGCTTGCCACAACGAAGATGGCTCCATCAAGTCTCAAATCATGAAATTCCTGGGCGAGGATACCATCCGCAATCTATTTGCTCATACGGACACTAAACCTGGCGACCTCTTGCTTATGATTGCTGATAAGCCTGCTACCGTGGCTCGTGCCTTGGGCGAACTTCGCTTGGAAATGGCTCGTCGCCGTAACATGATTGATCAAGATAAATTAGCCTTCACTTGGGTAACAGACTTCCCAATGTTCGAATACAATGAGGATGAAAAACGCTATACGGCGATGCACCATCCATTTACCATGCCTCGCCATGAAGACTTGGATATCCTCAAGACCGACCAAGGTAATGTTAAAGCTATCGCTTATGATATGGTACTTAATGGGGTGGAAATCGGTGGCGGTTCCCTCCGTATTTACCAATCTGACATTCAAGAAAAAGTGTTCGAAGCAATCGGCCTTACCTTGGAAGAAGCCCGTGAAAAATTCGGCTTCATGTTGGATGCCTTCCAATTCGGGGCACCTCCTCATGGTGGCTGTGCCTTTGGCCTAGACCGTTTGGTTATGTTGATGGCTAAACGCAAATCCATCCGCGATGTTATTGCCTTCCCTAAGACACAATCAGCTACGGATATCATGTCGCAAGCTCCTTCTGAAGTAGCTCCTAAGCAACTGAAAGAATTGCATATCAAAACCGAAACAAAAGAGGATAAAGAAAAGCTCGTTTAATCTTCATCCTATTTCAGGATCCGTTAGATCTTGGTGATGATTGTATCAGGATTATCACCAAGACCTGACGGATTTTTTCTTGGGTGATTAGGCTGTTGGTATAGGGAAAGAAGGCCTCTAAGAGACCTCCTTTTAAAGTGTGTAACAAGCTAACAAAAAATTTATAGTTTTCTTTTTATAAGGCCTTGAAATTGGGGGGACCTAATGCTATGATTAGGCCATAAAGATAACCCTGCTGTGTGCGTGTGATGCTGATGTTTTTGAGCCAACACATTTACATAGGGAGTCTGGTCTTTCATCTGGCGTGGTGCCCCTTGGGGATGGCAAAGGATGAAATAGGACACCCACCTGCTGTACGCAGGATCAAAAGTCAGCGTTGCAAACGGCATGGTGGGGCTTATTTCTAACCGCTCTTGAAGCGGTTTTTTTAGTTAGGAGATATAGATGGACAGCTTATTTAATGACTTGCAAAGCCGTGCCTTTGAACCTTTGGCAGTTCGTATGAGACCCACTAGTTTGGATGATTTCTATGGACAGGACAAGGCTGTTGGCAAAGGAAGCTTTTTGCGGGCCATGCTGGATCAAGATACTATTCCTTCCATGCTCTTTTACGGGCCTTCTGGAACGGGGAAAACGACCTTGGCAGGGATTATCGCGGCTATGAGCCATAGTCGTTTTGTACAGTTAAATGCGACCAATACGGGTATTTATGACTTGCGGTCTGTCATCGAAGAGGCCAAAAAATATATTCGGTCTTTCCAACAGCGGACCATCCTTTTTCTGGACGAAATACACCGTTTTAATAAGGGGCAACAAGATGTTCTTCTACCTTGTGTAGAAGATGGGTCAATCATTCTTATCGGGGCCACGACGGAAAACCCTTTCTTTGAAGTTAATCGGGCACTCTTGAGTCGCCTTCGCCTCATTACCCTTGAAAGTTTGAGCCCAGAGGCCATAGGAGGACTCTTGCGCCGAGCCTTGGAAGATTCTGATAGGGGACTAGGGGCTAAAGGGGTTACCGCTGATCAAGAGGTTCTCTTGACCATTGGGGCCTTTGTCAATGGGGATGCTCGTATGGCCCTTAATATTTTGGAACAAGCCGTTGCTATGGTTAAATCAGGAGAGGTCTTGACCCAAGAGGCTCTGGAAAAGGTTTTAGGTCGCCGGGTCTATTCCTATGATAAGAAGGGCGATAATCATTATGACACTATTTCCGCCTTTATTAAATCCATGCGGGGATCGGATGTGAATGCAACCCTTCATTATTTGGCCCGCATGATAGAGGCAGGAGAAGACCCTAATTTTATAGCTCGTCGTATCCTTATTTGTGCAGCTGAAGATGTGGGGTTAGCAGATCCTCAGGCCCTAGTAGTGGCCAATGCAGCAGCCCAAGCAGCCCACATGGTAGGTTTCCCTGAAGCGCGTATTATCTTGTCGGAAGCAGCTTCCTATGTGGCCTTGGCAGAAAAATCAAATTCTGCCTACTTGGCTATCGATCGCGCTTTGTCGGATGTGCGCCACAAGCAATGCGGACCAGTACCGGCTCATTTGCGGGATACTCATTATAGTGGTGCTAAGGAATTGGGACATGGCAAGGGATATGATCTCCCGCATAACCATCCTAGTGGCTGGGTAGACCAGCAGTATCTGCCAGACCAACTACTAGGGGTTAACTATTACCAAGCGGTTGATCATGGGCAGGAAGCAATCCTTCATAAGGCTTGGGAAGAGAGAAAAAAATAGGGTCGTCTCACTATGGTGTTATGACTCCTTTTTATACATAGGAACCATATCCTCCTGTTTGGGCGTTTTGGGTCTATGGACTTAGACGCCTAGAGGGAGGATTTTTCATGCGAAAAAATTTGGCTGAATTAAATCGGTGGGGGAGGGGAGAAGCCTCCCATTTTATTAAGAATAAATGAAAAACTATACTCATAAACTACCATATATGGTATAATTAAATGCTAAATTTACAATATTTTGAGTCTTATAGTCTTAAGGGGATATAGAATGGCAGGAGAAAAAACGAGTACAAAAAGCACTCGGAAAAAAACGACTAGAAGTCGTAAAACAACTGCAAGCCGAAACAAGTCTACCGCAAAACAGGGCTTTTCTTTGCGCAAGGAGGTTCGAGGCCTCTTGTTACTTGCCTTTGCCTTGATCGGCTTTGGAGGCTATTTGGGCGTAGACATGGGCTTTGTGGGAGATGCTATTACTGGCTTCTTCCGCTATGGCTTTGGTATGGGTGGCCTTATCGTAGCGGCCTTTGTCCTCTATTTGGGCTGGCGTATTTTTTATAAGGATACTTGGCCATCTATCAATCGGCGCCGCCTGGGAGCGGGCCTTCTCTTCTTCTTTGCATTGGCCTTTATCAGCTTGGTTTATGTGGATTACGGCCGGGAATTAGAGCCATCTTTCTTTCCTATGAATGGGGGTCTTGTTGGCGGTTTTATTGCCTTTGGACTGCGGACAATCTTTGGCAATGTAGGATCTATATTCCTCGATGTTATTCTTATCATCGTATGCAGTATTGTGGTATCTAATAAATCCCTCAGGAAGGGTCTTCATCTGACTAAGGACAAGGCGCAGCCTCATATCAATGCCGCTAAGGAAGCAGCTGTGGATAAGGCGTATGAAGTAAAAGACCGCTTTGAAGAGTGGAATGAAGAACGCAAGGAAAGACGAGCTATCTATAATCAAGCTAAGGATGACAGTTTCCAAGGGGAAAAGACAGAGCAAAATCTGGAGCTTGCTCAGGAAAAATCAACTCAGCGAGAGCCGGTTACAGAGCCTTTAGAAGCAAAGGCTTCTTCTGATACCTCCCCTTCAGCTTACCAAAAGGCTGCAGCTGCAGCCCTTGCAACAGTAGGTGCGAGTACCCTGTCTAAAGCGTCGGTAGAAGCGGTAAGTCCTGAGGCAGGTGCGTCTGCTATAGGGCCTACAATAGCTGAGGCGGTTGGTGAAGTTAGCCCTGTAGGAGAACCTTCAGACGAGAATGCCCAAGAGGCTACTTATGTACATTCTGACTATGAAGATCCAAGTCCTGAATACCTACCTGATGCAGACTATGAAGATGATGAGCAAGCCTATGCTTATGGGGATCAAGGTGAGGATTATGAGGATGATTCTAATCCTATGGATTACGATGATTCTGATGATTACGTAAGTGCTGAGGGAGGGGAAGAAGGACAGCCATTTGTGGCTAATCATTTCCCATCCACAGAGGGGACTGGTAGTATAGATGCGCTTCCAAGTGCTCCTTTGGGTACTGTTGCTGGCGCTAGTCAAGATATTGCAGATGTCACTGTCTCTAAAGATGGAGAGGTAATCCGTCGCATTGAGGCGCCTTATCATTTCCCGTCCTTGGACATTCTCTCTAAGGGGCCTGCAAGACCAGCCGCAATGGGGGAAGAAGTGGCTCACAACGCCGCTATTTTAGAAGAAACTCTTAAGTCTTTTGGATTGACTGCTCATGTAGTCAATGCCACTCAGGGGCCGGCGGTAACTCGGTATGAAATTCAACCAGCTCCTGGTACCCGAGTATCTAAGATTGTCAATTTAACTGATGATTTAAAAATGGCCTTGGCTGCTACGGACATCCGTATGGAAGCGCCGATTCCAGGTAAGTCTGCCGTAGGTATTGAGGTGCCGAATAAGACAGTTGCTGCAGTTCACTTGCGGGATGTCTTGGACTGCGAAGACTTTAAAAAGGCTGTAGGGGGTATTCCTGTTGGCTTAGGTAAGGATATTGCAGGCAAGCCTGTCATTACGGACTTGGCTAAGATGCCTCACCTGTTAGTAGCAGGTTCTACTGGATCTGGTAAATCGGTTTGTATTAACACTATCATTTCCTCTGTCTTATTTAACCGCAAACCTGATGAAGTAAAGCTGATTCTCATCGACCCTAAAATGGTAGAACTATCTGTTTATAATGACATACCGCATTTGATGGCTCCAGTGGTGACGGATATGAAGAAGGCCTCCGCTGTTCTTCGCTGGGCCGTACGGGAAATGGAATCTCGTTACCGCACCTTTGCCACCTTGGGTGTTCGCAAGTTGGAAGAATACAATAAACGTTATTCCGATAAAGCTATGCCGCTGGTCTTGATTGTTATTGACGAAATGGCAGACCTTATGATGACTGCACCAGCAGATATTGAAGAATCTATCGTTCGTTTGGCGCAAAAAGCACGGGCTGCAGGGATTCATATGATTTTGGCAACCCAACGGCCATCGGTTAATGTTATTACAGGTCTTATTAAGGCGAATGTACCATCCCGTATTTCTTTTGCTGTAGCAACTCAAATTGACTCTCGAACCATTTTGGATGTGGGAGGGGCCGAAAAACTCTTAGGTAAGGGGGATATGCTCTTTAGTCCAATTGGAGCTAACAAGCCTGTTCGTATCCAGGGGGCATTTATTTCAGACGATGAAGTAGAACACTTGGTAGATTTCGTTAAGGGACAAGGTAGACCTTCCTATAATGATGAAGTGACTAAGGAAGAGCCTGTACAAGAAGAAGCTAGCGAGGATAAGTTAGACCCTATGGCGGACGAGTATTTCGAACGAGCCGTAGATGTCATCATGGAAACTGGCCAAGCCTCTGTGTCCATGTTGCAACGGCGTTTCCGTATCGGTTATACCCGAGCAGCCCGCTTGGTTGATATGATGGAAGATATGAAAATTGTTGGCCCTTCTAATGGGGCTAAGGCTCGGGAAATTTTGATGACCCCAGCCCAAGTTAAAGAAACTTACTTTAGTAAGGGGCAATCCCAAGGGGATACCCATCAATAAGGAGAGTAGAGCGTGACTCAATTAGGGGAAGAGTTACGGCGCGAACGGATGCGTCGTGGCTTGACATATAAGGATGTGGAGCAGCGTCTCCACATTCGGTCTGCTTACTTAGAGGCCCTAGAAGAAGGTAATTATGATGTCATTCCCGGTCAGGTATATACAAAGGGGTTCATTCGTAATTATGGTAATTTTCTGGGCCTTAATGGTAAGCGCTTAATCGTGATTTACAAGCAGGAACATGAATCGGAACAGACCTTAATGCCCTTACAGGCGGCTCTTGAAGATGGTAGCCTAGAAGGAGGACGGTCAGGAGCCCTAGCACGGGTAGAAGACACCCAATCTCAAGGTCAGTTGGGATCCAGCCGCAACCTGCTCTTAACCTGCGTGATAGCGATTATCTTGCTAGTCTTTTTAGGTTGGTTGATTCTATAAGAGGATTGTAGGATGGGACGATTTTTAATTACAGAGCCAGAAGAAATGAAGGCCTTAGGCTGGGATGAGTTGGATTTCGTCCTCATCAGTGGTGATGCCTATGTGGACCACCCTTCTTTTGCGGCAGCCGTCATCGGCCGTTATTTGGAGAAGAAGGGCTATCGAGTTGGTATTATTGATCAGCCGGACTGGCATGATGTAGAGTCCTTTAAAAAATTGGGTAAGCCTCGCTTGGCCTCCCTAGTTACAGCGGGTAATCTGGATTCTATGCTCAATAAATTTACCGCTGCTAAAAAGGTGCGACGGGAAGATGACTATTCCCCAGGTGGTGAAGCCGGCCATCGCCCAGACCGGGCTACCTTGGTTTATGCTAACCGTATGCGAGAGGCCTTCCCTCAAGTGCCGGTAGTTATTGGGGGTATCGAGGCATCTCTACGCCGTTTTGCCCATTATGACTATTGGTCTGATAAAGTTCGGGGATCTATTCTTTTTGATGCTAAGGCGGACATCCTTGTCTATGGTATGGGAGAAAAGCAGATTGTCGATATAGCGCAGGCCTTGGATAAGGGAACCTGGCGCGAAGATATTAGGGATATCCGCGGTATTTGCTACATTAGCAAGGATATTCCCCAAGGGGATTCTGTTATCTGTCCTTCCTTTGAAGAGGTTAAGGCTGATAAGATGGCCTTTGCCGATGCCTTCCGTCTCCAATATGATGAGCAAGACCCTTACTATGGACGCCGTCTAGTGCAGGCTCATGGCAACCGCTATCTAGTGCAAAATCCGCCAGCTTTACCATTGACCCAAGAGGAAATGGACGATGTATATGACCTGCCTTATACCCGGACATGGCATCCTAAGTACGATAGTTGTGGGGGTGTTCCGGCCCTTTCGGAAGTACAATTTTCCTTGGTATCACACAGGGGTTGTTTTGGCTCTTGTTCCTTCTGCGCTATTACGAATCATCAAGGACGGATTATCCAAAACCGCTCTCACCAATCTTTGATTGATGAGGCTAAACGAATGATTTCTTTGGATAACTTTAAAGGCTACATCCACGATGTGGGAGGACCAACAGCCAACTTCCGCCATCTTGCCTGTGATAAGCAGGCTGTTTATGGTGCCTGTCGCGGTCGTACCTGTGCGGCTCCAGAGCCTTGTGACAATCTCAATACCAATCATGATGACTACATCAATCTCCTCCGTAAAATTCGGTCTCTCCAGGGGGTTAAAAAGGTCTTTGTTCGATCTGGCCTTCGCTACGATTATGTGTTGGCGGATCATAATAAAGCCTTCGTAAAAGAACTTTGCCAATACCATGTATCTGGTCAGCTTAAGGTAGCGCCAGAACATATTTCCAAGAGAGTTACCACCATGATGGGCAAGGCGGGTAAAGAAGAATTTTTAACCTTTAAGCAATGGTTTGAAGAAGCTAACCGCCAGTTGGGAAAAAAGCAGTATCTTGTTCCTTATTTCATGTCTTCTCATCCAGGTTGTACCTTGGAAGATGCCATTGAGTTGGCTGAGTTTCTTAGGGATCAAGGCATGTATCCAGAACAGGTGCAGGATTTTATTCCTACCCCGGGATCTTTATCTACTTGTATGTACTATACAGGGATTAACCCCTTAGATGGTAAGCCTGTTTTTGTAGAGAAGAAGGGGCGGGGCAAGGCCATGCAACGAGCCCTCATGCAGTATCGCAATAACGATAATTATGATTTGGTTAAGGAAGCTTTAATCAAGGCTAACCGCCGAGACCTTATTGGCTTTGGCCCGCAGTGCCTAATTCCACCGCGCCCTATTGGTCGCCATAAGGGGGATAGTAAAGGGCAGGCTAATCGTAAACCTATGCGGGGACAAGGTCGACATACTACCCCTAAGGGGATGGGTCGACCTAAGGACGATGGGACTGTATATGGAAGTCCTAAAAAGGGGAATAAAACGATACAAGGCCGCCGTACCTTTGTGGGGAAAGCAAGATCTTAATGCCTATGAGGTATAGGACTTGATTGAGAGGAAACTTAGCAGGAAAGAACTATTCCTGCGTCAAATAGAGAGAGGAGAGCATCTATGAGTCGCTGGCGTTCTATGGCAGCTTTGGGCCTATTTGTGGCCCTCATGATGGCCTTTGGCTTCTGGTACTCCTACCAGCAATCCCAAGCCAGTCCAGATGTACCTATTAAGGCAACCATCACCATCTATACGGACTTGCCTAATAATTTAACTAGTTTTATAGCGGATAAGTACCAAGTAGAACGTCAAGTGCGGGTTAAAATCATGCCTTTGACTGGTGCGCAAATGGCTCGCCGCATGAATCCTAACTACTTGGACCAGGAGGGGGATATCATTCTTACCTCGAAGGATAATTTGGTCTTAGGGGCTAAGGGCCATCACCTCTTGGGTATGTATTCGGAAACTATAGACCTAGTACCGCCCCAATTTAAAGATGATAATGGCGCTTGGGTGGGAACCTGGTACGACCCTATTATCTTTGCTCAAAATACGCAATATTATAATCAGTTGGGACAGTTTATTACCACCTGGTCTACCCTGGCTAAACCAGGACCTTGGACGGTTGTGATGACCGACTATATGGCAGCTGAATCAGCCGCTAATATCTTGTATTCCTTCGTAGAAACAGAAGGGGAAGAGGGGGCGCTGAATTATATGAAAGCACTAGAAGAGCATATTACTCAGCATGCTAAGTACCTAGATACACCGATTCGTCTAGCAAGCCTTAATGAAGTTAATGTAGGCATTGGTAATTACTCCGATGGTCAAGCCTATGCAAAGCAGGGCTATCCAGTGAAGTTGATCTTCCCTCAGGATGGAACCCCTTACTATTTGACTGGTGCAGGTGTATTAAAATCTACCCAACAATACGAATAAGCTGTTAATTTTGTCAATTGGCTCTTAGCGAAACAAACCAATCTAGATATGGCGGTCAATGGCTATGCATTCGTATTTACTAATCCAGAAGTAGCAGATCCGGTGGATTCTTTGGGACATGATTTGGTTCTCTTTAATACCCAGGGTGGCTATACAGTGGAAGGCAAGAAGCAATTATTGGATACATGGCTTAAGCAAGTGCGGTTTTCCCATTAATAAGAAAGGAAATTCATGGAAAAGAAGTTAGGTTACATCAGTCTTGGTTGTGCTAAAAATCTAGTTGATACAGAGGTTATGCTAGGCCTCTTGAAGGAAGACGGCTACGAAATTACAGAGGACTTGTCTACCGCTGACCTCATTATCATCAATACTTGTACCTTTATTGAAAAGGCAAAGGAAGAGTCTATTAATACCATTTTGGAAGCGGCTCAATATAAGCAAATAGGTGCTTGCAAGGGCCTTATTGTGGCTGGTTGTCTGAGTCAGCAATACCAAGATGAACTGTTTAAGGAAATCCCTGAAATTGATGCCCTCATCGGGACTGGTGCTTGGAACCGTATTATGGATGCCTTGGATTCCATTGATAAGGGAAACCGTATCTCTATCATGGATGATATGACTAATATCTATGATGAGCGCATGCCTCGTATGCAAACAACGCCACGCTATTCAGCCTATATCAAAATTGCAGAAGGCTGTAACAATGGCTGTACCTTTTGTATCATCCCTAAGGTGCGCGGAGCCTTCCGATCTCGTACCATGGAATCCATCTTGGCAGAGGCTAAGCGCCTGGCTTCAATGGGGGTAAAAGAAATAGTTCTCATTGCACAAGATACGACCTCCTATGGGATTGACTTGTCTGCCGATGGACAGCCACTATTGACTGACCTTTTGAAAGCCTTGACCAAGGTAGAAGGGATTGAGTGGATTCGTATGCTCTATCTCTACCCGACTTACTTCTCTGACGAACTGTTGGACCTTATCGTGCATGAACCTAAGATTGCTAACTATGTGGATATTCCACTCCAACATATTAATGATAAAATTTTGAAGGATATGAACCGTCGTGATTCTCGGTCAGACATTGAGACCCTCCTTAAAAAGATTCGTGCAGTATCTGATCATGTTACCCTTCGGACTTCTATTATCGTCGGATTCCCAGGGGAAATTGACCAACAATTTGAGGAGCTATGTCAATTCGTTAAGGACATTAAGTTTGATAATATGGGCGTATTTACGTACTCCCAAGAGGAAGGGACCATTGCTGGCGCACGGAAAGATCAAGTGCCAGAAGCGGTTAAGGAAGAACGTTACCATACACTTATGGCTATCCAAGCGGCTATTTCTGAGGAGAATAACCGAAACTTGGAAGGGACTATCCACCAAGCTATGGTAGAGGAGATTGAGGAGGAAGCGGGCCAACGGTTGGCTAAGGGCCGTCTCATGTGCCAAGCACCAGATGTGGATGGCAACATGTTCTTAGAAAATGCTCGTCCAGACCTCTCCGAGGGAGATATTATTAGGGTTGAAGTGGAACAAGGCTTTGCCTATGATGTTGTGGTGAACGAAATTGATTGAGTTGACTAAGAATCGTAGGTAGAGGAAACCCATTTAGGGCCTTCTTATATAAAGAAATTAGGTGATAGGATGATCGTAGAGTTAATTTCTACAGGTTCTGAATTGCTGTTAGGTGACCAAATTAACACTAATGTTTCTTGGCTAGCTACTCAATTGAATAAGAAGGGATATACTGTGGCCTACCAGAGTGTGGTAGGGGATAACAGGGTCCGCATGAAGGCCGCCTTTGACTTGGCGGGCACTCGAGCTGATCTAGTGATTGTCACAGGTGGCTTAGGCCCAACTCAAGGGGATATTACCAGAGATTGCCTGGCGGCCTCTCAGAACATCGATATGGTCCTGAATCCTGAGGCTATGAAGCTTATCCAAATGTCCTTCCAACGGATTGGCCAGGCGCCGCCTGTAGCTAGCCGTCGGGAGGCCATTCTTCCCAAGGGAGCAAGGCTCTTGGAAAATCCAATTGGTATAGCTCCTGGGGTAATCTACGAGGGGGCTAAGGCCACCTACATCCTATTACCAGGGCCTCCTGGTGAAATGAAGGCCATGTTTACAGATGGCGTTCTTTCCTATTTGGATCAATATTTTGGCTCACAAGGAGTTATTCATTCTCACCGCTATGCCATTTATGGATTAGGCGAAGCAGTCTTGGAAGACTGTTTTAAGGATATGGTAGAAGGGCAATCCAACCCAACCATAGCCTTTCTCATTAAGAATGGTTACATAGAGCTTAGGATTACGGCTAAGGCTAGAGATGTAGAGCAAGCAGAGGCCCACCTAGAGCCTTGGGATGATATTATTTTCGAACGATTGGGTAAACATGTAGGCCGAACCTTAGATCTTCCTCTTGAAGATCTACTCAAGACCCTATTAACAGGGTCTGGACATATGGTGGCTACAGCTGAGTCCTGTACATCGGGATTAGTAGGTAAACGGTTAGGCAATACACCAGGATCTAGTGAATATTTTAACGGTGGGATTATATCCTATTCCAATGAGGTCAAACATAATGTGTTGGGGGTGCCACAAGAACTTTTAGATGCCTATGGAGCGGTATCAGAACCAGTGGCTAAGGCCATGGCGGAGGGAACCTGCCGAGTGACCCAATCTACCTATGGTGTATCTACCACGGGTATAGCAGGCCCTGGAGGAGGCAGTGTTGATAAACCGGTAGGGCTCGTCTGGTTTGCCGTAGCTGGCCCACATGGGACGCAGACCTATAAGAGAATTTTTATAGGAGACCGGGAAGAGGTGCGGCAAGCAGCGGCAGAGTCTGCCCTCTATTTCCTTTACTCCTATATTAAGGATGAAGAGGTACTCAATTAAAATTAATTCGAAAATATGTTCGCAAAAATAAAAATATGATGTATAATAGTCTCATAGCTTAAAGAGGTGTATACCTCCTTTGCGATGGTTGCGCATAGCGCTTTATAAATAGAAAGGTAGATCCATGGCTGACGGTAGACAATTAGCATTGGATAATGCATTAAAACAAATTGAAAAAGATTTTGGTAAGGGTGCTATCATGCGCTTGGGTGAAGCAGCAGATCGCATGAATGTAGAGGTTATTCCATCTGGTTCCCTCGCTATTGATATCGCTGTAGGTGTAGGCGGATTCCCTCGTGGTCGGGTGGTTGAGATCTATGGCCCAGAATCTTCTGGTAAGACGACGGTAGCACTTCATGCTGTTGCGGAAGCGCAAAAGGCTGGTGGCGTTGCGGCCTTCATAGATGCAGAACATGCCCTTGATCCTGTTTATGCTCGTAATTTGGGTGTAGATATTAATAACCTATTAATTTCTCAACCAGATAATGGTGAACAAGCTTTGGAAATTACAGAAGCCCTAGTGCGATCTGGTGCTGTTGATATTGTGGTTGTTGACTCCGTAGCAGCCCTAGTGCCTAAGGCTGAAATCGAAGGTGAAATGGGAGATGCTCACGTAGGTTTACAAGCTCGGCTTATGTCTAAGGCCTTGCGTAAACTAACAGGCATTATCTCCAAGTCTAAAACCGTGGTTATTTTCATCAATCAATTGCGTGAAAAAGTTGGTGTTATGTTTGGTAATCCGGAGACTACAACTGGTGGTCGCGCCTTGAAATTCTATTCCTCCGTGCGCTTAGATGTGCGCAAGGGCGAACTCATTAAGATGAATAATGAGAACATTGGTGCTCGCACTAAGGTTAAGGTCGTTAAGAATAAGGTGGCACCACCATTTAAGACTGCAGAATTTGATCTCATGTACGGTCAAGGGATTTCCAAAGAAGGAACTTTGATTGATATTGGGGTTACTATGGAAATCATTAAGAAATCTGGTGCTTGGTACTCCTATGAAGGGGAACGGATGGGGCAAGGCAAGGAAGCGGCTAAGGCTTATTTGGCTGAGCATCCAGAGGTGGCCAATGAAATTGATAGCATCATTCGTGACACCCTTGCGGTAGAACCGGAAGAGTTTGACGTAGTTGGTCAAGAAGAAGAACAAGAATAATGCTTAGTGAGGAACAAGAGCATACCTATGAAAGGGCTATGGACCAAGCTTTACGTTTTTTAGCACCCCGTTTCTTATCCTCCTATGAACTTAGACAGAAGATGATCCGTAAGGGGATTCCGACCAAGTTGATAGACCAGGTTGAGGCCAAATTGATAGAGTATGATTACATCAATGATGACCGCCTGGCAGAACAGGTGGCTAACCTTTACAAGAGGGAATGTAAGCGAGGCCTTTTCTACATTAAAAATAAAATGCGTCTACGGGGTTTGGAGCCAGGCCAACACTTGGATGATTACGACGAAAGACAGGCGGCCTTTCGTGTTATTGAGCGCAAGTATGGCTTAGAACAGGAGCCTCCTGTGGGACAAGAAAAAATTATATCTATATTGCGAAATCGGGGTTTTGGTATGAACTCGATTCGCGCCGTTATTGATGAGCTCTATTCTTGACATAAGAGAGGGCAGAGACTAGAATATAAGGTGCCTTAATAAGGCTTATTAATTTAATTCTAGTTAATAAAAATACGGCAAAATTTATGGAGGCCGAGACTGTTCGGTCTCTTTTTTTTTACCAAAGGAGGTGACTATTATTTTAGAGTACAGTATTATTGCTGTTGTCATGGTTCTTATAGGCTTAGGAGTAGGCTACTTTACCCGCAAAAATATTGCGGAAGGTAAGCTTAATCAAGCTGAAGTTCAGGCTCAACGGATTGTGGAAGATGGTCGTCGACAAGCGGAGGCCCAAAAGAAGGAATCCCTCGTAGAAGCTAAGGAAGAAATCCATAAACTTCGCCAAGATGCAGAGCGGGATAATAAAGAACGACGCAATGAATTACAACGCATGGAACGACGCATTCTTCAAAAGGAAGAGGCTCTCGATAAAAAGCTAGATACAATCGAACGAAAAGAAGAAAGTCTTCATCGAAAAGAAGCGGATATCGATGCTAATCGCCAAAAAGTAGAGGCCCTCTACAAAAAACAAATGGGTGAATTAGAACGAATCTCCGGCATGTCCTTTGATGAAGCCCGCACTAGCCTCTTGACTAATGTAGAACAAGAAATTCGCCATGAAACGGCAGTTATGATTCGCGATATGGAACAAGAAGCTAAGGATACAGCTGATAAGAATGCTCGTAACATTATCGCGGCTGCCATTCAACGATGTGCTGCTGATCATGTGGCGGAAACGACAGTATCCGTTGTAGCTCTTCCAAATGATGAAATGAAGGGTCGTATTATCGGTCGTGAAGGCCGTAACATTCGGGCCTTAGAAACATTGACGGGGATTGATCTTATTATTGATGATACACCAGAGGCAGTTATCCTCTCTGGTTTCGATCCTATGCGTCGGGAAGTAGCTCGTATAGCTCTAGAAAAACTTATCGTTGATGGTCGTATCCATCCAGCACGCATTGAAGAAATGGTTGCTAAGGCTCAAAAGGAAGTGGATCAATCCATTAAGGAAGCAGGGGAACAAGCTACCTTTGATGTGGATGTTCACGGTTTGCATCCAGAAATCGTAAAACTTTTGGGTCGCCTTAAGTACCGTACATCCTATGGCCAAAATGTTCTCCAACATTCCGTAGAAGTAGCTCACCTAGCTGGGGTTATGGCTGCGGAATTGGGCTGTGATGTACAGTTGGCTAAGAGGGGCGGCCTCATTCATGACATCGGTAAGGCTCTTACCTATGAAATGGAAGGCTCTCACGTTGAGATCGGCGTTGACTTTGCTCGTAAATACCGGGAAGGGGAACTGGTTCTAAACTGCATCGGTGCCCATCATGGTGATGAAGAGTTTAAGTGCGTAGAAGCGGTTTTAGTGGCTGCTGCTGATGCTATCTCTGCGGCTCGTCCAGGGGCTCGTCGGGAAACTTTGGAAAACTATCTCAAGCGTTTAACTAAGTTGGAAGAGATTGCAGAATCCTTCGACGGTGTTGAAAAGTGCTTTGCTATTCAAGCCGGTCGAGAAGTACGCGTTATGGTTAAACCAGATACGGTGGATGATGCAGAGTCCAAACTACTAGTTAGAAATATCGCTAAGCGCTATCAAGAAGAATTGGATTATCCAGGTCAAATCAAAGTGGTGGTTATCCGTGAATCTCGCGCCGTGGATTATGCAAAATAAGATTATTGAAATAAGGTTGCCTTTGGCAACCTTATTTTTTGTAGGAAAATAGAGGATTTTTGACGAATTATAAATAAGTAGATAGAGTCAACTTATATATTTTGAGTTAGGACATAAATTTGATATAATTAAAATCTATGGATTAGAGGAAGGTGATGGATTATGGCTCGTTATTTCGGTGATGAATTAAAACAACAAATCATTGATGCCAATGACATTGCAGCGGTCATATCCGAGTATATTTCCCTCAAGAAAAAAGGGCAGAATTACTGGGCTTGTTGTCCCTTCCACGGAGAGAAATCTCCCTCCTTTAGCGTCCGACCAGACAAGGGCTTTTACCATTGTTTTGGCTGCGGCGCTAGTGGTAATGTAATTACCTTTCTCATGAATTACGAACACCTCACCTTCCCGGAAGCCCTGGAAAAATTAGCCCATCGGGCTAATATCCCGCTTCCAGAAGAAGTTATGACTCCTCAACAAAAGGCTCGTGAAGCTCATCGACAACGATTGTATGAGGTAAATCAAATGGCAGAACGCTTTTTCCATAACTGTCTTGTCAAGACGGAAATGGGTAAGCCTGGCCTTGATTACCTTTTACAACGAGGCCTTACAAGAGATACGATTGAGTCTTTTAATTTGGGCTTTGCTCCCGATTCTTGGGACAAACTTTATAAGGCCTTTAAAGACCATGGAGTAGAAGAGAAGACCCTTTTAGAACTTCATTTAATCCGCCAGTCTGAAGGTAAGACCTATGATTTTTTCCGCAACCGTGTCATTTTCCCTATCCATGATGGGCGCGGCCGGACTATAGGTTTTGGGGGACGAATCTTGGATAATGATAAGTCCATGGCCAAGTATATGAACTCCCCTGAATCGCCTATTTTTGATAAGGGGAAGAATCTTTTTGCTTTTGACCATGCCTATAAGTCTATCCGTCAGTCTAAACAAGCAATTTTAGTGGAAGGCTATATGGACGTTATCTCTGCCCATAACAAGGGGGTTACCAATGTGGTGGCTTCTTTGGGGACCGCCTATACTGTGGACCATGGTAAGCTCTTGTCTAGGCAGGCTGAGGAAATCGTTTTGGCCTACGATATGGACGGGGCTGGCCAAAAGGCGGCTAAGCGGGCTATAGACCTGCTGCAGAATACGGACTTTAAGGTACGGGTTTTAGCCATGCCTGATGGTAAAGACCCTGATGATTATGTGCGTAACCATGGGGCGGATGCCTTTCGCTCCTTGGTGTCAGAGGCAGTTAAACCCTTTGATTACCTTTTAAATGAGGCGCTGATTAGGCATGATACCAATACGAGAGAAGGCAAAGAAGCCATCTTATCTAAACTCTTCCCTTATATAGCTAAGGATCATTCTGAACCTAGACGAGAGGCTATGTTGCGGTCTTTGGCCATGCCTCTTTGGTTGGATAATTCTACTATTTATGGCTACTTTCGAGAATTTTTGAAGAAGGGTGACGTACATTTGGTGACAGAAGAGGAAGAGCCTAAGGCGCTGACTCGGGTTGCATCAGATGATGAAGATAAACTCCTCATGCTTATGATAGATAATTCACATTGTCTGTCAGAGGCTCTTCAGTTCATGTTGGTAGAAGACTTTGCCAGTTCCCACCATCAGGAGTTAATTAGGGCTCTTGTTGCAGTCTTAGAGGAAACGGGTAGCCTCACAGGCGAGGCCATAGAGGCTAAGTTGTCTAATCGAGCTCGGCAGGAATATGCCCGTCTCATGGTGGCTGATAGGTCGGGCCTTTCAGAGGAAGCCCTGTATGCCTTAATTGGGTCTGTTCGCTTGAAATCTTTAAAAGACCAATATAAGGTACATTCCATGCAAGCCGACCAATTAAAGCGGGCAGGAGATAGGTCTTTCCTTGTCGAATTACATAAGTGTCAGGAAATACAAAAGGAAATTAAAAACCTACAAGCGGCTATGCGTAAGCCTGGTTAGTTTGTAGATGGCATTAAACCCTAGGGGGTGATATGCGTTATAGAAGAAAGGAAGAGTGTTGTGGCAAGAAAAGCAGCAAAGAAAAGTCAAGTGGAAGAGATCATTGAACAGCTTCTTGAAAAGGGGCGTAAAGAAGGGTCTTTAACACAAAAAGAAATT
Source organism: uncultured Veillonella sp. (assembly GCA_900549805.1). Taxonomy (GTDB): domain Bacteria; phylum Bacillota; class Negativicutes; order Veillonellales; family Veillonellaceae; genus Veillonella. The sequence continues at coordinate 21,501 of URPV01000010.1, forward strand.
GTAGATGCTCTTTCTGATCAAGAAGAAATCACAGTGGAACGGTTGGATGATATCTATGAAACATTTAATAAACTTAGTATAGATGTAGTCACAGAAGAACCGGATGAACATGAGTCTGTTCATGATGATATCGAAGAAGAAAAGGATGATGAAGAAGAACAGCATCCAGAAAAGAAGATTAAAATTGACTTGAGTGTTAATGAAGGGGTCAATATTGATGACCCTGTCCGTATGTATCTTAAGGAAATCGGTCGCGTTCCACTCTTGTCTGGTGAAGAAGAAATCGTCTTAGCCAAGCAAATTGAAGCAGGGGAAAAGGAAGATGCTTCTTATAAGGAGATTTCCACGGGTAAAAAGGCTAAGAAGAAGTTGGTCGATGCCAATTTGCGCTTGGTCGTATCCATCGCTAAGCGCTATGTAGGTCGGGGCATGCTCTTTTTGGACTTGATTCAGGAAGGTAACTTGGGCCTTATCAAGGCTGTTGATAAATTTGACTATACCAAGGGTTATAAGTTCTCCACGTATGCGACTTGGTGGATTCGCCAAGCCATTACACGGGCCATTGCTGACCAAGCTCGGACTATTCGAATCCCTGTTCATATGGTAGAAACCATCAATAAATTGATTCGTATTTCTCGACAACTCCTACAAGATAATGGGCGGGAACCAACGCCAGAAGAAATTGCAGAAGGTATGGGAATTACACCAGAACGGGTTCGGGAAATTCAAAAGATTGCCCAAGAACCAGTGTCCTTGGAAACGCCAATTGGGGAAGAAGAAGATTCTCACTTGGGTGACTTTATCGAAGACCAAGATGCTATTGCTCCAGATGATGCTGCATCTTACATCCTTTTGCGGGAACAAATTGAAGATGTATTTTCTTGTTTGACTGAACGGGAACAACAGGTGTTAATTTTGCGCTTTGGCCTTAAGGATGGCAAGCCACGTACCTTAGAAGAAGTAGGACAACACTTTAATGTAACCCGTGAACGGATTCGCCAAATTGAGGGTAAGGCTCTTACCAAATTACGGAACCGTGGAAAACGAGATAAAATTAAAGACTTCTTATAAGAAATAGAGCCGGTAGCTAGGCTTAACCTAGAACCGGCTTTTCCTCTAATTTAGGAAGTTTTATAGCAACATCCTAGCAAGACTTGAGACTCTACCTTGCGTGGAGTCTTAGGCACATTGTATAATAGGGTGTACTTGCGCCTATAGCTCAGTGGTAGAGCCATCGGCTCATAACCGATTGGTCCCTGGTTCGAACCCAGGTGGGCGCACCATATAAGGAGAATGGCTCAGGCTGTTCTCTTTTTTTTTGTTTTAATATAATTAGGGTAGAAGCGAATTTTCTTGCTCATAGTGCTTAAGAGAAGGGGGGATAAGATGAAAGCAAGTAAGATGACAGGTCGCCTAGAAAAGGTCTTTACCCTCATTCCAAAGGCAAAGGCTATAGCTGATGTGGGTACAGATCATGGTTATTTGGCCGTGGAGCTGTTGGTCCGGGGCCGAGCCCAACATGTCATAGCTGGGGATGTTAATCAGGGACCATTGGCGACAGCTGAGCGTTATGTGCGGTCTCGGAATCTATCTGACTCTGTTGAATGTCGCTTGGGCGACGGCCTTAGGATGACAAGACCAGGAGAATTAACGGGTGCTGTTATCTGTGGCATGGGTGGCTTCCTCATGAAGAATATAGTGGAAGGTGGCCCGGAAGACTTGGAATTTTACGTCTTGCAACCTCAAAGCGGGCAAGGACAACTCCGGTCTTACATGGTGGACAAGGGGTATGTGATTGTGCGAGATACCTTCATAAAGGATATGGGGAAATATTACCAGGCCTTTCTAGCCATCCGTAAGGACCGTTTGGAGGATTATGTGAGGGAACATAAAATCGTTAGCCGCCCTTCACTAGAAGGGGTTGAAGTCCTGGATAGTGTTCTGGTGGGGGTTAACCTCTATGAGACGTTAGATCCTAAGTCTCTCCTTTGGGAATTAGGTGGAATGGTTATGGAGTCAGATCGGGACTCTTGGACAGACTACTTAGACCACCTAATCTATATACGTCGGTGCGCTTTGGATGGTATGGGTCCTGCCCTAGAAGCAACGCATAAATACAGAACCATATATGCTGAAATTGACCAACTGGAAAGTATTAGAAAGGAAGGCCTATAAGGCCAGGTGAATAGTATGCCTAGTGTAAAGGATATAATGACACTTATGGAGTCTTGGGCGCCCTTGTCCCTTGCTGAATCGTGGGATAATCCAGGACTTATGGTGGGGTCTATAGATCGCCAAGTAACAGGGATTGTCACGAGTCTAGACCTAACAAAAGAGGCCGTGGATTATACTATCGATAGAGGGTGTAATATGATCATTAGTCATCATCCCCTTATCTTTAAGGGGCTTACATCCATTGACTTGGGCTCTTACCAGGGACAACTTTTGGAAACCTTGATTAAAAATGATATAGCTGTCTATAGTGCTCATACTAATTTGGATATAGCCCAAGGGGGCCTTAATGATATGTTAGCGGCCAAATTAGGGTTAGAGAATTGTTCTGGTCTAGTGCCAGTAGGTCAATCTGATTACTATAAATTAGTGGTATATGTACCCATTAGTCATGGAAATCAAATTCGTCAGGCCTTGGCTGAAGCGGGAGCTGGTTGGATTGGTAACTATAGCCATTGTTCTTTTTCCCTGAAGGGGGATGGCCGTTTTCAAGCTGAGGCAGGGACACACCCTTACCTAGGTCAGGAGGGCCAGGTGGAAGAGGTTCAAGAGGAACGGGTGGAGACCATTGTGCCACAAGACATTTTGTCTAAGGTTTTAGGTGCTATAAGGGATGTTCATCCTTATGAAGAAATAGCTTATGATGTCTTCCCCCTAGTAGAACCAAAAGTAAGACATTACTTAGGCCGCATAGGGACTTTACCAGAAACGTTAACATTAGATCAGTTTAAGCTCTTTTTAGAAGAGGCCTTGCCCCATGCTAAGATTCGTTTTGCTGGCCAAACAACCAATGCCATTAAACGATTAGCTCTATGTTCTGGTGGAGGCGCTGAATTCTTAGGACAGGCGAAGGCTATGGGGGCCGATGCCTACCTAACGGGTGATGTGAAGTATCACGATGGTCAGCGAGCTAGAGAACTAGGTCTCTTAGTCGCAGATGGGGGTCACTTTGGGACTGAAGAAATTGTAGCCAAAGGCCTCAAGGACAAGTTGACGGATCTTGTAAGAGAAAACGGTTGGGACCTATCGGTCCTTGCCTTTGAGGGGCAAGAAGATTTCTTCTTCTAAGACCTTTTAGCTTGGAGACCAAGAGTAAGTATGATAAACTAGGATAGAACAAGTACGAAAGGCGATTGCGAGTCGTAAGATTCGAGGAAAGTCCGAGCTCCGCAGGGCAGGATGCCAGATAACGTCTGGCGAGGGTAACCTTAGGGAAAGTGCCATAGAAAAGGAAACCGCCACGTCAGTGGTAAGGGTGGAAAGGTGAGGTAAGAGCTCACCAGCAGTCTGGTAACAGGCTGGCTCGGTAAACCCCATCCGGAGCAAGGCCGAATAGGGAAGGGTTGATGTTGCCCGCAGACCTTCCGGGTTGTGCCGCTCGAGCGTGCAGGCGACTGTACGCCTAGAAAGATAATCGCCACTGCGTAAGCAGTACAGAACTCGGCTTATTGACTGCTTGTTCCTCTTTTGAGTTTACTGAAGAGCTAAGGTTCATCATTGGATGAACCTTAGCTCTTTTTTATATCGAATTATTTCCGTTCGTTTTTTGCTTACAAATCTTGTAAAATGAAAATATATAGACAAATAATGGAGGTAGTATATGGGGATTAAAGCAATTAATACTGTAGAAGAATTCAACAGCCAAGTTCTCGGTAATGAGGGCATTGCCATTGTTGATTTCGGCGCAGAATGGTGTAAGCCTTGCCAAGTGATGCGACCTGAAATGGAAGCAGTAGCAGATAAAATGGGCAATCAAGTTCAGTTTTTCAGCGTTGATGCAGACACCCTTAAGGAAGTCTTTCTCACCCAAGAGGTGGAGGGGGTTCCTTCCTTAGTGGCTTATAAAAATGGCAAAGAATTAGACCGCATCGCGGGCTATAAGAAGGCGGCTGTCTTAGAAGAGCTGCTGACATCCATTATTAAGTAGGCCCTTAGAACGCTGAGGTCTATATACATCAGTAATGTGTGCACCTAAAAAGGGGTTAGTAAATCGTTAGTAAGATGATTAACATCCTTTATAACTAGCTTTCATTATTGAGAATGACCTATAAGTGGTATACTAAACAAGTTATTATGAATTGTTTTATAGCATTTCGCAAGCTAAGTAGTGAATAGGAGGCATGACCAGTGAAAAATTTATGGTCCTTATTCCAAGAACGACGCCTTAGTCGCCGTACCTTTATGAAATCTTGCGTGGCATTGACGGCAGTGCTCGGTTTGCCACCTACTATGCTCGATACTGTCGTTAAGGCAGCAGAAACCAAAGAACTTCCTACGGTTATTTGGTTGCATGGGCACGAATGTACCGGTTGTAGTGAAGCTTTTATCCGATCTTCCTCTCCCTTTACATCCGATGTAATTCTCAACATGATTGCGCTTGAATATGACGACACCTTGTCTGCTGCTTCTGGCGCAGCCTTGGAAGGGCACTTGCAAGAACTTATCGCTGGCAAAAAAGGGCAATATATCCTGGCTGTTGAAGGCGGGGTTCCACTCGATGAAGACGGGATTTACTGTATGGTAGGCGGCAAGACTTTCAAACACCAATTGAAAGAAGTGGCTGAAGGTGCTGCTGCTATTATTGCTTACGGTTCTTGTTCCTCTTGGGGCGGTATTCAAGCAGCAAAACCAAACCCAACAAATACAGTAGCTGTTAATGATGTGGTTTCTGGTAAGCCAATCATTCGCGTTCCTGGTTGTCCTCCTATCCCTGAAGTTATGACTGGTGTTATCATGTCCTATGCTTTATTTGGACAAATTCCACCTCTCGATAGCCAAGGCCGTCCTAAACAATTCTACGGTAACCGTATTCATGATACTTGTTACCGTCGTGCCTTCTTTGACTCTGGTCTCTTCGTTGAAGAGTTCGATGATGATGCATCCAAGGCTGGTTGGTGCCTCTATAAAGTAGGTTGCCGTGGGCCAGAAACTTACAACTCTTGTGGTAATCTTCGTTGGTGGAACGGCTTGTCCTACCCTATTCAATCCGGTCATGGTTGTATCGGTTGCTCCGAAAAGGGCTTCTGGGATAATGACACGTTCTATAAACGCTTGGACGATGTAGCTTTACCTAATACCATCACCACTGCTGATACTATCGGTACAGCAGCTGCCTTTGCAGCTACTGGTGCTGTTATTGTTCACGGTGCAGCTACTATCGCTAAATCCAGATTAAAAGACTATAAAGACGAAAAGAAAATGCGTCAAGAAGGTAAATGGGACGATAATGGTCCAACAGACAAAGGGGGTAATCACTAATGAAACGCGTTGTAGTTGATCCTATCTCCCGTATTGAAGGTCACTTGCGGGTTGAAGTTAATATGGATGAAGCCACAGGCAAAGTAGAGGATGCAGTTTCCTCTGGTACTGCTTGGCGTGGCATTGAATTGGTTGCAAAGAACCGTGACCCTCGTGACTTGTGGGCTTTCGTTCAACGGATTTGCGGTGTATGTACAACCACTCATGCCTTGGCTTGTCTCCGCGCTGTAGAAGATGCATTGGGCATTGAGATCCCTAAAAATGCTAACTACATCCGTAATATTATGCACTCTTCCTTGGAAGTTCATGACCATACGGTTCACTTCTATCACTTGCATGCCCTAGACTGGGTGTCTCCATTGGAAGCTTTAAAAGCTGATCCTGCGGCTACAGCGGCTCTTCAAAATACAGTCCTTGCTACGTACAATGTATCTGGTTTGGAACCAGAAGAAGTTAAGTCTACAACTTCCGCTTACCCTAAAGCATTCCCAAAAGCGACAACCCAATACTTTGCAGCGGTTAAATCCAAGTTGCAAAAGCTTGTTGACGGTGGTCAACTGGGTATTTTCTCCGCTCAATGGTGGGACCATCCAGACTATCAATTGTTGCCACCAGAAGTACATTTGATGGCTGTATCCCACTACCTCAATGTATTGGATCTTCAACGGGAAATCGTTATTCCTCACGTTGTATTCGGCGGTAAAAATCCTCATCCACACTATATCGTAGGCGGTATGCCTTGCTCCATTTCCTTGAATGATATGAATGCGCCTGTGAATACAGCTCGTTTAGGGGCAGTTGATGAATCCATTAACTTGGCTCATGATATCGTTAATAACTTCTACCTTCCAGACTTATTGGCTATCGGCAAAATTTATGCTGACAAAGGTATGGTTGATGGTGGCGGCCTCTCCAAGAAACGGGTCTTGTCCTATGGTGGTTATCCTGATGAACCTTACACAGGTATCTCCAATGGTGACTTCTTCAAAAAATCCTTGGTTCGCTCTAACGGCGTAGTTGAAAACTTTGTTGCTGGTGTGGATAAGGCTAAATTCATCCCATTAGAAGGACCAGACTTCATGGATCCACAAATCATGGCGGAAGAAGTAGAACATTCCTGGTTTGAATATCCAAATGGCGAAGAAGCCCTCAACCCAATTGATGGTGTTACTGAACCTAAATACACAGGTCCTAAATCCGGGTCTAAGGATAATTGGGAATACTTGGATGAAGCAGCTAAATACTCCTGGATTAAATCCCCTGTATTCCGTGGTGGTACTACAGAAGTAGGTCCTTTGGCTAAATACATCGTGGTTTATACTAAGGTTAAACAAGGCATCATTACCAACCCAACATGGGTGGAAAAGATGATGGTAGATCAAATCGAAACAGTATCCAAAGTATTAGGCCTGCCAGCTCATGTTTGGATGACTACGATGGTTGGTCGTACCGCTTGCCGTGCTCTCGATGCACAAGTGGCAGCAGCACTTAGCCGTTATTTCTACAACAAGTTGATTGCCAATATCAAAGCTGGCGATACAACCGTGGCTAACTCCGAAAAATTCGATCCAAATACATGGCCAAAAGAAGCTAAAGGCGTTGGTATTCTCGATGCTCCTCGTGGTGGCCTAGGTCACTGGATTCATATCAAGGATGGTCGTTCTGAAAACTATCAATGTATCGTTCCTTCTACTTGGAATGCTTGCCCTCGCACAACCAAAGGGGAACATGGTGCTTATGAAGATGCCATGATTGATACCCATGTAAAAGTACCAGAAAAACCACTTGAAATCGTTAAGGTAATCCATTCCTTCGACCCTTGCTTGGCATGTGCAACTCACTTGTACAACAAAGAAGGTAAACAAATCGTTTCTGTGAATACAGACGCTTTGTGCAAATAAGGGAGGTAGTCTCTTATGTTAATTCACTCCGATAAAAAAGCCTATGTAGTCTTCTCCATTTGGAAACGCATTTGGCACTGGACTATGGTGCTTTGTGTTACGGCCCTTTTTTGGTCTGGCCTCTATATCGGTGATCCAGGCTTTGCGGCTATCTTTGGTAAACCAGAACCAACCTTTATGGTTGGTGCCTGGTATTCCATGGAAAATATCCGCCGCATCCACTTCATTGCAGGCTATATTTTGACATTTTCCTTTGTCATTAACTTTATCGGCATCTTTACCCATCCTGGGGATCGGCTCTTCCCACGACCTTGGGAAAGACGCTACTGGTATGGCCTACGTGAGACCTTGCTTCACTATTTGTTCATTCCACAAAAGAAAGAACACCATTGGTTGCGTAACTCCTTAGCACGGACTGCTTACTTTGGCATGTACTTCCTGTTCTTTGCCATCATCGTAACGGGCTTTGCTATGTATTTCCAAATCAATCCTAATGGGTGGGGATCATTTATCTTCAATCCTATTAATAACCTATTTGGGGAATACAACGTACACGTTATTCACCATTACATCGCATGGTGCTTCTTGTTCTTCACCATCGTCCATGTCTATATGTGCTTCCGGGAAGATTCTTTGGAAGAATCTGGGGAAGTATCCTCTATGATTTCCGGTTTGAAGTATTTTGCTCACAAACCAATCGATGCGGATAACCTCAATACAAAAGCTCATAAGGATGATATTGAGGTACTTCCATCCAAATCCACTTACAATGTATCCGACGAGGATGATAAATAAGATGTTTGAAAATCCGGAAATTACACTTCTCGGCGTGGGAAATATATTATTGACGGATGAAGGTCTAGGCGTTCACGTAATCAATGAATTGCGTGACGCCTATACTTTTACACCGGAGATTAATATCATCGATGGTGGTACTATGGGTATGGAGCTTCTGACCTACA
>URPV01000011.1 GCA_900549805.1 uncultured Veillonella sp.
AGAAGGTTTAGTCCTGTCGTGCTATGAAACGGATAAGACCTTTCCTTATAAGCTTAGAACGATTCAAATGGTGTTGGATAAAGAACCTTGGTTTACGCAAGAAATGCTAGATACTGCTAAGAAGATGTCCCACTATTTTTTGATTTCCTATGGGGAGGTTTTGCCGCTCTTCACCACGCAAAAAACCTTGAAGTCTTATGAACCTGCTCGAGAAGAGTGGCTCATTCCATTGGAAGGGCTTAGTCCTGATTTGGTACCTAGTCGGGCTAGGGCTCAGGCAAAATTAATTCAATACCTCCTAGACCATGGGCCTCAAACTAAAAAGAACTTGCGTCTGGAATTCTCTGGTCCTGTTATTAAGGCTGTCAGCCAATTAGAGTCCGTAGGTCTAGAGGAACGATATGCTGCCACCAAGACAAAGTTTGACCATGTAACCAGTCATGATGTACCTTTAACTGCCCAGCAAGTTTCCGTATTTAAGCCCATTCAAGCAGCTATGGAAGAGGACCGTCAAGAGACCTTTCTCCTTCACGGCGTGACGGGATCAGGTAAGACTCAGGTCTATATCCGAGCTGCTCAAGAGTGCCTTAAAGAGGATAAGACCGCTATCATTTTAGTGCCTGAAATCGTCTTAACAGATCAAATAGTCCAACGTTTCGTGGAGGTTTTTGGGGACGAGGTAGTGGTTTTCCACTCTAAGATTACGCTACCCCAACGTAATAATAACTGGGAACGGATTCGTCGCAAGGACAGCCACATCATAATCGGCGCACGGTCAGCCGTTTTTGCTCCTGCGGAAGATATAGGTCTCATTGTTTTAGATGAGGAACATGACACTTCCTATAAGCAGGAGGATATGGTTCGTTACCATGCTCGCAATGTAGCTGAATGGCGTGCCCAATATCATCACTGCCCTCTTATCTTAGGGTCTGCTACGCCATCAGTGGGATCCTATTACCGGGCTCAGAAGGGTGACTATACCCTCTTAGAGATGCCTACACGTATCTTTGACCAAGCCTTGCCTAAGGTGACTATTGTCGATATGAAGGAGGAGCTTTTACGGGGGAATTATTCAGTGTTCTCTGATGATCTTGCTAACTTACTAGATAGTACGCTAGCAAAGGGTGAGCAGATGATTATTCTGCTTAACCGGCGGGGCTATTCGACCTTCGTTATGTGCCGGTCCTGTGGAACTACTGTGACATGCCCACATTGCCAGGTATCCATGGTTTACCATCGAGATCAAGAAGAGCTTAAGTGTCACTACTGCGATTACCATAGGCCTATTCCGAAGACCTGTCCAGTCTGTGGGTCTCAGAAAATCAAATTTTTTGGCTCAGGTACGCAAAAGGTGGAAGAAGAGCTAAAAAAACGTTTTCCGCGAGCTCGTGTGGCCCGATTAGATCAGGATGTGGCTCTTCGCAAGGGACAAACAGAAGCCATCTTACATGGATTTAAGGAAGGTCGTTTCGATATTCTTTTAGGAACTCAAATGGTCTCAAAGGGGCACGATTTTTCCAATGTTACCGCTGTTGGTGTATTGACGGCTGATTCTGTCCTTAATATACCAGTTTATACAGCGGCAGAACGTACCTTTGATCTCTTGACTCAAACAGCTGGTCGTGCAGGGCGAGGTTCTAAGTCGGGAGCTGTAGTGATACAAACTTATAATCCCTTAAACTATGCTATAATTAAGAGTAAAGCACATGATTATAAGGGCTTTTACCAAGAAGAAATTCAAAATCGTCAGGCCTTGGGGTATCCCCCATTTGGACAGATGATCCACCTAGTGGTTAGACATAAAGATCAGGCCAAGGCTCAGACTATTGCTCAGGCTATAGTGGATGATTTACTGGCCCATAGTGACCAGGCTGATGTAGATATCATGGGCCCCTATGAAAGTACGGTCAAGATGGTTCGTGACCTCTATCGAGTTTCCATCATGATCCGGGGCCAGGACCTAGATCCTATTAAGGCATATATAGAAAAATCCTGGATTTACAAACAAGAGGACCTCATCATTGATGTGGATCCACAATAAGGAGATAGATATGGCTGTATTAGAAGTATTAAAAGCAGGGCATCCTGTGTTGAAACAAGTGGCCCAACCAGTAGATTACGTCAATAAAAAAATGCGCGCCTTCATCGAGGATATGGCAGAAACCATGTATAAGACCGATGGAGTGGGGTTAGCAGCCCCTCAAGTGGGTGTATCCAAGCGCATTATCGTAGTGGATGATGGCAATGGTTTGCAAGCACTTATTAATCCACAAATTATCAAGGCAGAAGGATCCCAATGGGGGCCGGAAGGGTGCTTGTCTGTACCAGGCTACTTTGGTGATGTAGAACGGTATGAAAAGGTGACTGTTACCGCTATTGATCCTAATAATAAGAAGCTCCGCATTGAGGCGGAAGGATTTTTAGCTCGTATCTTCCAGCATGAGATTGATCATTTGGAGGGTCATCTCTTCATTGAAAAGGCGGTTAACCTCAAAAAACAAGTTGACCCTACTGAAGCTATTGCAGAGGAAGCGGCTCAAGATGTGGCCCATGCAACAGCTGGCGATGGCCATGTAGCCTCTGTATTTGCAGAAGAAAGAAAGGCTTAAGGATGACACCATTACGCATTGTCTTTATGGGAACACCGGATTTTTCTGTTCCTACCTTAGAAGCTCTTATTGAAGGACCTCATAATATAGTAGGGGTTTATTGTCAGCCAGATAAGGCAAAGGGGCGGGGGAAGCAAGTACAGGCTCCACCGGTTAAGGTTTGCGCCCTTGCTCATGACCTTCCTGTATACCAACCAGTTACCCTTAAGGATCCAGAGGTACAAGCTCAATTAGAAGCCCTCAAGCCAGATCTAGTTGTGGTGGTGGCTTATGGGAAAATTTTGCCGCCATGGCTCATCGCTTTGCCCCAATATGGTTGTCTCAATGTACATGCCTCCATCCTTCCTAAGTATAGGGGTGCTGCACCGATCCATTATGCAATTATCAATAATGATGCTGAAACAGGCGTAACGATTATGCATATGGATAATGGACTAGATACAGGAGATATCATCCAAATTGAGAAAATCGCTATTGGCCCTAAGGAAACGACTGGGCAACTCTTTGAACGGTTGGCCCTGTTAGGGGGGCAGGTGATTAATCAAGTAATTGAAGGCTGGGTTGCAGGGGACCTAAAGGGGAGCCCCCAAGATGATGACCAAGCTAGCCACTGTGGTAAGGTGACAAAGGATATGGGCCATATTGACTGGGCTCGTCCAGCTAAAGACCTAGCTGGCCTTATTAAGGGGCTTAATCCAGCGCCAGGTTGTTTTACTTTCATTAATGGAAAACGGTTAAAGATTTGGATGGCCCAAGCGGTAGATAGCCCTACTAATAGTTCTGTAGGCACTATTCTTAAGGTGGATAAGAATAGCTTTGATGTAGCTACTGGAGCGGGTATCTTACGAGTGGAAGAAGTTCAACCAGATAATAAAAAACGGATGAATGCAGGTGACTTTGCGCGAGGCCATCAACTACAAGTAGGAGCTATCCTGTGTCAAGAGGATTCAAATGACTGATACACAAATACAGATTCCCAATATTCGGCGCCTAGCCCTACAGTCACTGTCGGATATCAATCGGGGAGGGGCCTATGCTAATGTAGTCTTGAAGCAGTACATTAGCAAGTATGGCCTTGGTGATTTAGATCGCCGCTTCTTTACAGAATTGGTCTATGGGGTCATTCGTCGCCGTAATTATTTGGATGCTATCATTGAGCACCTAACTAAGAAAAAGATAAAAAAACTTTCTTCTTTGGTGGTAGAAATACTCCGACTAGGTCTTTATCAGATGATCTATATGGACAAGGTCCCTAATTCTGCCGCTGTTAATGAGTCAGTTAAGTTGGCAAAGAAAATGACGCGAGGTCTATCTGGTTTTGTAAATGGAGTTTTGCGTAATGCTGACCGCCAGGCTGAATCGTTGACGATTGAAGATTTAGCTAAGACGCCTATAGACTGGATAGCTTATACTTACAATCAGCCTACTTGGTTGGTAGACTATTGGTGTCAACAGATGGGAACTGAGGCGACAGAAGAACTCTGCGCTTGGTTTAATGAAAAACCCTATCTTTCAGCACGTATTAACACTCTTAAGACAGATGTGGAAGGCTGTATTAAGGAATTGGAAGCGGCTGGTTGGATACTTAGTCGGGACCAGGATTTTGACGATCTTATTTATATCGATAAGCATCTAGGGTCCTTAGAAGCTTCAAAATTTGTAAAAGAAGGTTATATTACCTTTATGGATAAGGCCTCTCTTATGGTGGGGCGTGTGGTTAACCCTAAACCAGGAGAGCGAATCTTGGATACCTGTGCCGCTCCTGGAGGGAAGACCATGCATATGGCTAGCCTTATGAGAAATAAGGGGACCCTTGTGGCCTGTGATGTATATGATCATAAGCTTACCCTCATGGAGGACAATGCTAAGCGATTAGGGGTTACTATTGTGAAAACCTGCCTACAAGATGGGCGGAAGATACCAGAATCGCAGGCTGAATCCTATGACCGAGTACTAGTGGATGCCCCTTGTTCTGGGTTGGGCATTTTGCAGAAAAAGTTGGATATGCGCTGGCGCAAGGAACCTTCTAGTCTGACAGACTTGCCTAGGCTCCAAGCAGCCATCCTAAATCGCGCTGCTATGACCGTCAAAGAGGGTGGCATTCTCGTCTATTCCACCTGCACCATTAATTCCCTAGAAAATCAAGAGGTTGTGAAGACCTTTTTAAAATACCATAAGGAATTTCGATTAGATCCTATTGGACCTGATGAATTGCCTGTTGCCCCTGTGGATGGTATGGTGACCGTAAACCCAGCTCGTCATGATATGGATGGGTTCTTTATGGCCCGTATGCGTAAGGAGAAAGCATGATTGAACTGTTAGGAAAAAGCTTACTGGAACTGCAAGAAGTTTGCCTTGAGGGTGGATTCCCTAAATTCCGGGCTAAGCAAATCATGGACTATATCTATCAGCGCTATGTCTTTGATTTTGATGCTATGTTGCAACTGCCAGGTTCTATGCGGGAATGGCTACAACAGCATTGCTCTATTAGCCTACCAAAGGTAGTTACCCAATCGGTGGCACCTGATGGGAATACACGCAAGCTTCTCCTAGAACTTAAGGATGGTAGTCGGGTTGAGACCGTTCTCATGGCTCAACACTATGGGAATTCCGTCTGTGTATCTTCCCAGTGTGGTTGTGCCATGGGTTGTATTTTCTGCGCTTCTACTACAGGTGGACTCCATAGAGATCTGGAAGCCTATGAAATGATAGCCCAGGTTTTACTTTTCGCGAGCTTATTGGGTGAAGATATCCACTCAATGGTGGTCATGGGCTCTGGAGAACCCTTACAAAACTATGAGCAGGTGATCAAAGCCTTACGTCTGATACATGATAAAGAAACCTTTAATATATCCTACCGTAAGATGACCCTTTCTACCTGTGGCTGGGTAGATAATATCTACCGCTTGGCTGATGAGGGAATGCCTATTACCCTGGCCCTATCCCTTCATGCAGTTAGTCAGGATAAACGAATGTCTCTCATGCCAGTAGGGGCCCGCTATAGCCTTGACCAAGTCTTAGATGCGGTTCAATACTATTACCACAAGACGCAACGGAGGATTACCTTCGAATATATCCTTATTAAGGATCGTAATGACTCCTTAGAGGAAGCACATACATTGGGGATGATTGCTAAGGAGTTCCCTAACTGTAATGTTAACTTAATTCCTGTTAATGGAAATGAGCATATTCATCTTTACAAACCAAGCATTAATCACATGAAGCAATTCAAAGAAATTGTAGAATCCTATGGGGTGTCTGTCACCATCCGTAAAGAGATGGGGGATACCATTCAAGCCGCTTGTGGTCAGCTTAAGGCCCAACAAGCGCAAGTGGAGAAAGAAGGGCATTAATGAATTGTATAGGTATGAGCAAGATGGGATTGGTTCGGAAAAAGAACGAAGACCGTTTTGTCATCGATGACAACTTATATATTGTCACAGATGGCATGGGAGGCTATACCGGTGGTGAAATCGCCTCTACCTATGCCATTGACGAGATACGTCGGTTAATACTAGACGCCGACCATGTTGATACAGATACCTTGGTCCAAGCCATTCAAGAGGCCAACGGTAAAATCTATGCAGCTGTTCATAAGGAGCCGCAATTGGAGGGTATGGGTACCACCGCAGTTGTTGCAGCCCTTGATGGCAATAAGCTATATTGGGCCCATGTAGGTGATTCTCGCCTTTACCTCTTCCGCCATGGGAACCTAAACCAGGTGACGGTAGATCATTCCTTTGTCCAAACCCTCTTTGAAGCGGGGGAAATCACCAAGGAAGAAATGGGATCGCATCCTAAGCGTAATATGTTAACTCGTGCTGTAGGTGTTAGCCCTGAGGTGGAAGTGGATTCTGGTGTCTTAGAATTAGTGCCAGGCGACCGCATTTTGATGTGTAGTGATGGACTCACTGAATACGTGAGCGACTATGTAATCGAAGGCGTATTAGACGAAATCACATCTGATCAAGAGGTATTAGATGTCTTAATGCGCCTTGTATATGACGGCGGAGCTGGCGATAATACAACAATTATCGTAGGGTCCATGTAGCCTGGAAAGTGGTGAAATAATGAGTATGATTCAACCTGGGCAAAATGTTGTCCTTGATAATCGATATAAGGTCATCGAAAAAATCGGCGTTGGTGGTATGGCTGACGTATATCGCGGTTACGATGAACTCTTGGGCCGTACAGTGGCCATTAAAATTTTGCACGCAAACTTTGCCTCTGATGAAGGCTTTGTAGGGCGCTTTAAACGAGAAGCTCAAAATGCAGGGCGTTTGAGCCATCCTAATATCGTTAACATGTATGATGTAGGCTATGATCAAGGCTACCATTATATCGTCATGGAATACGTAGAAGGGCAAACCCTCAAGGAATATATTCAAGAACGGGGCAAGTTGTCTATTGATGAGGCGATTAAGTTTGCTGTCGCTATTGCTGAAGGCTTGGAACATGCCCATGCTATGGGTATCGTGCATTGTGATATTAAACCTCACAATATGTTGATTACTAAGTCTGGTCGCCTCAAGGTGACAGACTTTGGTATCGCGCGGGCAATGAATTCTCAGAATACTATGATGTATACCAATTCCGTCATGGGTTCAGCCCACTATTTATCGCCTGAACAGGCATCTGGTAAGGCGATTGATGGTTCCACGGATATTTATTCCTTAGGGGTTGTCCTCTATGAAATGCTGACGGGCCGTGTTCCCTATGAAGCGGATACGCCGATTGCGGTGGCCCTCAAGCATGTAAAGGATAAATTAATTCCGCCTACTCGTTACAATCAATCCATTCCACCTTTATTGGAATCAGTGGTAATGAAGGCCTTACAAAAGAAACCAGCAGACCGCTACCGATCAGTATCTGAAATGATCGGAGACCTTCGTATGTCTGGTGGATTTGCAGGTTTTGGCACATCCCGTATGCGCCAATACGATTTTGCTACTCAAGTATTGCCACCAGTCAATGAAATGACATCCCAATTGGAAGAGTTGGACGAAGAAGTACAGGAGGAAGAACACAAGGGGATTCTAGGGACTATTGCCAAGATACCTCAAAAATATATCCTCTTAGGGTCCGTAGTTATTTTTGTAATAGCCTTCTTGTGGGCCTTCCTTTCCTTCGGTAACTTCTGGTCTAATGCAACCGTTACCGTTCCGAATGTAGTCGGCAAACAGGTATCGGTGGCTCGCAACATCTTGGAGGATAATCACTTACGAGTATCTGTATCGGAAGTAGCTAACTCTGAAGTGCCGGCGGGTAAAGTTATCTCGCAAACGCCTGCCTCTGGGGAATCGGTTAAGGAAAATCATCCTGTTCATCTAGTGGTGTCTAAGGGGGCCGGTGATTTGACCGTGCCAGACTTAAGCGGACTTACTGTAGATCAGGCTAAGCAACGCTTGAAGGATATGGGTCTCGTCTTGGGTAAGATTACGACACAAGAGGATTCGTCTAAACCAGATGGGGTTATTATCAGCCAAAGCCCTTCTGCTGATGGCAAAATTAATAAGGGGCAATTGGTGGACGTAGTGGTTAATAAATTGAGCCCTAAAAAGGTAACCGTGCCTAGTCTCATTGGTATGACCTTGAAAGATGCGCGAGATGCCTTATCTTCTTTAGAAATCTCTCTGGCCTCCATCAATGGGTCTACTGATGAATCCTCTATCGTTACCGATCAATCAGTAGCGGCTGGTAAGGATATAGAACAAGGCGGTTCTATCGTTCTCACGACTAAAGCAAGTAAGGCTAGTGAAGAAAAGAAATCCGAGTCTTCGGGCAATCGCACTAGGGGTACTGTCGATGTTACCGTGCCAGCAGGGTCTAACCACCAAGAAGTTAAAATTGTAGTTAAGGATGATGAGGGGTCTACCGTAGTTTACGATGATGTGAACCGGGCTGGCGACCGCATTGTTCGTAAGGTTTCTGGCGTCGGTGATGTCCGTATTAAGGTATACCTCAATGGCGCTCTCGTACAGGATCAAGCCTTATAATGGTCAATACAGGTATTGTAATTAAAAATATGAATGGCTACTTCTATGTTCAGGTCACTGGTGGTCAGGTTCTAGAATGTAAGGTAAGAGGAAAACTTAAACAAAGCCGCTACTCCATACTGGTAGGAGACCGTGTAGATATTTCTGAGGATGGCTTTATTGAAGCCATTCATCCCCGGTATAATGCCATGGTGCGGCCTGCTGTAGCCAACATAGACCAAGTCATTTTGGTGGTAGCCGCACGAGAACCAGATATTAACGAGCTCCTCTTCAATCGCCTCTTGATTATGATCGAGGATTCTGACATTCCCTTAGTTATTTGTATCAATAAGTGGGATTTAACTGATGACCATGCTAAGGCTTTGCTTGAACGCTATCGAGGTGTTGGTTACGAGGTTATCACTACATCTACCCTTGAGGGGTGGGGGATTGATGACCTCCGCCAGCACTTAGCCCATAAGGTGACGGCTTTTGCTGGTCCTTCTGGGGTGGGAAAGTCTTCACTTCTCAATGCAGTAGATCCTAAGTTCCAATTCCAAACGGGCGCTGTGTCCAACAAGATCAAGCGAGGACGCCATACTACACGGCATGCCACCCTCTTTGCCTTGGATGGGGATTCCTTCATTATGGATACACCTGGCTTTTCCGCGGTGGAATTTAAAAATCTATCTCTGGAGCGTTTGACCTCTCTCTTCCCAGAGTTTTTGAACCATGAGGAAGCTTGTCAGTTTTCTCCTTGTTATCATCTACATGAACCAGTCTGTGGGGTAAAAAAGGCCCTAGAAGCAGGGGATATATCCCAAGAACGCTATGAAGCCTATTTGGCCATTCGCCAAGAGATTCAAAAAGAATTAGCTAAGCGACGTCGCTAGGAGGATTTATGATTAGAATTGCACCATCTATGTTATCTGCAGACTTTTCTAAGTTAGCAGAGGAGTTGAAAGGCATTGAAGCAGCAGGAGCTGATTGGCTCCATATTGATGTGATGGATGGCCACTTTGTTCCTAACCTTACCTTTGGGCTTCCCCTCGTAAAGGCCATTCGACCACATCTATCTATACCTTTTGATGCTCATTTTATGGTATCCAACCCAGAGACCTATGTGGAAGAGGCTGCTGCAGTAGGGGTGGATTACTTTACCTTCCACCTAGAAGCAACGCATCACCCGCATCGTTTGATTCAAGCTATTAAGGGAGCGGGTATGAAGGCGGGAATATCCCTCAATCCCGGAACTCCTGTATCCCTCCTAGAGGACTTGGCAGGGGACCTAGATCTCATTTTGATTATGTCCGTTAACCCTGGTTTTGGTGGCCAATCTTTCATCCCTAGAGCGGTGGATAAGATTGAACAAACCAAAGCCTTACTTCAAAGCATGGGTAATGAAGACTGTCTTATCGAAGTGGATGGAGGGGTCAATGCTAAGACTTGCGCTGCTGTAAAAGCAGCAGGAGCAAACGTTCTTGTAGTTGGATCCGCCATCTTTGGCGCCCCAGATCGGGCTGCGATGATTGAAGCTATTCGAAATCATTAGACTAGCCTTTTGGCATTTGAACTAGAGACTTAGAAAATGCCTTTTATCGCTTGCATTTGCACTTTTTTATATGGTATTATATGTGGGTATGAAAAATAATCACGCTTATGGACTCTGGTACTGTGCTCAATTTCGAGTGGCCCAGGGGATGAAGTGGCGGTAGTTAATTAACAGGAGGTGCCTCAAATGGCAGTAGTATCTATGAAATCCCTTTTGGAAGCCGGCGTACATTTCGGTCACCAAACTCGTCGTTGGAACCCTAAAATGGCTCGTTACATCTTCACAGAACGTAACGGCATTTATATTATCGACCTTCAAAAAACAGTTAAAAAAGTAGAAGAAGCTTATTCCTTCTTGCGTGAAACTGCAGCAGCTGGCGAAACAATCTTGTTCGTTGGTACTAAAAAACAAGCACAAGACGCAATTAAAGAAGAAGCAACTCGTGCTAATATGTTCTTCGTAAACGAACGTTGGTTGGGTGGTATGTTGACTAACTTCAAAACTATCGAAACACGTATCAAACGTTTGAAAGAACTTGAAAAAATGGCTGAAGATGGCACATTCGAAGTACTTCCTAAGAAAGAAGTAATCGGTCTTCGTCATGAAATGGAAAAACTCGAAAAGTACCTTGGTGGTATCAAAGATATGCCTAAAATGCCAGGTGCAATCGTAATTGTTGATCCTAAAAAAGAAAAAATCGCTATTCAAGAAGCACATAAATTGGGTATCCCAGTAGTAGCTACAGTAGATACTAATTGCGATCCAGACGAAGTTGATTTCCCAATCCCTGCAAATGACGACGCTATCCGCGCTGTTAAATTGCTTATTTCTAAATTGGCTGACGCTGTTATCGAAGGTGCTCAAGATACTGAAGCTGTGGAAGCTGAATAATCTAACCTTTGAAATAGTACACATACAATCGATATTAGGGTAAGGTTTGTCCTTGCCCTAATTCACAAATAGGAGGACACACAACATGGCAATCACTGCTGCATTGGTAAAAGAATTGCGCGAAAAAACTGGCGCAGGTATGATGGACTGCAAAAAAGTTTTGACTGAAACTAATGGCGACATCGATAAAGCGATTGATCTTCTCCGTGAAAAAGGTTTGGCTGCAGCAGCTAAAAAAGCTGGTCGTATTGCAGCTGAAGGCGTTGTTACATCTTACATCCATGGTAATGGTCGTATCGGCGTTTTGGTTGAAATCAACTGCGAAACTGACTTCGTAGGTAAAACAGATAACTTCCAAAACTTGGCAAAAGATATCGCCATGCAAATCGCAGCGGCTAACCCAACATACCTTAACCGCGAAGAAGTTCCTGCCGATGTAATCGAACACGAACGTACTGTATTGCTTGAACAAGCTAAAGCAGAAGCAGAAGAAGATGTTAAAGCAGGTCGTAAACCAAAACCTGAAGCTGTTTTGGAAAAAATGGTTAACGGTCGTATTGAAAAATACTACAAAGAAAACTGCTTGATGGAACAAGTATTCATCAAAGACAGCGACAAAACAATCACAGATCTTATCAATGAAAATATTGCAACAATCGGTGAAAACATCAACATCCGTCGTTTCGTTCGCTTTGAATTGGGCGAAGGCATTGAAAAACGCGAAGATGATTTCGTAGCTGAAGTTATGGCTTCCGTGAATGCATAATAAGTGATTATCAAATAAGAGAACACCATATAGTGTGTTCTCTTATTTTTACGATAAGGAGTTTTATACAATGGCAAATCGTCAATTTAAACGGGTTGTTTTGAAGTTGTCCGGTGAAGCGTTGGCAGGGCAGCAAGGGTATGGTATCCATCCTGAAACGGTAGAACGTTATGCTAAAGAAATCGCTGAAATAGCCAAGACTACAGACGTGCAAATCGCTATCGTTGTAGGTGGTGGTAACCTTTGGCGTGGTCTGGCTGGGTCTAACTCAGGTATGGATAGGGCTACAGCTGACTACATGGGTATGTTAGCTACTGTCATGAATGCTATGGCCTTGCAAGATGCCTTGGAACATGCTGGTGTGGATACACGGGTACAGACAGCTATTGAAATGCAAGAGGTGGCAGAGCCTTATATCCGCCGTCGCGCTATTCGCCACTTGGAGAAGGGGCGTATCGTTATCTTTGGTGCTGGTCTTGGTAAACCTTATTTCTCCACCGATACTACAGCAGCCCTCCGCGCAGCAGAAATCGAAGCTGATGTTATCTTGATGGCTAAGAACTTTGTAGATGGGGTATATGATTCCGATCCTAAAACTAACCCTAAAGCTGTGAAATTCGATGAGTTGACCTATATGGATATTCTCAATAAAAACCTAAAAGTTATGGATTCCACTGCTAATACCCTGTGTAAGGACAATAATATTCCTATCGTTGTATTTAATATGGACGTACCAGGTAATATTGCTAAGGCTGTGACAGGTCAAGAAATTGGTACTATCATTAGAGGTAATAAATAATGGAATTAAATGAAATTATTGCGCAACAAGAAGAGCGCATGAATAAATCTATCGACGCTTTGAAGCACAAATTTGCTTCTATCCGTACTGGTCGTGCATCAACGGCCCTTCTTGATGGCATTACTGTAGACTATTATGGGACACCTTCTCCTATTAACCAAGTGGCTAATATCTCTGTTCCAGAGCCACGGATGATTGTTGTTGCACCTTGGGATAAATCTATGATGCCTGCTATCGAAAAAGCAATCATGATGTCCGATTTAGGTCTTAATCCAAATAATGATGGGGAACAAATCCGTTTGGCTATTCCTCAGTTGACAGAAGAACGCCGTAAAGAAATCGTTAAGGTTGTTAATAAAGAAGCAGAAGATGCAAAAGTGGCTGTTCGTAATATTCGTCGTGATGCTAATGATGCCTTGAAAAAGGAAGAAAAGGCTAAGACCATTACAGAAGATGTTGCTAAAAACGGGCAAGATAAGATTCAAAAAGTTACAGATAAATTTATCAAGGCCATTGATGACCTTCGCGCTATTAAAGAAAAAGATGTTTTGGAAGTATAATGCTTAATGCGCAAGAGATATTGGGTCTGCCTTGGCAGCATGTAAAAACACTCTTAGAAGCTGACCGCATTCCTTATAAGGTTACTATAGGGGCTAATTTTAATAAATTTTTCCCTGTTTCTGACCAGGGTTGGTATGTAGCTAAGGCTCTTCCAAAAGAGGGGGCTTGGCATATTCTTATCTACCGTCCTATGGTTTACTCAGACTTTGAATCATTTTCAGAGGTTACCTATGCTGAAACGATTTTTACAGCGCAAGAAGGCTACAAGTAGCCACTATATAGATCCTAATAACCTACCTAAGCATGTGGCTATCATCATGGATGGCAATGGGCGCTGGGCCAAGCGGCGTGGAATGCCCCGGACTATGGGACATAAGGCAGGGGCGGAAACCTTACGAACTATTGTATCCGCTGCATCTGATCTAGGTATTAAGGCTCTTACAGTTTATGGCTTTTCTACAGAAAATTGGAAGCGGCCTGATCAAGAGGTATCCCTCCTCATGAGTCTCATAGGGGAATACCTCAAAAAATATACTCAATCCATGCATGAGAATGGGGTACGCATTCGTTTTATCGGCTATACTCCTGGTCTTTCATTAGACCTACAAAAAATCATGGCAGACGCAGAGGAACTTACTAAAGATAATCAGGGTTTAACACTGCACTTGGCCATTAATTATGGCGGCCGTAATGAATTGACAGAGGCGATGAAGACGATTGCCAAAGATGTACAGCAAGGGATTTTGAATCCTGATGACATCAGCGAGGACCTAATCGCCAGTCGTCTCTATACTAAGGATTTCCCTGATGTGGACCTCCTCATTCGACCTTCTAATGATTGGCGCATATCCAACTTCCTTCTCTGGCAGTTGGCCTATGCGGAGTTTTGGTTTACGCCACTTCATTGGCCTGATTTTACAAAAGAAACCTTGGTGGAAGCTATTATGGCTTACCAACAGCGGGAGCGTCGCTTCGGCGGCCTTGTGGAGGAATAGATGAAGACTCGTATTGTTACAGCCTTTATTGGCTTCCTGATTGCTATAGTGGCCATTAGCATGGGTGGTTATGTCTATGATTTTATCTTGACTATTTTAGCCCTTAAGGGTTGGGCTGAATTATGTCGGATGCTTAAGGCTAATGGTTTATCCTTACCTAAGGCTTATGGCTGTGGGGCGATGGCCCTTGTTATGGTAGCCCTATCGTTGGGTTTTTATCCCCTGGCAGGGACCTTCCTAGCCTTGGCCTACTTTACCCTTTGGATGCGCTTTACCTTCTCTAATGGAGGCGTTACCATCGGGGATATGGCCTTTTCTTGTTTTGGTCTAACCTATATAAGTCTTGGTTTTGGTGCATTACTCTTACTCCGTCAAGAATCTCTACTGGCATCCTTACAAGTTCCTCTTGAAGGCCTTTTAGGTGCAAGTTTAATCTTATGGCTTCTCCTTTTTACAACCTGGGCATCCGATACTTTCGCTTACTTTGCGGGGGTTGCCTTTGGTAAGCACAAGATAGTACCTCATATCAGCCCTAATAAAACGGCAGAAGGCTATTTCGGTGGCTTTGTGGGTTGTATCATGACGGGATGGATTTTTGCCGTTCTCTTCGGACTCCCTTATCAAATAGGCTTAACTTTTGGCGTATTAGCTGGGATATTAGCACCTTTAGGGGATTTATTCGAATCTAAATTAAAACGTACTTGTGGTGTTAAAGACTCCGGTACCCTCTTACCAGGGCATGGTGGAGTCTTAGACCGCTTTGACTCATTACTACTAACGGGGCCTGCTATCATTTTCTATTTGTTTTTGATTGCCTAGGCCTCTATCGAGGACATGATGAAACATATTTCTCTATTAGGATCCACTGGATCGATTGGGACGCAGACCTTAGACGTTTGCCGTCAACATCCAGATATGTTTACTGTGGAGGCTCTTGTAGCCCACCGCAATATTGACCTCTTAGAAGCTCAAATTAAGGAGTTTCAACCTAAGGTGGCCGGCCTAGTTGATCCAGATGCCTATAAGTTACTTAAGGCACGCTATTCAGGACCGACTCAAATCTTAGGCGGTAAAGAAGCTTTGATAGCAGGGGCAACCCTACCTGAAGCTACCATGGTCATTACGGCCATCGTAGGCGCAGCGGGGATTGAACCAACTGTTGAAGCTATTAAATGTAAGAAAACAATAGGCCTAGCTAACAAGGAAACCTTGGTAGCAGGAGGGCCATTAATTACTGCATTGGCCACTGAGCACAATGTAGATATACTTCCTATCGATAGCGAACATTCGGCTATATTCCAATGCTTGGAAGGACAGGATAGGGAGAATGTAGACCGATTGATCATCACCGCCTCCGGTGGTCCCCTGCGGACTTGGGATGCAGCTAAAATTCCCGGTGCAACAGCGGCGGAATGCCTTCGACACCCAACTTGGAACATGGGTAATAAGATAACTATCGATTCTGCGTCTCTCTTTAATAAGGGCTTAGAAGTTATTGAGGCCCATTGGCTTTTTGATTTTGATTTTGATCATATAGGGGTGGTTGTTCATCCTCAGTCCATCGTCCATTCCATGATTCAAATGAAGGATGGGGCAATGTTAGCCCAGCTAGGTAATCCTGATATGCGTGAGCCAATTCAATATGCCATGACTTACCCACAACGAGTTCCCCTTCATATGGACCACTTAGATTTCTCTAAGCTCCTTAACTTGGAATTTATGCCGCCTCGTTACGATGATTTTCCTGCCTTAAAGCTTGCTTTTGAGGTGGGGGCAGCAGGTGGTTTCAAACCAGCCGTCTTTAATGCCGCTAATGAAACTGCCGTTTATGCCTTTTTAGATGATACTATTCGGTTCGGTGATATTTATAAGACCGTGTCTGCTGTGCTCGAAGCCATGGGCCCAGAGGACGATTTTACCTTGGATAACCTCTTGGCTATCGATCAGTGGGCCCGTCATAAAGCTACCGAAATCATTACAAAGGGGACTCGATGATTACAATCCTTGCAACGATTTTTGTTTTTGGCCTTATTGTTCTCATTCACGAACTGGGCCATTTTATTACAGCCAAGCTATGTGGTATGCGGGTAGATGAATTTGCCATTGGTTTTGGCCCTAAGCTTGTTGGCTACCAAAGAGGGGAGACCCTCTATTCCATCCGACTCATTCCCTTGGGTGGTTTTAATCGCATTGCGGGCATGATGGAAGATGAAGAGGGGGCTGAACTTGATGAACGTGCCTTCCTTAAAAAGCCTCTTTGGCAGCGGTTTATTGTCATTTCCGCAGGAGCCGTTTTTAACTTTCTCTTGGCCATTGTTCTATTCTTTGCCCTCTATGTCTCGGTAGGGACTCAATCTGTATCGCCTGGATCTGGTATCGGATCCATTGTTGCAGGTTCTCCTGCTGAGGGAGCCCATTTAGAGGCAGGGGATAGGATTATATCCATCGATAACAAACCTGTGTCCCAGTGGACTGATATTGGGACTAACTTACAGGGTACTGCTATGCATGCCGTAGATATCACAGTAGAACGTCAGGGACAGGTGATTACGAGCTCTATCATTCCTAAGGATGAAAATGGCCGTACTGTTATCGGCATCATGCCAGAAATTATCCAACACCCTATGTCATTGGATCAAGCTGCTATACACTCCGTTACGGATACAGGTAAAACCATGTACGCTATGGTAGATGGTCTTCTTTCTATGATTGAGAAGGGGGACGGCAAAAACTTGTCTGGTCCTGTGGGCGTTGCCCAAATGGCTGGTCAAGTTGCAGCAGTGGGCTTTGTACCGCTCGTATCCTTCACAGCCCTCCTATCCATAAACTTAGGGGTAGTTAACTTGTTCCCCTTACCTGTATTGGATGGAGGCCACCTCATACTCATCATTCTGGAGGGGATTCGGGGCAAGAAATTACCAGCTAAGGCTCTTCAATATATTCAACTAGCGGGCATTGCCTTGCTTATTCTATTATTCCTATATGCTACCACCCAGGACCTAGGTCGTTTGGTAGGTAGCTTCTTCTAAGGGACATGTCCTATTATGATTACACGTAAACAAACGAAACGCATCCAAGTGGGGACCGTGCCGATAGGGAACTTTGCACCTATCAGCATTCAGTCTATGATTACTACGGACCCTGTTCACTCAGCTAAGGCTGTCGAGGAAATTAATCGTCTAGCTGATGCTGGCTGTGAGTTGGTCCGCGTGGCTGTGCCGACTATGGAGTCTGCTAAGGCAATTTCTGCTGTCAAAGCTGGGGCTAAGATTCCGGTTATAGCGGATATCCATTTTGACTATCGGTTGGCCTTAGAAGCCATTGATAACAATATTGATGGCCTTCGTATTAACCCAGGTAATATTGGGGGTATAGATAATGTGGTGGCCGTTGTTGAAAAGGCTAAACCTAAACGGATTCCTATCCGTATTGGGGTTAATGCAGGTTCTTTGCCCGACTATATTCTGGATAAGTATCATGGGCATCCTACGGCGGATGGCATGGTAGAGGCGGCCTTGGAACACGTACGGATCTTGGAACAAGTAAAGTACACAGAAATGAAATTATCCATTAAGGCCACTGAAGTGCCTCTCATGGTAGAGGCCTACCGTAAATTATCTGATAAGGTGCCATATCCCTTGCATTTGGGGGTAACTGAAGCGGGTACCATTAAGCAGGGGACGATTAAATCCGCTATGGGTATAGGTTCTCTTCTGTTAGATGGCATAGGTGATACCATTCGCGTATCCTTGACGGGGGATCCAGTTCACGAGGTGGAAGTAGGTAAGTCTATCTTGTCCAATTTAGGCCTACGGGACTTTGGGGCAACTATGATCTCCTGTCCTACATGTGGTCGTTGTCAGGTCAACCTGTTTGATCTAGCTAATACCGTAGAAGAGCGGCTAAAGTCTATTAAGGAGCCAATTAAGGTTGCTGTCATGGGCTGTGTGGTCAATGGACCAGGGGAAGCACGAGAAGCGGACTTTGGCATAGCCGGTGGCAAGGGTCATGGCATCCTCTTCCGCAAGGGCCAAGTGATTAAGACCCTCAAGGAAGAGGAGTTGGTAGACGCACTCTTTGCTGAAATTGACCAATATCTTGAATCTATTAATTAATGAGCATAAACGATAAGGAGTAACGTATGTTAGCCAGTAAGTTATACGCGCCTACACTTCGTGAGGTTCCTTCTGACGCTGATGTAATTAGTCAACAATATATGTTGCGGGCTGGTTTTATCCGCAAAATGGCCAATGGCCTTTATTCTTTCTTGCCACTTGCTTGGCGGTCCATCCGCAAGATTGAAGCCATTGTACGGGAAGAGATGGAAGCAGCAGGGGCTCAAGAAATTATGATGCCGATTTTACAACCTGCTGAGATCTGGAAAGAATCTGGTCGTTGGGGTGCCTATGGCGAAGAGATGATGCGTATCGCTGATCGCCATGGTCGTGAATTTTGCTTGGGCCCAACTCATGAAGAAATGATTACAACCTTGGTAAAGGATGAAATTAAATCCTATCGCCAGTTGCCAATTAACCTCTTCCAAATGCAGTCTAAGTTCCGCGATGAACGCCGTCCGCGTTATGGTCTCATGCGGTCTCGAGAATTCATTATGAAGGATGCTTACTCCTTTGATGTGGACGAAGAAGGCTTGGACCTTCAATATAAGACCATGTATGATGCTTACAGTCGCATCTTCTCCCGTTGTGGCCTCTTCTTTAAACCTGTAGAAGCCGATTCTGGTGCTATTGGGGGCTCTAACTCTCATGAGTTCATGGCCCTAGCAGAAGCAGGGGAAGCGGATGTTATTCACTGTAAATCTTGTGACTATGCCGCTAATATGGAAATTGGTAAGCCGGGTATTATCAAGCAAAATCCGGAAGAGTTAAAAC
The DNA here is from genome assembly GCA_900549805.1 of uncultured Veillonella sp. Classification (GTDB taxonomy): domain Bacteria; phylum Bacillota; class Negativicutes; order Veillonellales; family Veillonellaceae; genus Veillonella. The sequence continues at coordinate 19,038 of URPV01000011.1, forward strand.
CTTTGGAAGAAGTGGCAACGCCGGCGGCTAAGACCATTGACGCTGTGGCTGAGGCCCTTGACTTGCCTTTGGATAAAACCATTAAGGCTGTTGTTTTTAATGTGGATGGCAAAGTTGTGTTGGCTATGGTCCGAGGTGACCATGAGGTCAATGAAATAGCTGTACAACATGCAGTTGAGGGAACATTAGAACCGGAAATGGCTTCTGAAGAAGACCTTAAACGAGTAGGTTTGGTGGCGGGCTTTATCTCTCCTGTAGGCCTTAGTCAATCAGATGATTTAGCCATCGTAGTAGACCAATCTATAATGGAGGCCTACAATTTATGTGGTGGTGCCAATAAGGTGGATGCTCACTATATCAACATTAATCCTAAACGGGACTTTAATGTGGATGATATTATCGTCGCTCCTATTCGTTTGATTACTGCAGATGATGTATGTCCTCACTGTGGCGGCGAATTGTACGTTAATAAGGGAATTGAAGTAGGGCAGGTATTCAAGTTGGGGACTAAGTATTCCCAAGCCTTGGGTGCCACTGTTCTCGATGCAGGTGGTCGCCCACGTCCTATGGTTATGGGTTGTTATGGTATCGGTGTGACCCGGACTTTAGCTGCTGCTATAGAACAATCTCATGATGAGGATGGTATCATTTGGCCACGGGCCATTGCTCCATTTGAAGTGGTTATCGTTCCTATCAATGCAAAGGACCAAGCCCTTATGGACTTGTCCAATGAAATTTATGGAATCCTCATGCAGGAGGGAATTGAAAGTCTTTTGGATGATCGTAAAGATCGAGCAGGGGTTAAGTTTAAAGATGCTGACCTCATCGGCTATCCATTGCGTATTACAGTTTCTAAAAACACCTTGGAAACTAAGGAAGTGGAGATTCGCATTCGTAAAACAGGGCAAGCTATCAATGTGCCTGTGGATCAAGTGGGACCAAAGGTTCTGGAATTATTAGCTAATCTATAAGAGGTATCCTGGGCTAAGGGTGAGGTCTTATCTTGATAAGGCCTTGCCCTTTTAGGCCACTATGAGATTATAGAAGGGGGAAGTGACTATGTTGGTGGATTTTCATATGCATTCCGTCTTTTCTGATGGCTGCCTCAGCCCTCGAGAGTTGGTAGACCAAGGACGTCTACATGGTCTAAGTATGATGGCTCTTACTGATCATGATGAAATCGCTGGTATTGCTTACATGATAGAAGCAGCCGGTCAAGATATAACAATCATTCCCGGCATGGAACTTTCCTCCTCTTACAAGGGAAAAGAAGTCCATATTTTAGGCTATGACTTTGATTGCCAAAGCCCTCTTCTTCACTCTTACTTAGACTACTTCAAGGCCCGTCGCCTAGAGCGTATACAAAAGATGGTCGATCGCTGTCAGGAGAATGGGTATGCCATTTCCTGGGCTGATATTCAGGCTATTGCCCCTAAGACATCCACTTATGGTCGTCCTCATATAGCTCAAGTACTGGTTCAAAAGGGCTATGCCAAGGATACTAATGAGGCCTTTGATAAGATTCTTTCTTCTAAAGGCACTTGTTATGTGCCTAAACCTAAAGAGGCGGTGGATAGGGTTATTGATGTCATCCATGATGCTGGAGGTTATGCGGTATTAGCTCACCCCGGTCTTATCAAGAACGATGACTATGTTAAACAAATCCTCAACTTTCCTATCGATGGGATTGAGGCCTATCATACTAGCCATAACTTTAGCCAAGAAGATACATATAGATCTATGGCTGAAAACCGAGGTCTCTTTGTGACAGGTGGATCGGACTTTCACGGTATGGAGGGTCGCTATCCTACTTCTATCGGTGAATATACTGTGGAGTCTGAACTGGTAGAAGAATTTATCAATTTAGTTAGCTGCGATTAGGATGTGTGTATATAATGGAAGTTATCGCCTTTGTAGGGCCTTCAGGGACGGGTAAGAGCCATCGAGCTCAGCTCATAGCCCATGAAAATGACATACCTGCCATCATAGATGATGGTCTTCTCATTTACGCTAATAAAATTGTAGCTGGTAAGTCTGCTAAGAAGGAGGAAAACCGTCTTAAAGCCGTGCGGCGGGCTATCTTTCAAGATAAGGCTCATGTCGATGATGTAAAGGGGGCTATTGACCGGTTAGGTCTCAAAAAGATTCTGATTATAGGCACATCAGATAACATGGTTCAGAAAATCACCAAAGCTTTGGATATCCCTTGTCCCCATCGCTATATTCGAATAGAGGATGTGGCTACGCCTAAGGAGATCGAAAAAGCCCAATACGCTAGACTTAAAGAGGGAAAGCATATCATTCCTGTGCCGGTGGTGGAATTAAAACCTCACTTTAGGGGCTATGTAATTGACCCAATTGTAACCATGTGGAAACGTGGCTTTATGAAGAAAAAATCAGATGACATAGGCCACATTGGATCTGAAGGGTTTGAGAGATCTGTCGTTCGACCTTCCTTCTCTTACTACGGCCGGCTTACATTCTCCGACCATGTTATCATTGCTCTTATCCGCAATAGCCTTAGTAAGGTAGAAGGAGCAGCGCCAGGGTCTAGTATCCGTTTTAAAAGGTCTTCAAAAGGTCATAATGGGTTGGATATTACCCTCCATGTTATGGTTTATAAGGGACGGCCTATTAAGGACATTATGCAGTCCGTACAAAAAGTTGTTGTAGGGGAGATTGACTATATTACGGGCATGTCTGTTGAAAAATTGGTCATGGATGTTAAAGAAGTGGTCGATTCCAAGCGAAAGCTCGTACAGTAAAAGATTAGGAGATACATGAAGTACTATCATATTATTACCTATGGTTGCCAGATGAACGTAGCGGACTCAGAGCGGATGGCCCACCAACTAGAAGAGGTGGGGTATGTGGAGACAGCTGATGTTGATCAGGCTGACCTCATTATTATTAATACCTTCGCAGTCCGGTAAAATGCGGAAATAACCACCTATGGAAAAATTGGGGAACTCAAGAAGAATAAGATGAAAAACCCTAATTTAATTTTGGCTATCACCGGTTGTATGGCTCAAAAGAATCAAGCTGATATGTTTAAAAAGGCTCCTCATATCGATATTGTCTTGGGTACTCATAATCTTAAACACATCAACGAAATGATTGAGGAAGTGGCTCATACCAAGAAACATCAAATCAATGTGGACATGGATAATACGGTCTTCCATGAGCTGGAGGCTAAACCATCTGGAATTTTTTCCGCCTGGGTTCCCATTAATAATGGTTGTAATAAGTTTTGTACTTACTGTATCGTACCCCATGTGCGGGGCCGTGAAATTTCTCGCCCCTTGGAGGCGATTGTGGCAGACGTGACTAAGTTGGGCGCTCAAGGCTATAAGGAAATTACCCTGTTAGGACAGAATGTAAACTCCTATGGCCTGGACTTTAAGGATGGTACAGACTTTGGTACTTTGGTAACAGCCTTAGACCACATACCTGGGGTAGAGCGGATTCGCTACATGACCTCTCACCCTCAAGATATGACCAAGTCTATGATTGATGCTATGGCTGCATCGTCTAATATATGCCATATGATGCATTTACCGTTACAATCCGGCTCTCCTGAAATCTTGCGCCGTATGAACCGCAAGTATAGTCTAGACTGGTATAAGGAATTGGTAGCCTACGCCCGTGACAAGATGCCTGACCTTGTTTTGACTACAGATATCATTGTAGGTTTTCCTGGTGAAAGCGAAGAGGATTTTCAAATGACTCTAGAGGCTCTTAAGGAGATCCGCTATGATATGGTTTATTCCTTTATTTACTCCAAACGGTCTGGCACCCCTGCTGCTGATTTTGGGGATCAGGTGGATGAGGAAGTTAAACGAGTCCGCCTGCAAACTTTAATGGATGTACAAAATGAGATTTCCTACGAGCTCAATAAGCCTATGGAGGGGCAGACCTTTGCTATCATTGTAGAAGGCCCTAGTAAGAGAAATGAACACATGTGGTTCGGCCGTACAGATGGCAATAAGATGATCCTATTCCCAGAAGATTCAGATCTCCATGTGGGAGATACGGTCAAGGCCAAGGTGGACAAGGCCCAAACCTGGGTTTGCTATGGGACCATTCAAAAATAAAAAAGATACCCTAACTGAGTTGTTTTAATCTACAATCAGTTAGGGTATTTTTGTAATTACTAGACGTGATCGATAATTTCTAGGCTTGTATCGATATCATTAAGAGGCATGATATGGACACCGGAAGCGATTTTTTTAATTTCTTCTAAGGTTTCGATAGCAATTTCAGTGCCCGCTTTCTTGCCACCCTTCTCAACGCGGTCCAAGATGTCTTTGGTCAAGTGGATACCAGGTACCTTTTCATGTAGGTAAGTGGCCATCTTAAAGGATTTGAGGGGAATGAGTCCTAGCATGATAGGAATATCGAACTTGGACATGCGGTCGATATAGCGTTTAGCTTGATCTAAGTCATAAATAGGTTGCGTTTGAATAAAGTTAGCCCCATTCTTGATCTTAGCAGCTAGCTTTTGCTCTTCTATAGCAAGGTCATCAGCACCTGGATTGCCAGTGCCCCCAATATAGAAATGAGTCGCTTGGTCTAGGGTATTGCCGGCCATATCTTTACCTTCATTGAGTGTTTTGGCAATCGTAAGGAGTCCCATAGAGTCTACTTCAAAGACCGATTTGGCAAAAGGATGATCTCCATGGTCCGGTTTATCACCTGTAAGGGTTAGGATATTATTTACGCCTAAAGCAGCAGCCCCTAACAATTCTGACTGGAGACCGATAATATTGCGGTCCCGGCAGGTCAGATGGAAGATCGTTTCGATCCCTTCCTTGTGTTGAAGGAGGTAGGAGAGGGATATGGGGGACATGCGCATCTTAGACATAGGACTGTCAGCGATATTAATGGCATCTACCTTACCCTTGAGGCGAGCTGCTTGATCGAAGACCTTTTGGGCAGAGGAGGACTTAGGGGGGTCTAATTCCACGGTGATGGTAAACTGTCCTTGTTTATGTTTTTCTCGTAATGTCATGCTAATCTCCTTAATGTGTATGGCCTTCAAAGAAGTCGTTAGCCTTATTAACAGCGGCTATGCCGTCTTTGGCATAGATATCTGCGCCAGCTTGATCCGCATAATCTTGGGATACTACAGCACCCCCAACCATAACCTTTGTGTCTAGACCTGCTTCTCTAATGGCTGCAATGGTGTTATCGATTTGTGGCATGGTGGTGGTCATAAGGGAACAAATTCCAACCATGGAGGCCTTATTATCCTTTATAGCTTGGACAATGACTTCTGGTTCAACATCTTTGCCTAAATCAATGATTTTATAACCATTATTTTCTAGGAGGGCCGCCACGATATTTTTACCCAGGTCGTGGATATCACCCTTAACGGTAGCCACCACAACTGTTCCCTTATCTAAGCTATCGGAAGCAGGGATAATTTCCTTAATGGTGTTGAAAGCCGCTTGCATGGTTTCTGCGGCTAACATAACTTGCGGTAGGAAGAGTTTGCCAGAACCAAACTTTTCACCTACAACGTTCATGGCTTCTGAGAGCCCCTTTTTAGTGATATCTAGGGGGTCAATGCCGTCAGCTAGGGCCTTTTTTACTAGGTCTACGATAGCTTCTTTTTCGCCTTGTTCCACACAGGTCCTGATGTTGGCTAGGGGGTCATTAGAGTCAAAGGAGGCCTTAGCAGGGCCCTTTGGAGCTGCGTTACCAGGGGCTGTTGTTTCATCCTCATAGCCGTATTCCTTGATAAATTGAGCTGACCCTGGGTCCCAACCTAAGAGGGTTGTAGAGGAAACAAAAGCCTTCTTAGCGGCGTAGTTTAGTGGATTCATAATCGGTGTTGTCAAGCCGCAAGCCAAAGCCATGGTTAGAAATTGGCCATTTAAGTAAGGCCTTTGCGGCATACCGAAGGAAATATTGGATAAGCCCATAACCGTAGGGAAGCCGAATTTTTCCTTGTAGAGTTGGAGTGTCCGCAAGGTTTGGCGGGCCGAATCCTCTCCAGACGCTAAGGTTAATACAAGAGGGTCCAAGAGGAGGTCATGAGGTTTGAGGCCGTATGAGTATGCCCGGTTGACGATAGACTCAGCTAAGGCTACGCGATCTTCCGCTTTTTCTGGTAGGTCACCCGAACAGATAGGAAGACAGAGGAGGGCTGCGCCATAGCGTTTAGCTAGAGGCATGACATGGGTGATAGATTCTTCTTCCCCATTGACGGAATTAATAAGGGCGCGCCCAGGATAGTTCTTGAGGGCTATTTCCATAGCTTCTGGGTCTAAGGTATCAATGGAGAGTGGTGTTTCTACCAACATGGAAAGGTCGAAGATGGCTTTTTCCATGAGAGGACTTTGATCCATGCCAGCTACGCCCATGTTGACATCTAAAATATCAGCCCCTGCTTCCACTTGGTCTAGGGCATCACGTTTAACTCGGATGAAGGATCCATCCCGTAGTTCCTGTGCCAGGATCTTACGACCAGTTGGATTAATCCGTTCTCCTATGATGAGGGGTTTAACACCATGACCTAGCTCTAAGAGCTTAGTTCGGCTAGTGATGATGGTTTTAGCCTCTACATGAGGACGTTTCTTAGGTGTATGATCCTTGATGGCATTGGCTATAGACTGAATATGGGCTGGGGTTGTGCCGCAGCAACCACCTAGGTAAGATGCTCCTGCATCAGCAATAGGAATCATGAGAGGGCCCATATCTTCTGCTGAGAGGGGGAAGACAGTTTGTTTGTTGATAAGTTGAGGCATGCCCGCATTTGGTTGGCAGGAAATAGGTAGGTTAGTAACGGAAGCAATCTTCTTTATGAGAGGTTCGATTTGCTCTGGTCCTAAGGAGCAGTTGATACCAATGATGTCAGCCCCAATAGCTTCTACGATGGTAGTGGCAACCTCTGGTGGAGTGCCGGTGATGGTACGACCATCTTCAGAGAAAGAAAATTGGCAGATGATTTGTACCTGATCTTTGGTCTTACCTGCTGCTTGTCTTGCATCTAAGGAAGCTAAGAGAGCTGCCCGCATTTCCTGTACATCGATAATGGTTTCAATGATGATGAAGTCGACCCCTGCTTCAATCAGAGCATCTGCTTGTTCTCGATAGGATTCATAGATAGAGTCAAAGGACATATTACCAAGTGGTTGTAAAAACCGGCCCGTTGGCCCCATAGATCCAGCTACGCGAGCTTCTGGCTTATACATGGCAATAGCTTCTTTAGCCACTTTAACCGCCGCTGTATTGATTTCGGTTACACGGTCTTGGAGTCCATAGTCTTCCAACTTGAGGCTACAGGCCCCAAAGGTATTGGTAGTAATAATATCAGCCCCATGTTGGAGGTAGTTACCATGGATATCCTTAACGACATTTGGTTTTTCTACATTAAAGAGTTCAGGGCAGTAGCCTTCTTCTAGGCCTGCTGCTTGTAACATTGTGCCCATAGCACCATCAAATATATACATAAATTCTATCCTTATCTATAGTTAGTATCGTAAGTTAGCGTAGTGTGAGTTCTTAATCCTTGGATGGAAGTTTTCGAGATTGGCAGTCCTTTTGTGAGCAAGAGGAGCAACCCCGTTTGGTTGTTAAACATTGGTCTCCTGGCATACAGCCTATGATGGCTGTGACGGATTTACGGGGGAAGAGGAGGAAGTTATCAGTAACCTGCAGGCCTATTTGCTCTGTTTTGATAATTTTGCCCAATTGGGGCTGAATTTCCAAAGGCCAGTCCCCATAGCCTGGGGAGAAGCGCCAGGTTGTAGCATACCCCTGTTTCTTGGCCTTTTGATCGATGACTTCGTTGACTTGATTGGCCACTTGTTCCACTGCAGTCGTGGCTGCCGCATCTAATAATAGGCCTAAGGTGTAATTTCCTTCTTTAAAGAGGGCGGAAGACCGCTCTTCCACATTTTCACCTACGGTTACTCCAAGGACATAAACTTTAGAGGATTTCTCTAAGTGTTTTTCTATAATTCGACCTTCAATCTTGAGCGGTGGATTGGAGAGAATGGTCTTGGTTTCAGCATCGTAGTCGTATTCTTGATAGACCCCCTTGGGCGTAGCTAGTAGCTGGATTTCCTTACAAGCTTCTTGTACTAAATGTTCAGGAAAGTCTTCCGCATGAGCTATGCCTGCATAGCGCTTTACTTCTTCTTTGTTAATAAGGGGGAGCATTCCATTATAAATAGCCATAAAGGCCTCCTATATTTGTTAATAGAATTAATTCTATAGTATATGTCATTAAAACTATACCTATTTTTCTCCCAAAAGTAAACAAAAGTTTACTATAAGAGGACATAGACAGAGCCAAGCAATAGCTAGGTAAATATGATAAAATAAATAATTAGATTACTGAATACCTATAGTAAATGTTTACTATACTGCATAGACTGTTTACAGGGATTACTAAATGGAGGGATCATGGCTAGCAAAAAAACACCGATGATGGAACAGTATGAGTCCATTAAAGAACGTTATCCTGATACCATACTTTTTTTCCGCCTAGGCGATTTTTACGAGATGTTCAATGAGGATGCTTATGTGTGTTCTCGGGAGCTAGACCTGACTTTGACTGGTCGGACTGGTATGGATGCTAAAGGCCAGCCTAAGGCTCCTATGTGTGGAGTCCCTTACCATGCTTACGAGCAATATTTGGATAAGCTAGTAAAAAAAGGCTATAAGGTGGCCATTTGTGAGCAATTGGAAGATCCTAAGCAAGTAAAAGGCCTCGTTAAGAGGGGGGTTATCCGGGTCGTTACACCAGGCACCCTCATGTCAGAATCGGGGAATGATGCCCGGTCTAACAATTTTTTGTCCCTTATTTATAGTAAAGGGGATGCCTGGATTTTAGTCTTTGCCGACATATCCACAGGAGAAGTCATTTGGGACCGTATAGCTCCTATTGAGGATAATAAAGGTCAAGTTTTTGATGCCTTATCTATGTATCGGCCACAAGAAATCGTGGTAGCTGATGAGATTGATTTGCCTGGCGATGTGAAAGATTTCATTGATAACCACTTTGAACAGACTGTCATTTCTCCTTATGATGCCTTAGTAGAAGCAGGGGACTTAGCCAACAAGGCGGCCCAGCATTTTTCTCAAATGGGACTTATGGAGGAAGATGTACTTGCTGCTTTGGGCTACTTGCTTACCTATTTAACGGACGTCATTAAAACGCCTATTTCCCATATAAACTACGTACACCGCATGTCTGTAGGAAATCGTATGATGTTAGATACGGCATCCCTAAGACACTTGGAAATTACTCATAACCTGCGGGATGGGGGTGGCAAGGGAACCTTATTAGCCGTCTTAGATCGGACCTTAACCCCTATGGGGGCCCGCCTTTTAAAACAATGGTTAGAAAGCCCCTTGACTGATATATCTCATATCCAACGGCGGCAAGCAGCCATTTCTGAACTTATCTCTCGATCGGGTCAACGGTCTCACTTACAGGACCTACTTAAGTCCATTTCAGATTTTGAACGAATTGTGGGACGGGTGGAAACTGGGTCTGTATCCCCACGGGATTTTACCTCCCTCAGAGAATCTCTTTCTGTATTGCCTAGTATTAAAGACATCTTAGCAGACTGCCAAGCCTTGGCCTTGCGACAAGTAGATGAAGCTATTTGTGACCACCAAGACCTCTATGACTTATTGTCTAAGGCAATCATGGACCAACCAGCCCTTACCTTAAAAGAAGGACGAGTGATTAAGGATGGCTACAATCAAGAATTGGATGATCTTCGGTCGCTAGCGACCAATAGCCAAGAGTGGCTCAAGAAATTGGAAGAGGAGATTATCGAAAAAACTGGTATCCGTCTTAAAACTGGTTATAATCGAGTTTTTGGCTACTACTT
>URPV01000012.1 GCA_900549805.1 uncultured Veillonella sp.
CAAACCCCATTAACTGAGACAGAATCGCCGATAGCTAGGTCGGAAAAAATCCGATCCCCACCAATGGTGAGGGCAATGGATTTAGGACCCTTTCGAATTCCTTTGATGAATCCGATTTCTTCAATGATCCCCGTGAACATAGGCGCCCTCCCTTCCCTTTCGTTCTGCGACGATTTTTATATTATTGTCAATGATAACTGCTGATTTAAAAGTCAACTGCGGTGTATCCTCTAGACGAGTAAAACCTTGGCCCCCTAAAGCAGGTGTGGCTTCCAGTCCGCCAATGACCTCATTACCGATATAGGTTACAATGACATCAAAGGCCTCCTCTTCTGCAAAGGATGCCAAGAGTGCGGATCCTCCTTCTACCAAGATGGACATGTAACCCATTTGACCGAGTGTGAGAAGGATTTCCTTCAAATCTAAGACGCCCTCTTGAGTAGCTACCTCAATGACTTGAGCACCTACATCCTGTAACGCATCACGGGCCCCCATGGAGCACTCTTCTGAGACGAAAATCAAGACTTGACGCCCTGCCTCTTGAAAGACCTTAGCATCCAGTGGTGTCCGCCCCAAAGAATCCAAAATGATGACATCTGGTTGGTGGAGAGGATGTTGATCTATGCCATAAACCGCTTGCGACTTGGTTCTCGCATTGAGAGATGGATCATCCGATAGAATGGTTCCGATACCAACCATCATAGCTTGGTGTTTGGCCCTTAGCACATGCCCATCGGCACGGGCTGATTCGTTGGTAATCCATTGGGATTGACCAGACCTAGTTGCGATTTTACCATCTAAGGACATGGCCGACTTTAATGTTATGTGAGGCTTCTTAGTTTGAATAAAGGTAAAGAAGTCTTGGTTTAGGTCTATACAGAGATCTTCTAGGGATGATCGATCGACCTGGATTCCTGCAGATTTTAATATGGCGATGCCCTTTCCTGCAACAAGGGGATTAGGATCTACAGAACCTATCACGACTCGTTTGATCCCCGCTTGAACAACGCGATTGGCACAAGGTGGTGTCTTGCCATAATGAGCACAAGGTTCTAATGTAACATAGAGAGTAGCGCCTTGTGCTTGTGATCCAGCTATAGCTAAGGCTTCCACCTCAGCATGTGCCTGACCGTACTTATGATGGTAACCCTTTCCGACAATGACGCCATCCTTCACAACCACAGCCCCTACCATGGGATTAGGTGCGGTAAAACCAGCTCCTAACCGAGCTAGCTTGATGGCTTCTTGCATATAGTCGTTGTCAGTCATTTCTTCACCACCTATAAAAAAAGAGGAACTATTAAAGAATAGTTCCTCATGGTTATGCCGATCACATATACTCGTCTTTTCTCATCCAGACTTTACTGTCGGTATCGGAATCGCACCGATTCATCCCATTCGGGTCGCGGACTATACCGCCGGTAAGGAATTACACCTAACCCCAAAGACTAATCTTATGTATTTATAGTAGCACTTGTAGTATATTTCTGCAAGAACTTACCTGAGAATTTGATAATGATTATAATTTATAGTTACCTATGCTATAATTAATATATCAATATTTTTGAATATAGCGAAAGGAGATCACTATGACTGACATTAATAAACAAATTCTTGACGCCTTTAATTTCCGCTTTGCCTGCCGTAAATTCGATCCTCATAAGACAATTTCACAAGAAGATTTTGAAGTTATTTTGGAAGCAGCCCGTCTCTCTCCTACATCCTTTGGTTTGGAACCATTCTCCCTCTTAGTCGTACAAAATCCTAAGTATCGTCAAATGGTTTTTGACCATGCTTGGGGTGCTCAAAAAGCCGTTAAGGAGGCTTCTCATTTCGTCTTCCTCCTAGCGCGTCGTGCTGCTGATTTACAGCCAGGCAGCCCTTATCTAGACCATATCATGAAAGATATTGAACAACTTCCAGATGATCTATACAAGGCTTATAGGGGGGCTATTCAAAATCATGGTGATGTTGACTTTGGCTTCTATAAATCAGAAGAGGCAACCTTTGATTGGGCCGCTAAACAAGCCTATATTGTTATGGGCAATATGATGACCGTTGCTGCTTTAAAAGGTATTGATTCACTAGCTATTGAAGGCTTTAACAAAAAAGACCTAGATAGTCTCTTTGGCGACCAAGAAGGTCTCTACGATACGAAGCATTTTGGCATGGCCGCTATGATGGCCTTTGGTTATCGCAAGGAAGGGCCAAGCCGTCCTAAAACACGTCGCCCTATGGATGAAGTTGTATCCTGGGTTAACTAAAAATGTAAAAGCACTGGTTCTAAGAAGCCAGTGCTTTTTTGTGTCTTATTTAATAAAAGCCCTATCAAATTTGAATAAATAAAAGGCTTAGCCAAACAAGGACATTTGTTCGTCATCAGGTAGATCCCCTGCTCCCCCAATATCCTTAATGGTTTCAAGGATACTTTGGGAAACCTTACAGCGACGTTGCAAGTCTTTAAGAGAGATAAATGGTTTCTTTTCCCGTTCTTCTACGATGGCTTCTGCTACCTTTTCCCCTAGGGCATCGACCATAATGAATGGAGGTAGGAGTTTGCCATCTACAATCTTAAAGCGCTTAGCATCGGATTGCATTAAGTCTACTGTAGAGAAACGGTAGCCCCGTTGATACATTTCCATGGATACTTCCAGTTCCTTCATCAGATTTTGTTCCACCGGAGAGGCAGCCTTATCCAGTGCCTTGATGCGGCGAAATTCCGTCAATTGCGTAGTAAGGTCTCCCGTCATGATCTTGATATCGAAGGCCTTGGCCCGAATGGAGAAGTAGGCTGCATAGAAGGCTAGTGGATGATTGATCTTGAACCAAGCAATACGGAAGGCCATCATAACATAGGCCACTGCATGGGCCCGTGGGAAGAGGTAAGATATTTTCTTACACGATTCGATAAACCACTCAGGAATATTACCCTCCCGCAGTTCCTCTTCATAATGGGTATCCTTACCTTTAGCATCAATTCCCTTACCCTTACGAACGTTTTCCATAACTGAGAAGCAGGTTTTAGGTTTGATTCCCTTATGCATGAGATAGTTCATGATATCATCCCGGGTGGAAATGGCTTCGTTCAGCTTACAAATGCCTTCTGTAATAAGGGTCTGTGCGTTGTCTAGCCACACATTAGTCCCATGGGAAAAACCGGAAATCCGCACTAGGTCCGAGAAATGTTGTGGTTTAGAGTCTTCTAGCATGCCCCGTACGAACTTAGTACCACATTCTGGCACAGCTAGAGAGGCTACCTTGTCTCCCTGTAATTGTTCAGGCGTAAGACCTATCCCCTCTGTAGAGGAGAATAGGCTTAGCGTTGCTGGGTCATCAAAGGGAATGGTCTTAGCATCGATACCTGTTAAATCCTCCAACATACGGATGATGGTAGGATCATCATGACCAAGAATATCAAGTTTAGTCATGCAGTCATGGATAGAATGGTAGTCAAAGTGGGTCGTATATACACCAGATTCCTTTTTATTAGCAGGATGCTGGATAGGTGTAAAGTAGTGGACGTCCATATCCCGTGGGCATACGATAATACCGCCAGGATGCTGACCAGTTGTATTCTTAACACCTGTAAAGCCCTTGGCTAACATTTCATAGTAGCCTGACCGGGCTTGAATGCCATTGATTTCGGCGTACTTTCTAACATAACCAAAGGCGGTTTTATCTGCCAAGGTACCGATAGTACCGGCTTTGAATACATTATCACGACCAAAGAGCTCTTCCGTGTACTTGTGGGCCTTGCCTTGGTAGTCACCGGAGAAGTTCAAGTCGATATCAGGCACCTTGTCTCCGTTAAAACCTAAGAAGATGGCGAATGGAATTTCATGACCATCACAACCAAGTGGTTGTCCGCATTTAGGACAGTTCTTACGAGGCAGATCAAAGCCCCCTGCGTATTCCCCATTAAGAAAGAACTCAGAGTGCTTACATTCTGGATTATGACAAATATAGTGTGGTGGTAGCGGGTTAACTTCCGTAATTTCAGCCATAGTAGCTGCAAAAGAGGAACCTACAGATCCACGAGAACCTACCAAATATCCATTATCTAAGGAATTTTTAACTAACTTATGGGCAATGTAGTAGAGAACCCCATAGCCGTTATCGATGATACACTTAAGCTCATAGTCTAGGCGGTCTTTAACTGGCTCAGGCAAGGGTGACCCATAGATAGCTTCTGCATTGCGGTAACACATAGCAGTCAGAGCTTGATCAGCCCCTTCAATTTTAGGGGAATAGGTTCCCGCAGGCACTGGTTGGAGAACATCGCACATGTCGTTGACCTTGTTTGTATTGGTTACGACTACCTCGTAGGCCTTCTCTGGTGATAAATAATCAAAGGAGGCCAGCATTTCTTCTGTGGTCCTCAAATGCAGGTCCGGTTGCTCATGAGCATCAGTAAAGCCAGATGCGGTCAACATAATTTCTCGGTAAATCTTATCTTCAGGATTCAGATAGTGGACATCACAGGTAGCAACGACCATCTTATTCAGTTTGTCTCCCAAGTCAACGATAACCTTATTAAATTCCTTAAGTGTTTCTTCGTCAGGTACCAAAGGGGTTGGATACTTTTTAGAAGGTCTCGTAAGGAAGCAATTTGTAGGATTTCTTCTTCCGGACGATTATGGACAATAGCCTGCATGAGTTCACCTGCTTCGCAGGCTGAGCCTATGATAAGGCCTTCCCGATGTTCTTCGATGACCTCTCTTGGTAAGCAAGGGCGACCCTTAAAGTAATCTATATGGGATATGGAAATCAATTTATAAAGGTTGCGCAGTCCCACCTGGTTCTTAGCTAAAATGATGATGTGGTAGCGTTTAAAGTGCTGGCGGTCTGCCTTGAGCATCTCCTTATCGGGAATCAAATAGCCTTCCACCCCATAAATGCACTTAACACCCGTTTCCTTAGATAGAATTTGTGCGGTTGGGAAGGTTTGTACCACCCCATGGTCCGTGATGGCTACGGCAGGATGCCCCCATTGTTTAGCAGTCTTAAAGAGGTCTTTTAGCTCTACTAAGGCGTCCTTATCGGACATCTTGGTATGGAGATGAAGCTCCACACGCTTAACCTCTGCATGGTCTTCCCGGAGATTTCCATCTTCAGATACCTCCTGGACAGACCGAAGATTCATGACATAATCTTTTTCAAAACGCTCGTCGTATTCTACAGTCCCTTGCATACGAAGCAAATGCGTTTTTTTGAGCTTGCCTTCAAAATCAGATCCTTCTTCAATGGTAGTAAAGAACTTTTTGAAGCGCATAGAGTTGGTTTTGTCCACAATAGAACCGGTAACTATGGACTTTCCAGTTTTAAGGTCTCGCCGTTCTAAACCCACTATAGTCCCTTCAAAGACAACATTAGGAGTATCTTCTACGATAGACATAATGGTCATCGGGTCTCCCTCAATTTTAGGGCCTAAAATATTGCCTTCTGCTGTTGGTTGGTCCTTGGTGCGAGATTGCCCTTGTGGATACTTGCCATTTCCTGTATAGGAGGAAGCAGATCCTTTATTTATACTTTTAGTACTGTTAGCACCCAGACTTGGTGCCACCTGATTGACAATAACAGGCGAATTATCCATAAAGGATAGTTCAACCTGGTCGTCTCCAAAGGGAACAAAGTCATCCTCGTCTTCATCTATAGCCTGATTAATGGACACAGGGAAAGGACGTTTTTGTTCTTTCGCAAAGTTTTTAATGTAAGCCGCCTCTTCAGCCTTACGGCGCTTTTCTTTCTCAGCCCGATCTTTGGCTTCTATAGCATCCAAAATATCAGAGACACCGCAACCACCAGCATAGGTTTCTGGCACGTCAAAACCCGTATCATCCCCTGTCCAAGCATAACAGAAAGAAGCGCCCGCATTAGATTCGATTTCTTCTACATCTATACCGTGATTATCGTAATATTCTTTCAATTTATTTTGTAAGCTAGTTAAGGATGAAAGTTGAGCATCAATCGCTTCTACGGTTACTTTTTTCTCATCGAAAGCTACATAAAAGCCCGATTTAGACTTATCCTTAGGGACAACGCGGTAGCGAATGGTCATAGTCCTACTCCTTTCCTTGCTCACAATACGACAATACTAAATCTCTAAAGGTGCTTATGTCCCCTTGCCCCATGCGACTAGCAGCCACTACATGATACATACCGATTAATAACCTACGCAGCGCCTTACGCGGCATGCGAGGGGCCGCTTCGTAGGCTAGTTTAATTGGATAGGCCTTGGTTTTTGATCCCTCTTGTTTAAACAGATCTTGGGTCTGCGTAAGAGTCATCCCCGCGGCCCTACATTCCGATACCATAAGTTGCAAGCGTAATTGACCTTCTATATAGGACATAGCCCGGTCTACTTCCTTGTAAGAGAAAATAAAGGGAAATAAGTCTAAGAGAGTATGAACATCACGCTGTAAGAGGGCCTCCTTAAAGGTAAATATATTCTTGGACCCAAAATCCGAAATATTAGCTTCTAAAAAAGGCTTATCAATGTCCTTTCTATCTCCTAACAACAAGAAAAAACGATCCAATTCTGTGCGCATAAAAGTAACCGGTACATCTACCCAAATTTCTAGCAATTGTGATATATAGTCTTGTGCTTGAAGGGTTAACTGATAGCCATTTTCCTTACAATAGTTACGCATCCATTGGACCAATTGCCCCCCTTCAAGACGCTTAAATTCTTCGTTGGGAATGGTCGCTAATAGTTCCTTATTTTCTTTTAATCGCTTATCAATTGCATCATGGTAGATGATGAGGACGGGATTCTCCCCTTGGTAATTAAGGAGGAAGGACCTTAAGCCCTGCCAGGCATCATTATTTTTACCAGTTTTTTTTACGATACCAGGATTAATAAGACAAAATAGTTTACTGTCGCCAAAGAGAGAATCTTCTGATAGCTGCTCCATGATCCGGCTGGGATTATTATCATCAGTTAGATTAACTACCTCCATATCCCTATACTGACTTAGGATGGAAAGCTTGCGCTCCTCCATGAGCTGGTCCTCTGTACCGTAGAGCAAGTGAATGCTAGCCATGGTATCCTCCTAAATAGTAATCACACGATCCTCAACATACTCTTTTCCCACTATATCAATAGTATCTTCATCAGGCTCTATGGAATCTCTGGTAAATATAGTGGGACTATAGATAACCTGCCCCTCTGAAAGCCCATTAGAAGAGGCTTCTAAACTCTCAATAAAAGGCATGGAATCAGTCGTTACGAACAGGTCTTTGTCATTTAAATATTGTATGATTTTTTGCCCCTTTTGTCCATGGACCACCGCGTAGGAGCCCTCCTTACCCTCTATATAAAAACTCCCCCTTTCTCCACTTGTATCTAGCCTATGAAAGCTAGATTTTTTTGACTCCCATTGGCCATAGGAAGGGATTACATTAGAGATAACCATAGTGGCCTTATCATAACCATAGGCATGAAGAGCATTTTCTATCGCTTTATAGCTATAGACCTGGTCCCTGTCCGGTTTATTAGACAAGAGGACTAGCAATCGATTATCTTCATTAATAATCCAACTAGCAATAACCATCTTCATAGGTATTGTGTGAATAATGGTTCCCTGATGGTGATGGTTATAATAAGCCGTGAATACGATCCATAGGGGTATGCATAGGGCTAAAGCAAGGGATACGTAGTTCATGGGCCTATGAATCTGAACCCAATTGGCATAGGCCACGCGACAGGTGCTAAGGTATAGAGCTGTTAGAGGCAGTGGTTGTATCCCCGTCCAGAAATAGGCAAAGGGCATATGAGCCAAAGCTTGTATCAGCCAAGAATTCAACAGAAGAAGTTCTTTAATAAGCCACCAAAGAGGCTGTAAGGAAAGGCAAATGGATCCTAATAGGCCTAATAAGACAAGTAGTATAACTAAGTCTAGGATAGGTGCTACTAAGATAGCTGCTAAGAGACTTACTAGGCTGACATAGTGAAAATAGTAGAGTTGTAGCGGTATGATTAGAATTTGTGCAGCCAAGCATAAACTTAAGGGAGCTCGCAAGACATGTGGAAGGGTCCCTAGCAATTGATATAAAGGTTTAAAGAAAAGGATAATACCATAGGTAGCCCCAAAAGAAAGTTGAAAAGATACATCAAAGAGCAAGAATGGATCATAGAGCAAAAGGCCGATTCCGCATAGATGAAGGGCCTGTCTTGCCTGGTAGAGGCGGCCCTCTATAAGGCCAAAAGCGAGTAAAACGCCCATGAGAAGAGACCTAACTACTGGCGGGTTAAATCCAACCACTAAGGCGTAGGCCATAAGAATAAGCATCACCCCATAAAGAGCCTTTCTCTTGGTCAAGCCCAATAGTTTCAAAAGGCCATAAGATAGGGCCGATAATAGGGCTATGTGAGACCCTGATACCGATAAGATGTGAATGAGGCCCGTAAAGGAAAAGGCAGCTAGTAAATCTCCATCCAAGTCATAATAATGTCCACCCAAGACAAGGGAATTAGCGAGATAAGCTAAGTTTTGCGGTAATTTTTTATCTAACGTAGCAGAAACATTCCTGTGAATATGCCCGATCCATCTTCGCCAAGATGACCCCTTTCCTTGGGGGTCTACATCTATTGTACCTTCATACACCTTAGCTACTAGCTTGTCAGACATAGCTCTGGCTCGTTTATTAATAGTCCCTAAATCTTCTGTTAGATTAGGAAAACGCCCACTACCCTTTACTAAGACTGGATCGCCCTCATGAACTGCAGCTTGCCCTAGGCTAGTGACCTGGATGGACTGAGCCCCACAAGCAACCCTATAGACCCAATGATTCCCATCTCTAATAGGATGACCCTCTTCTAGGAGGGTCCCCTTATATATTCTATCCTTACCTACTAATACCTGACTGGAGGCCTGGTAATTTAAGATGAGTGATGTTTGATGCTTATAGGCCATTCCAACTAGCAAAAAGGCCATTAGACCATAGACTAGCAACCAGCTTAGATAATCAGTTTTTTGTATTCGTTTAATACCATAAATACTGTATAGAACTAGCAAAAAAAGACCCACACTTACTAGGATTACTTCTGGATTTAGTAGGGGATAAAAAGCTCCATAGGCCAGGAGAGTCCCTAGGATGATGGATACTAAAAGAGCTCCCCCACACTCCATGAAATCTACGGGCCACCAGAGCCATAGCTTCCTAAGTTGTAACCTTATCTGCAAATTTCTTAAAGACTCCATCCCCTATGCCCTTAACCTTTTTTAAGTCTTCTATGGCAGTAAAATTCCCATGTTCATTTCTATAGTCTATAATTCGTTTGGCCATGGTAGAACCAATACCTGGCAAGGCATCGAAATCCTTCTCCGAGGCTGTATTGATATTGATCTGGTTCCCTCGCAATAGGCTTTCAGGATTACCGGTGTAATGGAAGGGAATATGGATATGGCTACCTGGCTCAACTGGTTCAGCTAGGTTAATCGCTTGTGTGTCTGCATAGGAAACGAGGCCTCCTGCAGACTTTACTAAGTCCCCTAAAGAAGAGGTAGATTCAATAGCATACAGACCTGGTTTTGCAACCGCTCCCGTAATATAAGCTATGGGACCAGTAGTTGTTTCAACCTGTGATGAAGGCTCCTGCGGGGGGAGCGGATCATTTGTTATAATAGATTCAAAGGAATAGATGGCTAATGCTAGGCTAATAATTCCACCTATGATAAGTAATACGAGTTTTTTATTCATGAAGACACCTCCTAGGAATAGGTTCTACTTAGGATTAACAAATCCTACTCTATTTCCTAGTGCTGTCAATTTCATGAACCCTATGACAATCTGATTGTATACCAATGATTGATAAGCATAGGGTGCTAGGAAGGACTACTATGATTGATACAAATCTATTACAAGAATATGCAAAAACCCTCTTGGCTAATGGCGTAAATTTACAAAAGAATCAAATTCTCGTGGTCAATGTGGATGTGGATAACAAGGATTTTGCCCTCATCCTTACTCAAGAAGCCTATAGACTAGGTGCTAAGGATGTAGTCGTAAACTGGCGGCATACCCCTATTACGCGGGAACGTCTCCTCCATGCTGATAAAGAGGTCTTGGCCCATCCCGCTAAATGGATACCCGTTTACTACCAAGAATGGGTGGACCAAAAAGCGGCCTTTCTCTCCCTCATCTCGGCGAATCCAAAAGCTTTAGCCGGTATACCTACAGACCGCATCTCCCTTCAATCACGTAACCTTAATAAGGTTCTCTCCTTCTATCATACGGCTATTATGTCTTCTGGCGTAACCTGGTGTGTAGCCGCAGTAGCGACCCCTCTCTGGGCTAAACTACTAGGTTATAAAGGGACGGAAGATGAGCAAGTAGAAGCCCTTTGGCATGAAATTTTCACCCTCTGCCGAATTCATACTGTTAAGGATGACCAAAGAATTACCCACCACTTGGAAGCTCTCAAGAAACGAACTAAAGCTCTTAATGATCTAAATCTCAAGGCCTTACACTACACTTGTTCCAATGGTACAGACCTGATGGTAGATTTACCGGAAGGCCATCTCTGGCAAGGTGGGGCTGAAGCATCTAAAGACGGCCTTATCTTTAACGCTAATATTCCAACGGAAGAAGTGTTTTCTGCTCCTCAATGGAATGGAGTTAACGGCACCGTATTTGCTACTAAACCTCTCATTTACCAAGGTAATCCTATCGAAAACTTCTCCATTACCTTTATAAATGGAGAAATCGTTGATTATAAGGCGCAGGTAGGACGAGAAATCTTACAAGAACTCATAGAAACCGATGAAGGATCCCACTATTTAGGTGAAGTAGCTCTGGTAGACCATTACAGCCCTATCAGCCAATCTAATAAAATTTTCTATGAAACGCTCTTTGATGAAAATGCTTCTTGTCATCTAGCAATTGGTGCAGCCTACCCTACCTGCCTCAAGGACTCCGATGGACTCACCGAGGACCAATTAAAAGAAAAGGGACTCAACCACTCCCTAGCCCATGTGGACTTTATGATTGGCCACCAAGATATGGATATTGTGGGTATCCAACATGATGGAAAGCAAGTAGATATTATGATAAAAGGCCGCCTTCAATTGTAAGCTTCTATAAATAACTAGGCCTCTAGAAAAATAACACTTACAAACCTAAAATAGATTATCTTATTTTACAAACTATACACAAAAAAGATGCTAACCATCCTCTATGATGATTAGCATCTTTTTTATAGTCCAGTGGACATATATAATTTTACGAGTAACCATGTACGCTCTTATTAATACTCAAGTCTAATAAGATCTTGTCTCTTATAGTTCTATGGTCAAACTTCTATGACTAGCTTGGTATTGAATAATGGCTACACCGGCGGTCATGAGCATGCGCTTAGAAGCCTGTACCTCTGGTGTATCGGCGTACTTATCTTCCTTGAAGATAACAGCCTTGATGCCCGCCTGAATAATAGCCTTCGCACATTCATTACAAGGGAAGAGGGTCACATACATCTTAGACCCCTCTAAAGATCCTCCACGGTAGTTCAAGATGGCATTTAATTCACTATGGACTGTGTAGAAATACTTATTATCATCCGAACCTTCACGCTCCCAAGAGAAGGTATCATCAGAACAGTTCCGAGGCATACCATTATAACCAATGGATAAAATTTTATTATCGTCGGACACAATACAAGCCCCCACCTGCGTGTTGGGATCCTTAGATCGTTGGGCCGCCAATATAGCAACACCCATAAAGTATTCGTCCCAGGAAATATAATTACTGCGTTTTGCCATATTAATCCATCCTTCCTAGGTATAAGCATGATATAAGAAAGGGGCTATGACTAGCCCCTTTCTTTTATTTAACTACAATGTTAACTAATTTACCAGGAATAATGATGACTTTCACAATGGATTTACCATCAGTAAATTCCTTAACCCGATCTAGAGCCAAAGCTTGATCTTCCAGAACTTTCTTATCAATAGATACAGGAATGGTTAATTTGTCACGAACCTTACCATTAACTTGAACGGCAATTTCCACTTCATCCACTGCTAAGGCAGATTCATCGTAGCTAGGCCAGTTTTGTGCATGTACAGAGCCATCAAAACCAACTTGATGCCACAATTCTTCTGTAATATGTGGTGTGAATGGAGCTAACAAGAGGATGAGGTTTTTCACTAATTCGTTAGCCAACATAGCATTGACGGATTGATTCTTATCAACGTATTGGTACATGGCATTAACCAATTCCATGATGCCAGAGATAGCCGTATTGAAGTTAAAACGACCATCTAAATCTTCTGTCACCTTTTTAATGGTTTTATGCAAGACCCGACGAAGAGCAGTTTCTTCTTTAGTAAAGTCACCTGCTTGACCATGGGCGCCAAATTGGCTGTATTGGTCAATGATACGCCATACGCGGTTAAGGAAGCGATAAGACCCCTCTACCCCTTGGTCAGACCAATCTAAGTCGCGGTCTACAGGAGCCGCAAAGAGAATGAAGAGGCGAGCTGTATCAGCGCCGTACTTGTTGACAATTTCCTCAGGCGATACCACATTGCCCTTGGACTTGGACATTTTGGAACCTTCTTTAAGGACCATACCCTGGGTTAATAGGCCCTTGAATGGTTCATTGATATCAACCAAGCCAAGATCGTGAAGAACCTTAGTGAAGAACCGGCTGTAGAGCAAGTGCAAGATGGCATGCTCAATGCCACCAATGTATTGGTCTACATTCATCCAATAGTCCGCAACATCCTTATTGAAAGCTTCCTGATTATTCCGTGCATCAGTATAACGCAAGAAATACCAGGAGGAGTCAATGAAGGTATCCATGGTATCAGTTTCGCGCTTAGCAGGTCCGCCACACTTAGGACAGGTTGCATCCATAAAGGACTTAGAGGTAGCAATCGGAGAAATAGCACCACCATCGAATTTTACATCTTCAGGAAGGCGTACTGGCAATTGGTCTTCTGACACCAATTGTTCTCCACACTTGTCACAATAGACAACAGGAATAGGGGCGCCCCAATAGCGTTGGCGAGAAATGAGCCAGTCTCGAAGGCGGAAGTTTTTAGTTCCTTGGCCAATCCCCATATCCTCAAATTTAGCTGTTACAGCTTTACGAGCTTCTTCTGAAGTAAGACCATCAAACTCACCAGAATTAATGAGAATGCCATCGTCATGGTAGGTTTCCCGCCATGTACTCATATCATAGTCCCCATCAGCTGGTTGGATGACAGGTTTTACAGGTAAGTCATATTTTTGGGCGAACTGCCAGTCGCGAGAATCGTGAGCTGGAGATCCCATAACAGCGCCTGTGCCATAGTCTACGAGAACATAGTTTGCAATCCAAATAGGAACATCTTGGCCAGTTAATGGATGTTTAGCATAGGAACCAGTAAACATACCTTCCTTAGGAGCCTCTGTAGACGTACGGTCGATATCAGACATATTGCGCATACGGGTAATAAAAGCATCCAAATCGGACTTATTAGGAGCGTCCTTGATGAGGGCTTCCACATATGGATGTTCTGGTGCCAATACGATATAGGATACACCGTAAATAGTATCTACACGAGTTGTATAGACTGCAATTCTTTGGTCGATAGAAGGCACGTCAAATGAGAATTGAGTCCCTGTAGAACGGCCAATCCAGTTCCTTTGCATAGCCTTAACCCGTTCAGGCCAACCATCCAAGCTATCCAAATCATCTAAGAGGCGGTCTGCATAGTCCGTGATTTTAAGGAACCATTGAGATAAATCTTTTTTCTCAACAGGATTATCACAGCGCCAGCAGAGGCCGTCGATAACTTG
Organism: uncultured Veillonella sp.; assembly: GCA_900549805.1. Taxonomy (GTDB): domain Bacteria; phylum Bacillota; class Negativicutes; order Veillonellales; family Veillonellaceae; genus Veillonella. The sequence goes on from URPV01000012.1 coordinate 13,786, forward strand.
TTCATTAGCCAATACGGTATGGCAGGTTTCACACCAATTAACCTTAGCCTCTTTCTTATAAGCCAGGCCTTTTTTATAGAATTGTTCAAAGAGCCATTGGGTCCACTTGTAATAATCTTCCTTACAGGTAGCTACTTCTCGATCCCAATCATAGGAAAGCCCCAAGGACATTTGTTGGCGCTTCATATTTTCAATATTGGAAAGGGTCCAATCTTTAGGCGCGATACCATGTTTAATAGCAGCGTTTTCTGCAGGCATACCAAAGGAGTCCCAACCCATTGGGTGCAAGACATTAAAGCCCTTCATCTTTTTAAAACGAGCCACTACGTCACCAATGGAATAGTTACGAACGTGACCCATGTGGAGGTTACCGGATGGATAAGGGAACATTTCAAGTACATAGTACTTTTCCTTATTCTTGTCCAAATCAGTTTTGAATGCCTTATCAGCAAGCCACTGCTTTTGCCATTTCTTTTCAATATCCTGGGCGTTATATTTTTCTTGCATGCCCTAGCCTCCTAACACAATATATAAACCGGTCACATTGGGTGTCCGATGAGTAAACAATTACATAATATTATAGTACTGAAAGCCATTTAGAGTCAATAAAAGCCCCTATTTCTAGGGGCTTTCCATAGATTCCTATAGATTACTTAGACTGCGAGATTTCTTCTTGTATAGTTTTGGAATCTTTGTCTTTCTTTAGGCTTGCATCATTCTTTCCTTTTGTATCAACTATCTTAGCATGATCTAAAGCCTTAGTGCGATTAGATACGTTAGCCTTATTTGATGCCTTGGCGAGATCATCCGTCTTAGCTTGATGTGATTCCTTAGCCTGATCCAAAGGCTTACTTTGATCGATGGCTTTCACCTGGTCTACTGCCTTATAGAGAGGATATTGGTAGATCATATCGTTGATATCCTTATCTTCAAATCCCTTGCGCCATGCGGCAAAGCCAGCTAATTGTAACTCATTCACCAGGGCTAGTTTTTCTTCTAAGGACTTATTATCTTCAAACCAGATTTTTTGGACCGTACCGGATTGGTGATTGAGGATCAAAGGAATACGAGGGTCCTTCTTAACCAAGCCTTGCGATGGAATGGTTAAGGTATAACCTTTCAATTGGTCATTCCAGACCACATGATCTTCAAAGGCCTTTAGATAGTTGCGAGAGTCAGCTATGGTAAGAGTCTTAGATTGGGCGCGACCATAGGATTCCGTCCAGATTCGGGTGTAGAAAGGAATGCCTAAGACCAATTTGTTAGCTGGAACCTCCCCTAACATTTGCTCTGTTTGCTTGCGCACCCAAGGATAGGAAGCGACAGGTCCAGCTGTTGGAGAGGAGTGCCCCACTTCATCATAGGCCATATGAACCACGTAGTCTACAGACTTGGATAAGGCAGGACGATCATAGACCCGAGACCAATATTCCGATGTAGAATAGCCCGTTACATCTATCGATGTATAAATTCCATATTGGTGCAAGTAATCTGATAAATAAGCAACGAAATGACTCAACTGATCCCGATGGGACTCATGAATGTTTTCAAAGTCAAAGTTATATCCTTCAAAGCCATAGGCTAATGCATATTGAACCAATTGTTGCGCATAGGTAGCCCATAGACCACTACCACTTTGCCCCAAGATGGATGCAGTAAAGGATGGATCAAACTGATTAGTTACGAGAGGCCAAACTTGATAGCCCTTATCTCGGTATGTTCTCACATAGTCCGTAGATATGCGTGGACTAGCCTTAAGGCCATTAGATTGGAGGACAAACCACGATGGGGACATGATATTAGTCCCCCCTTCATGCATGAGGCTAGGGTTTGCTTCTGTTGTTAGGGGGTCAAAAGCCCAGGCTACAGGGTTTTTCAAGATCCGAGCCTTTGGCAATGGCATGCCATCCATCAAGAGTTTAAAAGCTGTGGTATCTACAAAATTACCTTCCTTAGTAGACTTTGTTTCATTCCCATTTATATCCTTAACTATGCTAGATCGCTTTACATAGTTGAGGGCTAAGGGCTCTGTTTGCCCATTAGGATCCATATGAATGGTGCCATCAGACAGGGTCACCCGAGGAAGGTAAATGGTATATTTGGTCTTCCATTGGTTGCTAGTCCACTTATAAGGTAGACTGGCCAAGAAATCATCCAAAGGAACTAGGTTCTCATCCTCATAGGCACCAAGAACTTTGGAGGCCGGTTGGATAGGTTCTTGCAAGGAAGCTTGGTCCAGTTTTTTTACCCTTTTCTCTTCTTTTTTACGGGCACTCTCTTCCTCTTTCTTAGCTTTAGCCTCTGCTTGTGCTTTCTCCTTGGCCGCTTTCGCTTGCGCTTTTACTTCTTGTTTAGCCGCCTTCTCCTCTTCCTTGGCTCTAGCTTTAGCCTCTTTCAAGGCTGCCTTGTCTTCGCCATCAGCAGACTTAGCTGGGTCTCCTACTTTTACTACCTGTATATCATCATAGAAAGCATCCTCTGCACCTACATGACTGACCCAAAGGGGATTCGTAACGCTTAAGACAGCTAGAATAAGAGCTGAATTTTTTAACTTAGAATATTTCATGCGTCCTCCATAAGACTTTCATAATACCTAAATTATAGCATAATTTATTGAATTAGAGCCCTTCATCATCTATAATTTTAGATATTATTTACAGATTATTGAGGGGGTATCTTATGCACCAGTACTTATTCTTTATTGGGGACTTCCCCATCCGGGCCTATGGTCTCATCTTGGCCCTAGCCATCACCTGTGGGGGCCTTGTCGCTTATTACCTCATGAAAAAGGACGGCCGTGGCTGGCATGTCCATATGCCTGATTTTATGATTACCATTGGTGTGGCGGGACTGATCGGCGCCCGTCTTTGGGACGTGTTCTTTTTTGACTGGGCCTACTACCACAACCACCTCTTGGAAATTCCTTTCGTCTGGCAAGGAGGTATGGCTATCCAAGGGGGTGTCGTTTTTGGCACCTTAGCAGGATATATCTATTGTAAAAAGCATGCTATCGACTTCTTGGCCTTTGCTGATATCATGGCACCTGCCGCCATCCTTGGTCAATCTATCGGTCGAATGGCAAATCTCATGAATGGCGATGCCTTCGGTCATCCTACAGGTGGCGACTTTGGTATTCTCTATCCCACTACCACACTGGCCTATAAGACGTATGGGTCCCAGCCTCTCTGGCCTGCAGAAATATGGGAAGGACAAATCGATGTACTCATCTTTGTATTCCTTCTCTTCTTTTCCTCCTTCCGCCATAAGAAGGGCCACATCTTCTGTCTCTATGTAGCGCTCTACTCCCTATCCCGCTTCTTCCTAGAGTTTCTTCGAGGCGACTATGTCACACCGACCTTGGGGCTCCACTCTGCTCAAGTAACCTCCCTTATCGTTATTGTGGCTGCCATCATCGCATGGATTTACTTACAAGTAAAAGGACAAGATAATGTATCTCCTACGGACCTGACAGAAGATGACCAATTAGTCGCTTTAGCCAAGACAGATACGATTTCTAAGACACGTAAACGAGGCAAATAAACCTTCCATCAACTGGCAAAAATATAAATTCCTCTTCTAACATTACTTATAGCAATATAGTATTAGACTAAAAAGCATATAAGATTTCTCCAATGTGACAGCTAAGGTCTAATTTTACGAGAAACAAAAAGGACTACTAACCTCTTGTTAGTAGTCCTTTTTCTGCCCTTAATTAGGCCTTATATATAATTATTAGTAATGAAAGCCTTATAAGGATTCTGCCTCCATAAGCTTAGCCAAATCTTCCAAGGCCCGATTAGCTATGAGACCATTCTTTTCTTTCTTCTTACGAACCTTAGTTGGCCAAGGTTTCATGATGCCAAAATTGACGTTCATCGGTTGGAAATTAGATCCTTCGTATTCAGAAATATAATGGCTAAGAGCACCGTGAGCTGTAGTTTTAGGGAAGTCAATAAAGGCTTTATCGTTAATATAGCGAGCCACTTGAAGACCTACCATAAGACCAGATGCAGCGGATTCCAAGTAGCCTTCAACCCCTGTCATTTGACCGGCAAAGAATAAACGCGGTTCTTTCTTGAGTTGGAAGGCTGTGTTAAGAAGCTCTGGAGAGTTAATATAGGTATTGCGATGCATGACGCCATAGCGAATAAATTCAGCATTCTCAAGGCCTGGAATCATACCAAAGACGCGTTTTTGTTCCCCCCACTTAAGATGGGTTTGGAAGCCTACCAGATTATACATGCTAGCTTCCTTATTCTCCTTGCGCAGTTGGACAACCGCATAGGATTCCTCATGAGTCCTCTTATCTACGAGACCCACAGGTTTCAAAGGACCATAGCGGAGGGTATCCTCCCCACGAGAAGCCATGATTTCTACAGGCATACAGCCTTCAAAGTAGATTTCTTTTTCAAAATCCTTGGGCTGTACGGTTTCCGCCGTAGTCAAAGCTTTCCAAAAAGCCTTATACTCCTCTTCGTTCATGGGACAATTTAGATAATCTGCATCCCCTTTATCATAGCGAGATGCCGCAAAAACTTTATCATAGTTGAGAGATTCCGCACTTACAATAGGGGCTGCTGCATCGTAGAAATAAAAGTCTTTCGTTCCTGTAAGGGTCTTAATCTTATCACCTAAGGCTTGACTGGTAAGAGGACCGGAAGCAAAGATGACAATCCCCTCTTCTGGAATCTCAGTCACCTCTTCCCGGTGGACTTGAATTAAGGGGTGATTAGATACCTTGTCTGTAACCATTGCTGAGAAAAGCTTACGATCTACAGCCAAAGCGCCCCCTGCAGGGACAGCCGTAGCATCAGCACATTCCATAATCAAGGAATGGAGCCGCCTCATTTCCTCCTTTAAGAGGCCTACAGCATTCTCTATATTGCCCGCCCTAAGAGAATTAGAGCAGACCAACTCTGCAAAATTCTCTGTTGAATGAGCAGGAGACGATTTTACTGGTCGCATTTCATAGAGGTCTACCCCTAAGCCCTGTTGTGCTAATTGCCAAGCCGCCTCAGAACCAGCAAGGCCAGCACCAATAATGGTAATAGGTCGTTGATTCATAGTAATTCCTTTCTAGTAAGGATTAGGTGATTAACTCTTACTTGTCTCAGCCCTTTCATCAAGGCTTGTATCATCCCCTTTAGACTCAACGGGAACTGCTTTTTTACGAGCTTTTCGCTTAGGTCTTGTTGGACATTCTTCATTGGAGCAAAAGACTTTAGTGACCCCGGCCTTAGAAGTACGGGAAACCATAATGGACCCACAAGTCGGACAGAATTGATCAACAGGTTTATCCCAAAGGGTAAAGTCACAGGTCGGATAGCGTTCGCACCCATAGAAGGTACGGCCCCGTTTTGACTTGCGTTCCACGATTTCCCCTTCATGACACTTAGGACAGGTAACGCCCGTGGAAATCGTAATCGGTTTTGTGTTCTTGCAAGCTGGGAAGTTAGAACAAGCCAAGAATTTACCATAGCGACCAAACTTATAAACCATAGGGCTACCACAGAGTTCACAGATTTCACCGGATTCTTCCGAGCTTATCTTAACTTTTTCTACGTCATCTGCTGCCGCTAATTCTTCGGAGAAAACAGTATAGAATTTTTCCAAAACCTGGCGGTAGCTTTCATGGCCATTAGCCACTTCATCCAGATCCTTTTCAAGATCTGCTGTAAAGCTAGTATTAATAATGGCATTGAAATGAGCTACCAAGAAATCAACCACAACAAAGCCTAATTCTGTAGGAAGGAATTGCTTTTGATTCTTCTCTACATAGTTGCGTTGTTCGATGGTATCCAAGATAGGGGCATAGGTAGATGGACGACCAATGCCCAATTCTTCTAAGGTCTTAATCAGACTAGCTTCCGAGTAGCGAGCTGGTGGCTGAGTAAAGTGTTGCTCTCCCTTAGTTGACTTGGCCTTCACTTGGTCCCTAGCCTTGAGATGAGGGAGTTCTATCTCTTTTTCCTTCTTAGCCTCTTCGTAGAGGGTAGAGAAGCCCGGGAAGAGGACCTTAGAGCCGGAAGCCTTAAAGGTGTATCTATCATCTAAAAGAAGTTCAATGGTAAGGGTCTCAGACTCTTGCGCTGCCATTTGGGATGCTAGGAAGCGGTTCCAAATGAGGGTGTAGAGTTTCAACTCATCTCGAGATAAGAAGGGTTCTACCATCTTAGGCGTCAATTCTAAAGAGGTTGGACGGATAGCTTCATGAGCGTCTTGAGCGGATTCCTTAGATCCGTAGAAATTTGGTTTCTTAGGATAGTATTGGTCTCCGTACTGGCGAATGATATAGTCCTTAGCTGCAGCCTGCATTTCCTTGGCGATACGAGTCGAATCTGTACGCATATAGGTAATGAGGCCGACATGACCATAACCGCCTACCTCAACGCCTTCATATAGACCTTGAGCAATCCGCATAGTCCGTTTAGCGTTAAAGTTGAGCTTACGACCACCTTCTTGTTGTAAAGTAGATGTAGTAAACGGTGCTTGTGCTTTGCGAGACCGCTTTCTTTTCGTAACCGCCTTAACTTGCAAGGACTTGCCCTTGAGGGCTTGTTCGATAGCATCTGCAGCCTCCTGGTCTGGGATGACCGCTTTCTTGCCATCTATATGAGTTAATTCAGCTGTAAAGCTTTCTCCTTGCTCAGTTATAAAGGTTCCTTCTAAAGACCAATATTCTTCTGGCACAAACGCTTGGATTTCCCGTTCACGTTCAACGATAAGTCGGACCGCTACGGATTGAACCCGCCCTGCTGATAAGCCCTTACACACCTTTTTCCAAAGGAGTGGACTCAGCTTATACCCTACAATACGGTCTAACATACGTCGAGCCTGTTGGGCATCAACCATATTCATATCAATCGTACGTGGATGGTCTAAAGCATCAGCTACGGCCGTTTTAGTAATTTCGTTAAAGGTAATACGGCACTTAGATGCGTCATCCACATTTAAAATGTAGGCCAAATGCCAAGAAATGGCCTCCCCTTCCCGGTCCGGGTCAGTTGCCAGAAGAATACGGGATGATTGGTCTGCGTAATCGAGAAGTTCATCAATCGTCTTTTTACGGGTAGCTAGATTTTTATAGTCAGGAACAAATCCTTTCTCAATATTGATACCCATAGAGGATTTAGGTAAATCTCTCAGGTGGCCCATAGAAGCCTTAACGACAAAATCGGGACCTAAGAATTTTTCAATGGTTTTAGACTTAGCTGGAGATTCCACGATCACCAAGGTCTTACCATCTGGCTTGTAAACTCGTGGTTTCCGTTGGGCTGGTGGTGTCACCGACTTGAGAACCGTCTTATCGTGAACAATGCCCACCGGTGCAGTCCGCTCTAGTGTTCCTTTTTTGACGCTAGCTACAGATTTCTTACTAGTCTTTTTTTCTTCTTGATCAGCCCCCTGCGTCTCCTTAGGTTGACCGATAACAATAGAACGTTTAATAGACAAAATACTACTCCTATACTATATGGTACTTCCTCACAAAGGCCCCTTACGTAAATAGCCTTGGCCGGAAATTTTTTCTACTCTATCATGCATTTCAAGAGACAATAAGGCGGTCATAACTTGCGGCATAGGAAGGCCTGTTGCCACTAAAATATCATCGAGTGGACAAGGTCTATCCGTAGGTAAACAGGTTACGATCGCATTCTCATCTAAAGTAAAGCATACCATAGGAGAGCTTTGTCTGCCACTCTTGACCTCACCTGTCCAAGCATAATAATCCAATAGGTCTTGAGGGCCTGTTAAGGGTATTGCTCCTTGCCGAATGAGCCAGTGATTACCTGCAGCTTGATTGTCCAGAATATTTCCGGGCACGGAAAAAACATCCCTTCCATCATTAACAGCCATGTCAGCAGTGATTAAAGAACCCGATGAAGCCTTAGCCTCTACCACGATGACGCCCCTCACCAGGCCTTCTATAATTCGATTTCTCATAGGAAAATTATGGGCTGATGGTGGTGTATGAGGAGGATATTCTGAAAGTAATAATCCCCCCGTCTCTACAACTTGCCTAAATAGACGACCATTCTCCCTAGGGTAAATCACATCCAAACCTGATCCTAAGACCACAATCGTTTTCCCCTCACCTTCGAGAGCTCCTTGATGACTAAAGCTATCTATACCCCTGGCTCCACCTGACACGATCACGACCCCTGCTTGGGCCAATGTCTTGCCTAGATAAGAGGCTACATTACGGCCATACGTAGATGACTTTCGAGCCCCCACCATAGCAATCATACGGGCTTGGGATGCCAGGCTTATATCCCCCCTATAAAAAAGAACTAAAGGAGGTTTATATATGGATAGGAGCTGTTGAGGGTAGGCATCATCTAAATAGGTAAGACCGTTTATAGAACAGTCATCCATGGCTGCCTGGATTGATTCTGGTAGTCCACCTAGATGGCTTCTAGATAGGTTGGCTATTAGCTTGGGATTGATTTCCTCTAAGACTCTTAGCTGACCATCTAGGATTAATTTCTGCCAGGCCTCATGGGGGGTAGAAAATCGCTCCAAAAGTCTGCGACATGATTCCAGCCCTAAATCAGGAATCTCCAATAAAGCACTTATATAAGCGGCCTCACAAATAGGATTAGTCATATCATTACTCCATCATACGATAGGCCATAGCTTCCGCTATATGGACCTTTTCTATACACTCACAGGCACCTAGATCAGCTATGGTCCTAGCCACTTTCAAAAGGCGATCATAAGCCCTAGCTGACAAGTGGTAACGATTAAATAGACAGGCAACTAGATCTTTAGCTTCTTGATCCATAGAACAGAACTGGAGTACCTCCTTATGCCCCATATGTCCATTGCAATAATTTGAAGGAAGAGAAAGGTTCTGAAAGCGTTCTTTTTGAAGCGCTCTAGCACGTAAGACTCGTTGCAACATGGCCTCCGACGAATACATTTCATCCTCCCTATGAGGCCCTTCTAATTCTTTTAAGCTAGGCCGTTTCACATAGACTTGTAAATCAATTCGATCTAAGATAGGGCCAGATAATTTCTGACTATAGCGATTAATCATACTAGAGCTACAGGTACAGGTTTTGTCTGGATCCCCATAATAGCCACAAGGACAAGGATTAGCTGCCATGATCAAGATAGACTGGGCAGGAAAATCGTAGGACCCCTGCCCCTTGACTAGGTGCACAAAGCCTTTTTCCAAGGGTTGTCGTAAGGCCTCAATGGCAGCCCGAGAAAATTCTGGAACCTCATCTAAAAATAAGACACCCCCATGGGCTAGGGTCAATTCTCCAGGCCTTAGAGGTACCCCGCCTCCTAGGAGGCCTACCAAGGTAGACGTGTGATGTGGGGCCCTAAAGGGTCTTACTTCCATTAATTGTCCATCTGCCAGAAGACCAGCAATATTATGGATCTTGGACAAGTTTAAAACCTCATCCAAGCCTAAAGGAGGTAAGATAGATGGAAGACGACTGGCTAACATAGTTTTTCCTCCACCGGGAGGCCCCTTGAGTAGAACATGATGAAATCCAGCTGCTGCAATTTCCATGGCCCGTTTACCTTCAATTTGTCCTCGGACCTCTTTATAATCAGCTCCCCCATAGGATTGCTTTATATTTGGTTTACTAAGGGCCCGAGCCTCCTGTCCAGACTCTATTAGACCTACCAGAGTAGCTAAGTTCTTTTCTGAATAGACTCTTAGGCCCTGACATATAGCTGCTTCTTTTGCATTAGGTGGGCTCGTAACTAAGATGTCCTTAGAGACCGCTAGGCCAGCCAAGGCCATGCCTATGGTCCCTCTTACAGCCTTAATAGATCCATCTAAGGACAGCTCGCCAGAAAATAAGGCTCTACTTGCTAACAAGATTTCTTGTTCTTTTGTAAGTTTAAGCTGGCCTGTAGCTAGAAGAATAGCTATGGCTATAGGCAAGTCTAAAGAAGCCCCATCCTTACGAAGATCGGCAGGAGCCAAGTTAACTACTATGCGCCGTAGGGGAAAGAAAAAACCAGAATTGGACAGAGCCGCTCTCACCCGTTCACGAGCTTCTTTGACGGAAGTTGCAGGTAGGCCCACAATATCAAAGGCCGGTAATCCTTGGCTAATATCAACTTCAACCGCCACTAGGTGCCCGTCTAATCCATCGATAGTAGCACCCCATACTTGTGCATACATAGAACCTCCTAAAAACAACCTTCCATATGAGATAGAGATAGATCGTGTGGACCTACTTTATAGATTTCTACCACATCAAAAGATAGGTCATAATCCTTAAAATAAGCTTGCCCTTGGTCCTGTAAAAATAATTGAGCCGCTCGTTTAATATGCTTTTGTTTGCGATAGTCTACCGCCTCACAAGGACGGCCATAAGTCATTGAAGTCCTAGTCTTTACCTCAATAAAGTGAAGTGCCCCCATGTAAGAAGCCACCACATCTAACTCGCCCAGAGGTGTCCTATAATTTAAAGCTATGATTCTGTACCCTAAGCGAGTCAAATAACGAACAGCCTGTTCCTCACCCCAGGCCCCTAATTCCTGATTATTCATAAGTATCTCCTTATCCTTTTCACCTATACGCTTAGGCTATACGTTTAGCCTAGTCCTTAAAACGGGTCAGTAAAAGACCTAAGCTTGCACCATTGATGTTAGGATTACCCCATTAGTGTTAAGATAGCAAGCCTTGGAATAAATCAATCACTACTAGTAATATGAACGTAAGAATAGAAAAAGAGCCCCCTACCTAGTACAAGGTAGGGGCTCTTTCTAGTCTTCTAATCCCTTAACCATGGATTTAATGGGTTCAAAGGACCGCCTATGAAGGGGGGTGATTCCTTGATTGATCAAGGCCTCTTTATGAAGTTCCGTGTAGTAGCCCTTGTGTATAGCAAAACCAAAGCCTGGATACTCCTTGTCCATGTCTTTCATATATCGGTCTCGAGTTACCTTAGCAATGATGGAGGCCGCTGCAATATTAGCAGACTTGGCATCCCCCTTAACAAGGGATTCAACAGGACAAGTTAAGTCTGGTAATTTCATAGCATCTACCATGACTGCTTCAGCTGGTACCGATAAGGTGCTAACTGCCTCGTACATAGCCTGGCGGGTAGCTTCATAGATATTGAGAGCATCAATTTTATGTCGATCATAGGAAACGCAAGATACAGCTAGGGCAAGATCAATAATTTGATCATAGAGCTCTTCTCGCTTCTTTTCAGATAGCTTTTTAGAGTCATTAAGGCCAGGAATAAAGGTATAAGGAGGCAAAATAACAGCGGCTACTGTCACAGGGCCAGCAATGGGACCTCGACCGACCTCATCTACGCCAGCCACTTGCATTATCCCTTGCCTATAATAGATGCCTTCGTAATCATACATAGCATGAATTCGTTCATACTCTTGGCGCATCTTTTCCTGTCTTTTATCGTAGGAGGCTACTAATTTTTGAACAGAGGTCCTTTCATCTTGACGTATATAGGTCAAAATATCCTGGTCTACCACCTCTTGTCCCAAGAGTACCTTTATATCCCCTACCTTTAATTTCTTTACGTCTTCAGGCAATAGGTTCATACCTTCGCTAGTAGGACTATTTACTTTCGGTAACATGGTCTTCCTCCACTAGATAGGGTTCTTCATCCACCTTATCAAAGGATAGCAATCCCCACTTGCCATTACGGTAATCAGCTAAGACGATACGACGGGCCTTATCTAGGTCTACATGACCACCCTTAACAAGGCACCCCCGTCGACGACCAATGGCTTCTAAGGCCACCATAGGATCTGTCATTTCCTCTGCTTGTAACTTAAATCGGTCTACTAAGACATCAGGATGTTTTTCTAGCATATAGGAAAGAAGATGGCCCATAACCGTTTCCGAGTCGTAAACATCGTCAGAAATAGATCCCGTAATAGCTAAACGCATGGCTGCCCGTTGGTCCTCTAATTTAGGCCAGAGGATGCCTGGTGTATCCAGTAGTTCCAAGGATTTGCCAATCCGCACCCATTGTTGGCCCCGTGTATGACCTGCCTTATCAGCAGTCCTTGTAGCAGCAGTGCCTGCCAATTTATTGATTAAGGTGGATTTACCTACATTAGGGATCCCTAAAATAATAGTTCGTACAGACCGGGTCCGAATTCCTTTAGCCACCCACTTATCAATAATAGGTTTAGCCAAATTTTGAACGGCTGTAATCAATTGTTTTTGACCACGACCAGATATGGAGTCCATCATAACAACAGTTTTTCCTTGTTCCCTAAAATGGTTAACCCATTCCTTAGTCTCCTTAGGGTCTGCCAGGTCTGTTTTATTTAGAATGACTACATGGGGCTTGTTACCTGCCAGCTCAGAGATAACTGGATTAGATGAAGAGTTAGGAATCCGTGCATCCAATAGTTCGATGACTACGTCTACCTTCTTAATATGCTCTTGAATCATGCGGGTCGCCTTGGCCATGTGCCCAGGGAACCAGTGTACAATCGGTGAATCGCCCATCTCTATCCTTTCTTAGCTCCTGATTAGAACTAGAAACTAGTATGCTAATACAAGCTTATATAAATAATTAGTCTTAATTTCAATGAAACTATATAAGAAATAATAAACTTTCCAATTTAATCTTTGGCCTTATTATCTCATCTCTTGCTTTTATAGGCAAAAATAAAAGGCTGCTCGAAAGCAGCCTTTTATCAGGATTAGCGTTTTTCGCGAATACGAGCAGCTTTACCTGTGAGGTTACGCAAGTAGTACAATTTAGCACGACGAACGATACCACGACGCAAGAGGTCGATTTTTTCAAGACGTGGGGAATGTACAGGGAATGTACGTTCTACACCAACGCCAGAAGCAATACGGCGAACTGTGAAGGTTTCACGGATGCCGCCACCTTGGCGTTTAATAACCAAGCCTTCGAACATTTGGATACGTTCACGGGAACCTTCGACAACTTTTACGTGTACACGTACTGTGTCGCCGGCACGGAAGTCAGGAATGTCAGAACGAAGTTGTTCTTGTTCGAGTACGTTAATAATGTTCATGTTTCCTCCTAATTGCGACGTTCATAACTCACACCTTATGAGCAGCGGACCGTCCCCAATAACGTCAGTATTATATCAGAAGTAAAGCTCTTACAACAAGTCTTTTTTCAATTAAATTATTATTTTTACATTACAGTAATAACTGCATTGCTCTATATCATAGACACCTAATGAAAGGCTAGAAAGATCTATTAAGAGCTTATATTATTTTAAAGCGGATACATCGCCGATGGCATACATCACTTCATAGGCAAGGCGTACCAATTGGAGACGATTGTTCTTAATGACTTCGTCCTTATCCATAATCATAACATCATCAAAGAATTTGTTAATAGCTGGAACAAGGGTTTGCGGAAGTGCAACCACCTTAACATAATCCCGATTATTCCAAGCCGCTTGCGACTCATTATAAGCTGTGAGAGCAACTTTATAGAGGGCCTTACCGGCTTCTTCCTTAAGGAGGGATTCATCCACCTTGGTGTAATCCAAATCCTTAACCAAGTTATAAATCCGCGTATAAGCCTGTACCAATTCTTCATTTTGATCGATTCGGTTATCCATAAGGGCTGTAACCAAGCCTTCTGCATCAGCCACGGTGGCAGACTCATTAGACAAGACCAGATCAATCACATCATGTGGAATGTGACGGTCCAAGAAGATATTTTTCAAACGCAAGATAAAGAAGTCTCGAACCTGCTTAACCAATTCGTCTTGCTTGTCTTCAGGAACATGCAATAATTGAGCTGCCTTCTTAGCCAAATCTACCATGGAAATATCCCAATTAGAGCTTAGAAGGATATTTAAGATGCCGATAGTTTGACGGCGTAAGGCATAAGGGTCTTGAGATCCTGTTGGAATCAAGCCCCGAGAGAAGGTAGCTACGATATTATCTACCTTATCAATGATGGACAAAACCTTACCAGCTTCTGTTTCTGGCAAGATATCACCTGCAAACCGTGGCAAGTATTGTTCAAAGATTGCTTCAGCTACTTCAGGAGATTCTCCATCCAAGAGGGCGTATTGTTTCCCCATTTCACCTTGCAATTCGGTAAATTCAGTAACCATCCCTGTCGTTAGGTCTGTCTTAGCCAATTCAGTAGCACGTTCCAAAGCCACTTGAGCATCTTCGTGAAGTTCTACTTGGTCTGCAAAGAATTTTCCTAATTCTAAAAGGCGAGCGGTCTTATCGGCCAAGTTACCCAACCCTTCTTGGAATACGATTTTCTTCAAGCCTTCTTGGCGATCAACCAAAGATTTCTTGCGGTCTTCATTAAAGAAGAACTTAGCATCATCCAAACGTGCCCGAAGTACCCGTTCATTACCATGCTGTACCACTTCCAAGGACTTTTCATCCCCATTTCGAACAGTGAGGAACATATTGAGAAGCTTTCCTTCCTTATCCACCATTGGGAAGTAGCGTTGGTGATCCTTCATAGGTGTCACAATAGCAGCATCAGGCAATTCTAGATAGGATGCATCGAATTGACCACATAGGGCTGTTGGCCATTCTACAAGGAAGGTTATTTCATCCAAGAGATCCTCATCCCACAAGATAGTGGCACCCTTCTCATCGGCAATGGCTTGCAATTGGTCTTGAATCACTTGGCGGCGTTTGTTTTGATCTACCATAACAAAGTTAGCTTCCATGGCATCCATATACTCATTAGCATGATTGATCGTGATGGATTCTTGGCCCAAGAATCGATGGCCACGGGATTGCTTACCAGATTGTACAGTAGCAAATTCTACAGGAATAACTTGGTCATCTAGAAGAGCCACCATCCAACGAAGAGGGCGGACAAATTTATCATCCAAGTTAGCCCAGTGCATGGATTTACCAAAAGAGAGGCCTGTAATGAAGGACGGCAAGGTTGCTTTCAATACATCTTCTGCCTGTAAACCTTTTGTAGTGGTAGTGGCATAGATATAACCATCCTGTGTTACCAAATCCCCTACATCGAGCCCCTTGCCCTTAGCAAAACCAATAGCAGCCTTAGTTGGGTTTCCGTCCTTATCAAAAGCGATTTGAACAGAAGGCCCTTTGTGCTCTTCTGTCACATCATCA
>URPV01000013.1 GCA_900549805.1 uncultured Veillonella sp.
GTCCTTATGATGCGCACCCTCATAAGGACTTTTGTTATATACCCTTAAAAGTAGTAAAATAAGACTAATAATATATAAGTAATTAGGTGTGGCGGCTTCGTCATGCCCTATTTCTGTTTGTAGAAGAGATATAGATGAAAGCAATTAAAGACTTGTTGTACGATAACCCTTCCTTTAAAAGCGCTATTGAGGCCTTTAAGCAGGATGGTAAAACAAATATATACGGTCTATCTGGGTCGCAAAAGACCTTCCTTTGGGCTCAGGCCTTTGAGGAGGCGGAGGAAGAAGCGACCATCGTCTTGGTCCATAATCGGGAAGAAGCAGATCGCTGGGAGCGGGATTTAGCTTTTTTAGCCCCTCATAAGGTAGTCCGCCGCTTTCCACAGGTAGATCATATCCAATTTTCCACAGCTGCTCGGTCTTTAGAAAATCAGGCAAATCAGATGTCCGCTTTAGCAGACCTCATCTGGGGTCATCCTTCTGTAGTTATTGCTACCGCTGAAGAAGTGGCTCAATACATAGCTGACCCTGATCAGTTAAAGGCTTGTGTTCTTCATATCAACCTAGGGGAAGAACTTAATCGAGATAGTCTCTTAGAAGAACTGGTCTCCAATGGTTACGAGCGGGTAGACCAGGTTGAACAGCGGGGACATTTTGCTGTTCGCGGTGATATCATCGACATCTTCCCTGTTAATGAAGATAAACCGGTACGGATTGAACTGTTTGGGGACCAGGTGGATACTATTCGCCATTTCGATGAGGTCAGCCAACGGTCCATCGATTCTCTGGATACCTTTAATGTAGCTCCTTTTTCCATGATTTCATCTGATAATCTGGCTACCCTTCTCTCCTATGGTAAGAATGCCCTGTTAGTTGTTGATGAGCCTTTGCGGGTACAAGAGGCCCTCAAGAAGTATCTCAAAGAAGACCCAGACCACCATAAGAGCCATGCGGATTGGTCCGCTTTGACTAGAACCATGGTAGCCAAGCGACAAATCGCCTATACCTTCATGCAACAGCGGTCTATGGGCCTTCCTGGCTTTAGCTCTATCGGCATTCAAGGGAAGTCTATGACCTCCTTTGAACGGCAGGTCCCTATCTTTATTGAAGAAGTCAAGAACTGGCACAAGCTAGGCCATCAAGTGGTTCTTGTTATGAATAACCGCCAGCGTAAGGAAAGCCTCTTAGCTGCCTTGAAAGAAGGCAGCATTCGCTACGAGGAGGTGGACCACTGGGGTCTTAAGAAGAATGTAGTCCTAGTTATGCAGGGCCTTCTGACGGATGGCTTTGAATTACCTCATAGCCATTTTATCTTAGTTACTGAAGGGAATATCTACGGGACACAAAAGAAACGCCTCCGTCGTAAGCAGGAGAAGGGGCAGGAAATCAACTACTTCACGGACCTGACAGTGGGGGACTACGTAGTCCATGCTCTTCATGGTATCGGTAAGTATTTAGGTCTCAAAACCATTGAGATAGAGGGCAAGCATAAAGATTATATCGAAATTGCCTATGCAGGGACGGATCGCCTCTTCCTGCCAGCTGATCATTTGGATCAACTACAAAAGTACATTGGTAACGAGGGGGATGTGCCGCGTATCCATAAGATGGGTGGTGCAGACTGGCGCAAGGTAAAGGCTAAGGCTCAAAAATCCATCGATGACTTGGCAGACAAGCTAGTCGAACTCTATGCTAAGCGGGAAATTGCTGAAGGTTTTGCCTTCCCCGAGGATACTCCTTGGCAGGCTGAATTCGAAGAGGCCTTTCCTTATGAAGAGACGCCAGACCAATTGGTAGCTACTGCTGAAATTAAGGAATCCATGGAGCGACAACAGCCTATGGACCGCCTTCTTTGTGGTGATGTAGGCTTTGGCAAGACGGAGGTGGCTATGCGGGCCATCTTTAAGGCCGTCATGGCTGGTAAGCAGGTAGCAGTTCTCGTACCGACTACCGTCCTAGCTCAACAACACTTCCAAACCTTCTCTGATCGCTTTGCCCATTGGGGAGTCCATGTAGATGTCCTCAACCGATTCCGGTCAGCTGCAGAGAAGAAGGAGACTCTTAAGAAGACAGCGGAAGGCCAGGTGGATGTCCTTATTGGCACCCATTCCCTCTTAAATGCGAAGGTTAAGTTTAAGAATTTAGGCCTTTTGGTGGTGGATGAAGAGCAACGCTTTGGGGTTGCCCAAAAAGAAAAGTGGAAGGAATGGGCTAACAACATCGATGTTCTTACCTTATCTGCTACGCCTATACCACGGACTCTTCACATGTCTTTGGTAGGGGTTAGGGAGATGTCCGTCATCTCCACGCCACCAGAAGATCGTTTGCCCGTTCAAACCTATGTAGTGGAATACGACATGGGAATTATCACTGATGCCATTCGTCGGGAACTGCAACGAGGTGGTCAAGTCTTCTTCGTCTATAATCGGGTAGCCTCCATTGGACACATGGAAGAAGTATTGACTCAGGCTATGCCAGACCTACGCGTGGCCATTGCTCACGGGCAGATGACAGGGCGGCAAATCGAGAATATTATGACCGACTTCTACGAAGGCCACTACGACGTCCTCTTATCCACCTCCATTATTGAAACGGGACTGGATATACCTAATGCTAATACCATCATCATCTATGATGCAGACCGCTTGGGGCTCAGCCAACTCTACCAAATGCGTGGTCGGGTAGGGCGGTCCCGTCGCCGGGCCTATGCTTACTTTATGTATCGGCCAGACAAGCTCTTAACTGAGCAAGCGGAAAAACGCCTCAAGGCTATTGAGGAGTTTACGGAATTGGGAGCTGGCTTTAAGCTAGCTATGCGAGACCTTGAGATCCGTGGCGCAGGTAATCTGTTAGGGTCCCAACAACACGGTAATATCGCCGCTGTAGGCTTTGGTACCTATGTGACCATGTTAGAAGAGGCTGTTGCTAAGGCCCAACATAAAGAAGTGGAAGTTGTGCCTCCTGATCCTGCGGTGGACCTTGAGGTAGACGCCTTTATCGACGATGCCTATATCAAGGATTCGGCTCGAAAGATTTCCATCTACCAACGCCTACTCAAGGTTAAGTCCTTGGGTGAACTTAACGATTTAACGGACGAATTGGTAGACCGCTTTGGTACACCTACCGATCCAGTGGAGCGTCTTCTCCGGGTGGCTAAAATCAAAGAAGAAGCTCGTCTCTTGGGCATCAAATCCATCCTCTTCCGCAATGATACGATTACCATCCAGTGGCAGGACGAGTCTAAGATGGTAGGCTGGGATTTAGGTTCTATAGACCAAGCCCTATGGAAGTCTATGAAAATTCTGGGTGGTCAAGGACAGGCAGGACAGCCTCTCATGGTTTACATCTATACCAAGAGCCTAGGAACAGATATTTTGACCGTTATGGACCGGGTTATGAAGAACCTGGCATTACACGATATAGACTAAGGAGGACCGATGAATCGATTTTTAAAGGGGGCTATGATCCTCACCTTAGCAGGTCTCATTGTGAAAGTTATAGGGGCTCTATCCAAGGTCTTTATAGCCCGTATTCTAGGGGGAGAGGGGATTGGTCTCTACCAGATGGCCTATCCTATCTATCAAATTATCGTAGCCATTGCTGCTTCAGGTGTACCGGTGGCCATTTCCATCATGATTGCGGATAAGCTAGCCAATAAGGATATGCGAGGGGTTAGACGAATTTTTAAGACCTCCTTTGTCATTCTATTTTTTGTAGGCCTAGTCTTCTCACTAGCTCTCTATGGGACCGCCCAGGCCATGGTGGATTCCGGTATGGTCACAGACCCTCGGGCCCTCTTGGCCATTCAAGCCTTGGCACCGGGCCTCTTTATCGTGACCATGCTGGCCTGCTTTAGGGGCTACTTCCAAGGTTTCCAATATATGGTGCCAACCGGGGTTTCTCAGATTTTTGAACAAACTTTCCGGGTGACTACTATGGTTGTCTTGGCCTACTTGCTCATTGACCGAGGCCTCGATTGGGCGGCTGCAGGGGCAACTTTTGCTACCCTACCAGGTGTTTTGGCAGGATTTGTGGTCCTTCTCTTCTTTTATGGTCGTCAGGCCACTATTCGTAAGGATTTAGAGGGCCAACAAAATCAAGCTGCCTTGGTGGAGTCGACAGGAGCTATCCTAAAGCGCCTGACCCTATTGGCAGTACCTGTATCCCTAGCCAATATCGTACTCCCGCTGGTGACAGCTATTGATCTTTATATTGTGCCCCAGAGTCTTATTAATACGGGTTACTATATGAAAGAAGCTACTACCCAGTATGGTTATTTAGCAGGTATGGCTACATCTTTGGTGGGCTTACCGGTCATCCTGACCCAATCTTTGGCATCTTCCCTGGTGCCAGCTATTTCAGAGTCTTATTCCTTGCAGCAGCTGAGTAGTGTGAGAGGTCGGGCCCAATCGGCTATGAAGGTGGCCAGTCTCTTTACTATTCCAGCTTGCGTGGGCCTTTCCGTTTTGGCTCAGCCGGTTTCCCAACTCCTCTATGCTACCCCTTATGCGGGACCTGTTATCGCCGTCATGTCTTTGACCATTATTTTCATCGGCTTACAGCAGGTAACAGCAGCTGTTTTACAGGGGTTGGGTAAGACTCTTATACCTATGGTGACCATTGGCCTAGGGTTAGTGGCCAAGGTGATCTTGGATATGGTGTTGACACCTATGATTGGAATCAATGGAGCGGCTTGGGCTACCAATGCCACATTTGCGGTAGCAGCCCTTATCAACCTCTGGTTTGTAGGTCGCTTGGTGGGTTCTATTATGAACCCAACGATATTCCTTAAAATCATTCTCTCCGCCTTAGCAATGGGCGGTGCTTCCGAGGTAGTTTTCCTCTTCCTTCAAAGCTTGTTGGGGAATAATATAGCCGTTGCCTTGACTATCATTGTGGCTCTTATCGTCTATGTGGTTACACTTTGGATTACCAAGGCTCTTGTCTACAAGGACTTATATAACTTCCCTGTTATAGGCAAAAAATTGCGTGCTCGAGATGGTAAGTAAAACTTACATTAGTACTTGGTAAGAGTAAGAGGTCTAGTATGACCTATGAAGAAAAATTCCCAGGGGAAGTAGTTCCTACCACAATCCCTGAGGATGGTGAGAAAGATCCTGTTACCGCTGCTTATGAGCGGGATATGGCGGACCTAGCATTCACATTAGAACCCTTGGAAGATGTGGTGCGGACCCTACGGGAACCAGGTGGTTGCGATTGGGACCGGGCTCAAACTCATAAGTCCCTTCGTTGCTACTTATTGGAAGAGGTGTATGAGGCGTTAGATGCTATCGATGCTGATGATATGGATAACCTGCGGGAAGAGTTAGGGGATATACTCCTCCAAGTGGTCTTTCATGCCCGCCTAGCTGAAGAACGGGGAGATTTTACCGTTCAGGATGTCATCAATGACGTGTCTCAAAAGATGGTAGGTCGTCATCCCCATGTATTTAACCGGGCATCGGCCCTTGAAATGGGAGAAACTAAGCTGACTTGGGACCAATTGAAGGCCAAAGAGAAGGGCCATGGGCGAAAAAAAGTGTTAGCTGGCGTTCCTAAGGGACTGCCTGCCTTGATGCGAGCCCAAAAACTACAAGAGAAGGCCGCCAAGGTAGGTTTTGACTGGGATTCTGTGGATCCTTGCTGGGCAAAAGTATACGAAGAAATAGAAGAGCTTAAGGAAGCCATCACTCAAAATGATAGGGAAAATATGGAAAAAGAGGGCGGTGATGTGCTTTTTGCCTTGATAAATCTATTTAGATGGTTTAAAATAAGCGGAGAAAATGCACTGAACCGCACAAACACTAAGTTTTACACACGCTTTGCGTATGTTGAACACTGTGTTGACCAAAGTGGCCGTCCATGGGAGAGCTATTCACTAGCAGAGTTGGATGCCTTTTGGGAGCAGGCGAAAGCGCATGAATCCATTTAGGTCGACCTAGGGAGTCAACTTAAATGCGTCTATTTATTTTTAAGGAGGTTTTGTTATGAACAAAACAGAATTGATCGCAAGCGTTGCAACAAAAGCTGAATTGACAAAAAAAGATGCTGAAAAAGCAGTAAAAGCTGTATTCGATACAGTTGCTGAAGCTTTGACAGCAGGCGACAAAGTACAAGTAATCGGTTTCGGTACTTTCGAAACTCGTGAACGCGCAGCTCGTACTGGCCGCAACCCACAAACTGGTAAAGAAATCAAAATCGCAGCATCCAAATCCCCAGCTTTCAAAGCTGGTAAAGGCTTGAAAGATCAAGTTAACGCTGCAAAAGCAACTGCTGCTAAAAAACGCAAAAAATAATTGACTCCCACTATGGAGTGTTACGAAAAAGAGGTCTCTTAGGAGGCCTCTTTTTTGTGCTATAATGGGGATAATGTGTTGTAAGTGAGAGAGGAGTCTTATTGTGGCTAAAGAAGAAGGGCGTAAGATTGTCATTGTATCGGCTTCCATAGGGACGGGCCATATGCAAGCGGCGCGGGCCATCGAAGAGTATTGGCACCAAGTAGAGCCTGATGCGACAATTACCCACGTAGACTTCCTGGATACGGATACTTTGTCCATCGATAACCTCCTCAAGGTGACTTACATTAAGATGATTGATGTCTTCCCTATGCTCTATGACCTTATCTATCGTCTTTCTACGGGCGCTAAAAAGGGGGCAGTCATGCAGACCGCTTTGTCCTACCTCTTAAAGAGTCGTATGTATAAGCTTATTAAGAAGTCTAAGCCCGACGTGATGATCTTTACCCATCCATTCCCTTTAGGAGCAGCTTGTATCCTCAAGCGGAGGGGCCTTATTGATGTTCCCCTTATGGCCATTATGACGGATTTTTCTTCCCACCAGTTTTGGATTTATCCGCAAGTGGATTCCTACTTTGTAGCTACGGATTCCATGGTAGGTGAGTTGGCGTCCTGCACCATTCCGAAAAACCATATTCACGTAACAGGTCTTCCTGTGCGAAGGGCTTTCTTTGAGGCCGCTATTAAGGACTATCAAATGAAAAAACCTGTGAAGGTTCTCATCATGGGAGGGGGCCTGGGAATGGGATCTATATCCAGTGCCATGCGTCATTTAGATGATATAGAAGCCATAGATGAGCTCATCGTTGTAGCAGGACAGAATACATCCCTCTATGAATCTCTCAATGATATGTCTCAGTCCATGAAGACCAAGACCCAAGTGTATGGTTATACCACTAATATCGCAGAACTCATGAGCCAATCGACCCTCTTAGTGACTAAGCCAGGTGCTTTGACCTGTATGGAGGCGGTTACGGTAGGCCTACCTATGGTATTCTTCGATGCTATTCCGGGCCAGGAAGAAGCTAATGCTAAACTCTTAGAGGAGTTAGGCTGTGCTCGTTGGGCCCGCGATATCCATAATTTGGAAGATGTGGTGACAGCCCTATTGATTAATCCAGACCGGCTCAAGGCTATGTCTGAACAATCCCGGCATTGGCATGTGGATGGGGCAGCTAATATCTATAAGGATATTGTGGCTTACTTAGATGGGCTAGACCAAGAGGAAGGTCAGCTCCTTGTGAGGAGTCAGGAAGCTTACGATAGGTAGATGATTAGGCTTAG
This sequence comes from uncultured Veillonella sp., assembly GCA_900549805.1. Taxonomy (GTDB): domain Bacteria; phylum Bacillota; class Negativicutes; order Veillonellales; family Veillonellaceae; genus Veillonella. The sequence continues at coordinate 7,581 of URPV01000013.1, forward strand.
GCCAATATGACAAGTTTATATACCTTTTCTTACAAAAGAGAACAGAAAAGACCCTGCTTACGGTTATGTAAGTGGGGTCTTTTTTATATGAAATAGTAGTAAATAATACATCATAAATGAAATTTATTATTAATATTCACATAGATTAATATATGTGGATCTAGTACTATATATTGTTTTTGCTTTGCTCATAATATAGTAAAAAAGTTGGTATTACTAAAAGGAATATACCTATTGATAATTTATATCAATATCCTATTGTAAATTATCGAGTGTAAGGATTACACTATGTATATGAGAATAACTTTCATTTTATAGGAGGTGCACTATGCAACACACTGAATGGAAAGATTTCGTCCCTGGCGTTTGGTCTAAGGCCATTGATGTTCGTGACTTTATCCAACGCAACTATAAACCATACGAAGGAGATGGTTCCTTCTTGGTAGGTCCAACAGAGCGGACTGAAAAACTTTGGAATCAAGTCCTCAAACTCTACGAAGAAGAACGAGAAAAAGGGGGGATGATTGATGCGGATACAGCGGTAGCTACCCATATCACAGCCCATAAGCCTGGCTATATCGATAAGGACTTGGAAACTATCGTAGGTCTCCAAACTGACAAGCCTCTCAAACGGGCCCTCTTCCCTTATGGTGGCCTTCGTACAGCTAAATCGGCAGCAGCTGAGTATGGTTACACCATGGACCCACAATTGGAAGATTTTTTCAAAACTCACCGTAAGACTCATAATGATGGGGTCTTTGATGTGTACACACCAGAAATGCGGGCAGCTCGTTCAGCTCACATCTTGACGGGTTTGCCTGATGCTTATTCTCGAGGCCGCATCATCGGTGACTACCGCCGGGTAGCCCTCTACGGGGTTGATTACTTAATCCAACAAAAGGAACAAGAATTCTCCATTACCATGGGAGATATGTTGGATACAGTTATCCGTGACCGAGAAGAAATCAAGGAACAAATCCGATCCCTTAAGGAATTGAAGGAAATGGCTGCTTCCTATGGCTTTGATATTTCCCGTCCGGCTAAGGACGTGATGGAAGCTATGCAATGGCTCTACTTCGGCTACTTAGGGGCCATTAAGGAACAAAATGGGGCGGCTATGTCCATTGGTCGTAACTCTACCTTCCTAGATATTTACGCTGAGCGTGACTTGGCTAACGGCACCTACACAGAAGAAGAAATTCAAGAGTTCGTAGATCACTTTATCATGAAGCTCCGTATGGTTCGTTTTGCCCGCATTCAAGAGTACAATAATCTCTTTACCGGCGACCCTGTATGGACTACCGAATCCATCGGTGGTATGGGGACCGATGGCCGTACCTTAGTATCTAAGATGTCCTTCCGTTACCTCCATACCTTGGATAACTTGGGGCCTGCACCAGAACCAAACTTGACCGTTCTTTGGTCTCCACACCTTCCAATTGGTTTCCGTCGCTTCTGTGCGCGTTTGTCCATTGAAACTTCCTCCATCCAATATGAAAATGATGAATTGATGCGCCCTAATTCCGGTGACGATTATGCGATTGCTTGCTGCGTATCCCCTATGCGGATTGGTAAGGAAATGCAATTCTTCGGGGCTCGGTCCAACTTGGCTAAGTGTTTGCTCTACGCCATCAACGGTGGGGTAGACGAAAAATCTAAGAAGCAAGTGGGCCCTAAGTACCGTCCAATCACATCGGAATACTTGGACTACGATGAAGTGATGGAACGCTTTGACGATATGATGGAATGGTTGGCAGGGGTCTATGTGAATGCCCTCAATATCATCCACTACATGCATGACAAATATGCCTATGAAAAATTGGAAATGGCCCTCCACGATCGCCAAGTTAAACGCTGGTTTGCAACGGGTATTGCTGGTCTTTCCGTCGTAGCTGACTCCCTATCCGCCATCAAGTACGCTAAGGTAAAACCGATTCGTGACGAAAATGGCATTGCCGTAGATTTTGAAATTGAAGGTGAATTCCCTAAATACGGCAATGATGATGACCGGGTAGATGATTTGGCAGCTATGGTTGTATCCACTTACATGAATAAGATTCGTAAGCATCCAACCTACCGTCAATCCATTCCAACCATGTCCCTCTTGACCATCACATCTAATGTGGTTTATGGTACAGCTACCGGGGCCACACCAGATGGTCGCCCAGCTGGTCAAGCCTTTGCACCAGGGGCCAACCCTATGCATGGCCGCGATTCTCATGGGGCCGTATCTTCTTTGTCTTCCGTAGCTAAGATGCCTTGGCGGGACTGCTCTGACGGTATTTCCAATACCTTCTCCATCGTTCCTGATGCCCTTGGTAAGAGTGGTGAAAGCTTCTTGACCATAGGTGACATCGAACTCAAGGACTTTGACCCAAGTCAATTGACTGCCGGTTCCAACAACTGTGCTTGCGAAGAACCAAACATGCCAATGGACGATAAATAAGGGGTCCCCGTCCGCAAGGACGTTTATATATACCCAGTATAGGATTGTACAATCCACCTATAAAAGGAGGTTCATTATGAGCAACCAACAACAAATTGACAACTTGGTAGAATTGCTTGACGGCTATTCTAAAAAGGGTGGTCACCATCTCAATGTTAACGTGTTCAATCGCGAAACCTTGATCGATGCGCAAAAGCACCCTGAGTTGTATCCTCAGTTGACTATCCGTGTATCCGGTTATGCGGTACACTTTAATAAGCTAACTAAGGAACAACAAGACGAAGTTATCGCTCGTACCTTCCACCAAGCTATGTAATTTAAGTGAGGGGCGCATCCTAGGGTGCGCCCCTTCACCTTTTGGTAATCTGGCTAGTTCTAGACTTTTATTCTTAGACTGCTTTAGGGCTAGCGGAAATCGAGGATTGTATGAAAGGTCATATCCATTCCATTGAAACTATGGGTACCGTAGATGGACCAGGCATGCGCCTGGTAGTTTTCTTGCAAGGCTGTCCTATGCGCTGTGCCTACTGTCATAATCCAGATACGTGGGACCCTGCTAAGGGGGAAGAGTTCTTGTCCGTAGAGGACATATGGGAGATTTACCAACGGAACCAAGCCTTCTATAATAAGGGAGGGCTTACCGTAACTGGTGGTGAAGTCCTTATGCAATTTGACTTTGTTTTGGAACTCTTTGAGTTTTTCCATGAGAAGGGTGTCCATACGGCTTTAGATACATCGGGTATCTATTACCAACCTGAGAAAGAGGAGGACTACCGCCGCCTCTTGGCAGCTACAAGCCTGGTTATCTTGGATATTAAGGATATCGATCCTCAGGTCCATAAGTGGCTGACCGGCCAAGATATTGGTCCTATCCTCGATTTTGCAGAATTGGTGTCTCATGTAGGCGTGCCCCTCTGGATTCGTCACGTAGTCGTACCGACAGTGACGGATAATCGGGACCGCCACTATCGCCTAGGCTTCTTTTTGGGCTCTCTCAAGTCCCTCCAGGCGGTAGACTGCTTGCCTTACCATGTCATGGGGGTTAAGAAGTATGAGGAGTTGGGCCTTCCTTACCGACTAGAGGGGGTTCCTGCTGCCACTAAGGCTCAGGCTGCGGCGGCGTCACAGGCAGTTCTTGAAGGTATTAAGGCCTATCGGCGAGGCCAATGGTCTGCCCGGAGGCCTTAAGTTTATAGATATAAAAAAACATCCTAGCAATCATTTCGTTTTGATTGCTAGGATGTTTTTGTTGTTAGGCCAAGGTCTAGCTAAGAGGCAGCTTGCTTATTGGCCTTGGGCCGCTTCTTCGTTGTAGCGGTCTATATTTTCTTTGCGGATAGATTGTAGGGTCGAGAGGGCTGCTGGTAGATCATCAGAAGCGGTCAAGACCTGGCCCAATTGGGAAGAGTTGTCTAGGCTTGTGGACCACTGGAAGGAATCGTCGTCATTATAGAGGGAGAAGATGATGCGATCATCTAAGCTTTCAGGGAAATGGCCATCGTAATTAGTAACGGTAGCATAGTGGCCGTCCTCGTCAATTTCCAAGAAGAGGGTATCCATATCATCAATGGTAGCCAGTTCAAAACCTAAATTTTCGTAGAATAACTCAACACTATCGGGATCCATGATGTCCTCCTTATACAGATATTACATGAATTAAGATACTTTTATTATAGGCATGCCGAGGGAGACCGTCAATCTAGTGTATAATAGAGCTAATTGAGGCCTTAGGCCTTATTTTCGTTTGAATGAACATAAATAACAAGGAATCACTATGAATGTAATTTCCCTGCAAGGGGTTGAAAAATCATATGGTACGCGATTACTCTTTAAGGACGTGACCATGACCTTTACCGACCAGTCTAAGTTGGGCCTAGTTGGGGTTAATGGGACGGGTAAATCCACCTTTTTAAAGATGGTAGCCGGCCAAAATGAGCCCGATAAGGGGCAGATAGACCGCAATGGCAAGGCGTCTATATACTATTTGCCACAGATGCCTACTTTTGATGAAGAGTCCTCTATCCTAGAAAATATCTTCTTGGGCTCTCACCCTCTTATGAAGCTTGTTCGGGATTTTGAACGGGAAAGTAAGAATCAAGGCCCTAAGTATATGGACCTCCTAGACCGTATGGACCAGGAAGGGGGCTGGGATGTGGAGCAAGAGGCTCGAATTATCCTCAATAAGCTAGGATTTGCCGACGTTAATCAAGCGGTCAAGCTTCTCTCTGGTGGTCAACGGCGTCGCTTAGCTTTAGGGCAGGCCCTCTTGTACCCCTGTGATCTCCTCCTCTTGGATGAACCCACTAACCACCTAGACGAAGCCTCTATTGAGTGGTTGGAATCCTTCCTGCAAAACCGCAAGGGCGGTCTCCTCATGTCCACTCATGATCGTTATTTTTTAGATTCTGTCTGTAATGGCATCGTAGAATTATCCAACCGCCGTATCTATAAGTACGATGGCAACTATGAGACCTTCTTGGACCTCAAGTCCCAACGAGAAGCCCAAGATGCGGCGACAGAAGAAAAGCGTCGTCAATTCCTCAAACGGGAAATCGAATGGGTTCGCCGAGGAGCTCAAGCTCGATCTACCAAGCAAAAGGCCCGTTTAGACCGTTATGAAAAACTCAAGAACATGGAATCCACCCGGCGGGTGGATACTATGGATCCCATCGCCATCAAGACTCGTTTAGGTAAAACCATCTTCGACATGGAGCATGTGAATTTTTCCTTTGGGGATAAGACCATGGTCAAAGACTTTACCTATCATGTAGTCCGTCATGATCGGATTGGTATTGTAGGTCCTAACGGGGTAGGTAAGTCTACCTTTATGAAACTTCTTGATGGAAGCTACCAACCAGATTCGGGCACCATGGGTCGCGGCGAGACAGTCCGCATCGCCCACTTTACGCAAGAGTTGCCACCAGCAGATCCTCATATGCGGGTCCTAGACTACATCAAGGAAGATCACCCATACCTTGTCTTAGGCGATGGGTCCACCGCTTCTGCAGGGCAGATGCTAGAACGATTCCTCTTCACATCCGAACTTCACGGAGTACCTCTTGGTAAGTTGTCTGGTGGAGAGCGACGTCGCCTCTACCTCTTAAAGCTTTTGATGTCGGCTCCTAATGTTCTTCTCTTGGACGAACCAACTAATGATTTAGATATTCCTACCTTAGATGTCTTAGAAGATTTCTTGGACTCCTTTGGAGGCGTTATTATCACCGTGTGCCATGACCGGTATTTCCTAGACCGTGTTGTCGATAAGCTCTTTGTATTCAAAGGGCAAGGGAATATTGAGATTCATCATGGGTCTTATTCCGATTTAAAAGAGGATATGGGGCCTATGATTTCTCTTACAGGTGTTACAGCCGTTAAGGAAGATCGTAAGAGGGAAAGGCCTTCTGAGGTAGATCTGCCTAAAAAATTGACTAAAGAAGAGGTATTGCCACAAAAGAAGGGGCTCAACAAGGCTCAAGAGGCAGAATACCATGCTATCTTAGAAGAGTTAGACCAGGTGGAACACCTCATCAAGGGTCTGGACTTCATGTTAGCGCAAGCGGGAACGGACCTAGAAAAAATCCAGGAACTCATGGAGGAAAAGGGGGCGGCTCAAAAACGGTCGGAAGAATTAACAGACCGGTGGTTAGAACTTGAAGAAATGTTATAACTAGTGATATAATTCACCATGAAATGTAATCGTAGATTCCAGGAGGAATTAAAATGGCTTTGAGCAAATACCAACACCTTGATCGTCGTGTGCCGATTGAAGAAGGCAACATTGCCCTCGTGCAAGATCTCGACAAATGTAAGAATTGTACCCTCTGCCGTCGCGCGTGCGTGAATGATGCAGGCGTTTATGAACATTACGACTTGTTCACTAATGGTGACCATCCTGTCTGCATTCACTGCGGTCAATGTGCATCTGCTTGTCCATTTGATTCCATCAATGAACGGTCTGAAGTTGACTTGGTAAAAGCAGCTGTAGAAGATCCTAATAAGGTGGTTGTTTTCCAAACGGCACCAGCTGTTCGGGTTGGCCTTGGCGAAGAATTCGGCAATGAATTTGGTACCTTCGTAGAAGGTAAAATGATTACAGCCCTCCGTAAATTGGGTGGTGACTATGTATTGGATACTAACTTTGGTGCGGATATGACCATCATGGAAGAAGCATCTGAGTTGATTCAACGCGTATTGCACGGCGCTGGTAAAATCCCTCAATTCACATCTTGCTGCCCAGGCTGGGTTAAGTTTGCAGAAACCTTCTACCCAGAATACTTGTCTAACTTGTCTACTGCTAAATCTCCAATCCTTATGGAAGCAGCTGCACAAAAGACATATTTCGCAGAAAAGAACAACATCGATCCAAAGCAAATGGTCACTGTTTGTGTAACGCCTTGTACGGCTAAGAAATTTGAAATTCGCCGCCCAGAAATGAATGCTGCAGGCCGTTCCATGGACGATGAAAACATGCGCGATTCCGATTACTGTATCACAGTTCGCGAATTGGCTAAATGGCTCCGTGCTGAAAACATCGATTTCAATGCTTTGGAAGATGGTCAATTTGATGCCCTCATGGGTCAAGCTTCTGGTGGTGGTATCATCTTCGGTAATACCGGTGGTGTTATGGAATCCGCTATGCGTGCTGCCTATGAATTCGTAACCAAGGAACCAGCTCCTAAGGAGTTGATTCCATTCGAAGCTATCCGTGGCCTTGATTGCTGTCGTGAAGCAGATGTACAAATTGGTGATGTAACCTTGCACGTAGCAGCTGTACATGGTACAGGTAACTTCCGTAAGTTCAAACAACACATGGATGAATCCGGCACCCACTATGATTTCATCGAAGTTATGGCTTGCCCAGGTGGTTGTATCGGTGGTGGCGGTATGCCTCGCGTAAAAATGCCTCAAGTTAAGGCTGCTCGTGAAGCACGTATCGCATCCCTCTATAACCGCGATTCCCAAGTGAAGGTTAAAGCTGCTTGTGATAACCCAGAAATTATCGAAATGTACAAGGATTACTTCGGGGAACCATTGAGCCATAAGGCGCACGAGCTCTTACATTCTGATGCTTTCGTAGATCGTTCTGATGTCTTGGGTCCTAATGGAGCATGCACACCTGAAACATGTCCTCAAAGTGTTGCTAATTTGAAAAAGCTCGCTGACGAAGGAAAATTATAATTCCATATAGTCTTGTAAGCTCACCTAGACCTTTCTACTGCGACTTGATCCGAATGTCGGTCAGAAAGGTCTAGGGGGGCTTTTCTTGTATAGGAGTAAGATAAGGTATATTCTTCATAATGTATGTGTTACAGGTTTTGTAGGAGGCTGCTATGACGGCTAAGTGCCCTTGGGCCTATCGAGATCCCCTAGAAGAGACTTACCATGATCATGTGTGGGGACGTCCTTGTCATGACGATAGGATTCTCTTTGAATATTTAATCTTGGAAGGTATGCAGGCAGGCCTTTCATGGACGACTATTATGCGAAAGCGGGAGGCCATGGATAAGGCTTTTGACCACTTTGACTTAGAGGCTATCCTATCGTATGATGATAAAAAAATAGATTCTCTCATGGCTAATCCTGCTATTATCCGCAATCGCCGTAAGTTAGAAGCTTTGTCTAAAAATGCGAAAGCCTTTAAAGCAGTGCAAGAAGAGTGGGGGTCTTTTCAAGCTTATGTCTGGTCCTTTACAGAGGGGAAAGTCCTCTTAGGGCAATGGGCTAGGATCGAACAAGTGCCTTCCACAAGTCCTTTGGCTAATTTTCTTTCTAAAGATATGAAAAAACGGGGCTTTTCCTTTGTAGGGCCTACGATTGTACAAGCATTTTTACAAGCCATAGGTGTTATTAATGGGCATATAGTAACTTGCCCTAGTCGAAGCCAATGCTTAGCCTTGGCGGGAGAGTTTATAGATTATCAGGCCTTTATGGAAGGCTTGTCCAATGATGCCTGTATTTCTAATAAATAAGGAGGATAGGGTATGGATATTTTAGAACTTATGAAGACGCGACGGACCTTCCGTCGCTTTGACCAATCGAAGGCGATTCCTCAAGAAGTCATAGAGGCCATGCGACAAGCAGTCCGCTATTCCTCTACTGGTCGTAATGGCCAGGATATGTATTACATCTTTGTTCAAGATCCAGCCTTGGTAGAAGCTATCTTCCCTTATACTCACTATGCAGCTGCCCTTCCACCAGAAGAGGGACAACCTAAGGAGGGAGAACACCCAAGACTATTTGTGGTTCTATTGGAAAGGTCTCCTAAGCACAGCTCTATCGATGATGTGAATGCTGGCATTGGCATGGCTAATATAAGTGCTGTTGCTTGGGTCTCCGGTGTGGGATCTGTCATCCTTAGAAATATCAATAAATCGGGCATTGGAGAGGTCTTGGGTATACCTGCTGACCGAATTAATACGGTAGTAGCCTTTGGCTATCCAACTCATAAGGTTCACTTGGTAGATATTCCGACTGATGGGAACCTTAATTATTATTTGGATGAAAATCGGGACTATGTAGTCCCTAAGAAGGCGATTGAAGAGACTTCAGAGATTCGATAGGAGTCTACTTATAGGCAATCGTGAATTGACATACATATAGGCTTGTATGAGGTAAAGGAGTTCGTATGCGTATTGCAGTCTATTGTGGGGCTAATGTAGGGACGCGTCCCGCTTATGAAGAGACGGCCAAGAAATTAGGCCAGTGGATGGCTAAAAATGGTCATATTCTGGTCTTCGGTGGTGGCGGTGTAGGCCTTATGGGCGTTGTATCCAATGCTATTTTAGATCAAGGCGGCCAGGTGATTGGGATCATTCCCCAGTTCTTGGTGGAGCATGAAGTGGCTAATCGCCGCTTGACTAATCTCATTGTTGTGGAAGATATGCGGACTCGTAAGCAAGCTATGATTGACCGAGCTGATGCCTTTATCGCCCTTCCTGGCGGCCCCGGAACATTAGAAGAAATTGCTGAGGTGATTTCCTGGGCCCGCCTAGGTAAGTTGACCCAGCCTTGTATCTTCTTTAATGTAGAGGGTTATTATGATCATATGGCAGCCCAATTGGACCGCATGGTAGAGGATGGTTTCCTTCTCCAAGTTCACCGGGATAATATCCTCGTAGCTGATAGCATTGAGGCTATCAATGAATTTATTTGTAACTATAAGCCCCTAGGACTCTATGGGGAATAGGAGACTCGTATGGCATCGATCTTTGATGTAATTGGCCCTATTATGATTGGCCCATCTAGTTCTCATACGGCGGGGGCGGCCCGATTAGGTCGGATGGCTTCTTGTATTTTTCAAGGAACTCCAGAATCTGTGGAGATGGTTCTTTATGGGTCCTTTGCCAAGACCTATCGCGGGCACGGGACGGATAAGGCCCTCTTGGCAGGCCTGTTAGGACTGGCTGAGGATGATGAACGGATTCGGTCGGCTAAGGCTTTGGCCAAGAAAGAGGGACTGGTTTACACCTTTGTTGAGTCTGATAAAGATATGGGTCACCCTAATGTGGTTACCTTTCATATGTCCAAGGCTAGTGAGCGCCCTGTTTCGGTGACAGGGCGGTCTTTGGGCGGTGGTCGCATACTCATTACGGATATGGATGGGCAGAATGTGGCTATTTCGGGCGATGAGTTTACTATGGTTATTCCTCATCAAGACCAGCCAGGGATGATTTCTAAGGTGACAGGCCTTTTGGGAGCCGGTCATATCAATGTCTCTAATATGCAGGTTTTCCGTAAGGTTAAGAATGAGTTGGCGGTTATGGTCATTGAAACGGATACTAGCGTTGATGGAACCCTTGTAGATTTGATCCGACATGTAGCAGGGGTAGTCGATGTGATGACCTTCCCTAAGTTGTAAAGGAGTTGTAGATGAACTATACCTATGAATCTATCGACCAGATCCTGCAGGCCTGTGAAGATCATGATTGCTCCTTTGCAGAGGTCGTACTGCGGAGTGAAATGGAAACCTATGAGTGTTCTGCTGACTCGATTTACCGTGGTATTGATGAACGGCTTAGAATCTTTGAAGAGTCTATTCAGGAGGGCCTGAAGAATAAGGATAAGACTATTTCTGGTATGAGTGGGGGCCAAGGGGCTCAGCTACTGGGTCATAGGCCACTTCTCCTAGGAGACATAGCCTATAAGGCTATGACCTACGCCATCTTAGTCAATGAGGCAAATGCCAAAATGTTCCGCATCGTGGCTTGCCCAACAGCAGGCTCTTGTGGGATTTTACCGGGCTGTCTACAAGCTTTAAAGGAAACTCATGAGTTGAAGCAGAAGGATTTACGAGATGGCTTTTTGGTGGCTGCTGGCATCGGCAATGTCATCATGGAACGAGCCTGTGTAGCTGGCGCAGTAGGGGGGTGCCAAGCAGAGGTTGGCACAGCGGCTGCCATGACAGCTGGTGCAGTTACTTCTATCCTAGGGGGAACGGCGCAGCAAATTGCTTCAGCCCTAGCCCTCAGCCTTAAGAATGTATTGGGCTTAGTCTGTGATCCTGTGGCAGGCTTGGTAGAGGTTCCTTGCGTAAAACGGAATGGGATTTTTGCAGTGCAAGCCTTAACAGCTGCGGAGTTAGCTTTAGGTGGTATTGAAAGCCAGATCCCTGCCGATCAGGTGATTGATGCGATGAATGCTATTGGACGGGCCCTACCAGAGGCTCTGCGAGAAACCTCGACAGGGGGCCTGGCAGTCACGCCAAGGGCTCGAGAAATAGCACAAGATCTATCGGATCAGTAAGGGTACCCCCTGGAAGAAAGAACTTACATAGTTTAGAAATACCTCTCATCTTTGCTACTATCTAAGAGATTTTAGATAAACTAAAAAGACCTACTAAGGAAACATCCTTAGTAGGTCTTTTGCTTTTAAAAATTTGTTTAGGGGTTAGCTTATTTATATCCGAATTCGTTTATAGATGATAACGACTAAAAGGATAGCTACCGATACGAGGGAGACGAAACCACCAGGGGCTACATTAAGTTCATAGGATCCATAAATCCCTAAAATCATAGCCATAAAACTAAAGGCTATGGAGTAAAGGAGGGTGGACCTGAAGCCCTTCTTGAGTTGGAGGGCGGAGGCTACTGGTAAAGCAATCATGGCCGACAGGACCAGGACCCCTACGATTTTAATAGAAATGGATACAGCTGCCGCAATGAGGATTGCAAAGATATAGTTGATGAGGTCTACTTTCACATTGGCTACTCGAGCAGCTTCCTCGTCATAGGCTATATAGAGAAGCTGGTTGTAGAGGAAGTAGAGAATGGCGATAGCGATGACAGTTAAGGCGGCAATGGAAATCATATCCGTCATATTGACTGTCAGGATGGAGCCAAAGAAGAAGGCATCCGCATTGGTATGGAGCAGACCCGATGAGATGAGGGTGATGGCCGTGCCGATGGAAAGGGAGAGGACGATGGTTAAAATGAGGTCTAGGTGGTGGGGGAAGAATTTACGGAGAAATTCGATAATGGCCCCACAGACCGAGGTGAAGAGGAAGGCGCCTATGATAGGGTTGGACTTGCATAGGAGACCTAGGGTAATACCTGCCAGGGAGGCATGGGACATAGTATCACCAATCATGGAGGACCGGCGAAGAACCATGAAGATGCCAATACAAGGGCAGAGGAGGGAGATGCAAATGGCCACAAAGAGGGCATTTTGCATAAAGGTGTAGGATAACATATGGGTGACCTATTCTCCAGACAGGAATTCTTGTACATAGTGTTCTGGTGTACAAAGGTGGCCGTGTCCGGTGTGGATGTGATAAATAGAAGTAGAATTGCGAAGGGCTGCCTCCAGGTTGTGCTCTACGGATATAATGGTGATGTGCTCTTCCTGATTAAGGCATTTAAGCAAATCGTAGAGGTATTCCTGGTTGTGGCGGTCTATGCCCGTGGATGGTTCGTCTAAGATGATAAGGTCTGGATGGCCTATGAGGGCTCGGGCTATGGTGATTCGTTGGGCCTGGCCACCGGATAATTGGCCGATGAGTCGGTCCTTGTAGTCCATCATATCCACTAACTTAAGGACCCTGTCTACTTCGGAGGCATCTTTTATATGGAGAACTTTACGGTAGGCGTTGAGAACCTCCTTGACAGTAATAGGAAAACCCGCATGGGAAAAGTCATTTTTTTGCGACACATAGCGGATCTTTTTTGTTCCTACCTTAATTGAGCCAGAATCGGGCTTTAAAAAGCCAAGTATGAGGCGGACCAAGGTGGATTTGCCACAACCGTTATCCCCCATGATGGAAATGTAAGCTCCGTCTGCCACAGTCATGTTGAGGTGGTGGAAGACAGGATCTTTTTGGTTGGGATAGGTAAAGGAAAGATCTTGTATTTCAATCATAGTAAAAATGTGTCCAATCTTGGTACAATAGAAATAATCACATAATCTATTATATATATATCGTGGCCTATCTGCAAAACTTTATCATTTGTAAGGCTGCGTGAAAGGAAGTGAAAGAATTATGCGTAAACTGATTTTGTTTATGATGTCCTTGCTCTTAGTGGCTTTTTTGGCCGGCTGTGGAAAGGGGTCTGGTGCCGATTCCAGTAAATTGGAGGTGGTAACTACCTTTAATGCCATGACGGAATTCGTCAAGGCTGTAGGGGGCGACAAGGTTAATGTTCATACCATTATTCCTGATGGGACGGAACCTCATGACTTTGAACTCAAGGCGGACGACGTGAAAGCCATTACCAACGGAAAAGTCTTGGTCTATAACGGTTTTGGTATGGAGCCATGGATTCATGATGCGGTAGAGGCATCCGGAAACAAAGACTTGGTTCAAGTAGAAGCGACTAAGGGTCTTACCCCTCGTCCTTCCGATGAAGAGAACCATGAAGGGCACGACCATGATAAAGCTGGCCATGACCATGGTAGTGTAGACCCTCATGCTTGGCTCAGCCTCCGCAATGCGGTTGTAGAGGTACAAAATATAGCCGATGGACTGGCTAAGGCTGATCCTGCTAATGCAGATTACTACCAAGCTAATGCTAAGGCCTATATTAAACAACTACAAGACTTAGATGCTGAGTATAAGGATAAATTTACGGTCCTTCCTAATCACGAGTTCGTGACAGGCCATGAAGCCTTTGGCCATCTCTGCCCCGACCACGGACCCAAGCAACAATCTGTCGACGCCACGTTTGCCGACGGGGCCCCAAATGCAGCGCAATTGGCTAAATTGGTAGAATTCGCTAAGGCGCACCATATTAAAACTATTTTTGCAGAAGAAATGGCTTCGCCAGAAGTGTCTAAAACTCTAGCTAGTGAAGTAGGGGCCCAAGTAGAAACCCTTTACACCATAGAAAGTGGGGAAGATGGGTTATCTTATCTAGATCGTATGAAGTCTAATTTAGATAAGATTTATAAGAGCCTTCAATAACAAGGGGGATAGATTGTCATAAACGTATATATATTGTCAGACTAGGGCAAAAGAAATATAATGAATAAGTTCTGTAAAGTTAAAATTTAATAAAGGGAGGCACTTTGTGGAAAATAAAAGAACCCTACAACGGGGCCTTAAGAATCGTCATGTGCAATTAATTGCTATTGGCGGTGCTATTGGGACAGGCCTCTTTCTAGGGTCTGGTCATTCTATTGCCCTAGCTGGCCCATCCATCTTATTTGCCTATATGATAACCGGCACCATTTGTTTTTTGATGATGCGGGCCTTAGGTGAATTGTTATTATCCAACACCAATTACCATACTTTCGTGGAATTTATCCAGGAGTACATGGGAGATAAGATAGCCTTCATTACAGGCTGGACCTATTGGTTCTGTTGGGTGTCTGTTGCCATGGCGGATATTACCGCTGTCGGTATGTATGTCCAGTTCTGGTTACCCCATATACCCCTATGGGTACCGAGCGCAGTCGTTTTGGTGCTGTTAGTTCTGATGAACCTCTTTACGGTTCGTCTCTTTGGGGAATTGGAGTTCTGGTTTGCCTTAATTAAGGTAGCTGCTATCGTAGCCCTTATCTTGGTGGGTCTTTACTTCATCATTCAAGGGCATCCAACCACTAATGGAGTGGCAGCCTTTTCTAATATTTGGTCTCATGGGGGTTGGTTCCCTAAAGGCATTTCTGGTTTTATTCAATCCTTCCAAATGGTTGTATTTGCCTTTGCCTGCATTGAGATGGTAGGCCTGACGGCAGGGGAGACCAAAGACCCTCATAAGGTTTTGCCAAAGGCGATTAACTCAATACCATTGCGGATTATCCTCTTCTATACTTGCTCTTTAGCGGTTATCATGTCCATATTCCCATGGGATGTGGTTAACCCTAATAAGTCTCCATTTGTAGAAGTTTTTATGACCGTGGGTGTCGTTGGGGCGGCCTCCTTGGTTAACTTCGTGGTTTTGACCTCGGCAGCCTCGGCAGGTAATTCAGGGATTTTCTCTACTAGTCGCATGCTCTATGCTCTAGCTAAGAAGTCCCATGCGCCAGAGTTTCTGGAAAGCTTAACCCGTAAACATGTACCGGCTAACGCCTTGCTCTTATCGGCCTTAATTATCGGCTTGGTAATAGCCCTTCAGTATGTATTGCCAGAAGCAATCTTCGTTTTGATCTCATCCATTGCGACTTTCTGCTTCCTCTACATTTGGTCTGTCTTGGTCATCTGCCATATGCGCTACCGTAAACGGCGGCCTGACCTAGCAGCTGTATCTGTTTACAAGATGCCGCTCTTCCCTATACTCAATTACTTAGTATTGGCCTTCTTCGCCTTCGTTATCGTTACCTTGGCCCTCAATCCAACTACACGAGTGGCCCTCTTCGTAACGCCAATATGGTTCATCCTCCTCCTCTTGATTTATCACTTGCGGACAGTCAATGATAGTCATCCTGTGGTGGATAATGAAATGACCTGTGCCCTCAATGAGTTGGAACGGGATCTTGCCCATTCCTTCCATGCCATGTATGACCGTTTCCCAGAGGCGGTACAATTGGCCTACAAGGATAACCGAATTGTAGCGGTTAACCCACCTATGCATGCCTTACGTAAGCCTGGTGATTACTACACTATGCCGAGTGGGGACGGAGATTTTGGCAACCTCTTGAAGCAGGCCTTGCAAACTAGGCAGACCCAATGGGCTCAACTGCCTGCTAAAGCTGATGGACAGATACCTGTATCCTATTGGATTCCAGTACCTGACCATGAAGACTACTATGTCCACTTTGTAATGGTCCTGGGCCCAGATTGTTCAAAGCCTAATGAATAGAATTAGTGAGTTTATTAGGGATTATATAAGTGATAGTGAAATAGGACATTTGAAGTCAGAATTAAACGTCTAAGCATGATTATCATGCTTAGACGTTTTTGCATTTAGATGGTTTGTGACAAGTTATGTAAATAAAATTTTTTGGTTAAATATACTAGTTTAATTTATAAAAGAATCGTGAAAGGTTAATATTTATCAGCGAATTAGTTACATATAAATTTATAGATATATTACACAATGTGCATGGTTAGTGTAAGATGAAACTAATTATCATCTTTACATATAGTAAAATGATAGTATAATGAATATGTAATAAATAAAGTATAAACTTTATTATGGAGAGGAGTCTAGTTATGAAATCTAAGAATGCATTGCGCTTGGCTGTGCTATGCGCTGTAGTTTCTGCATGTTCTGTTCCTGTAATGGCTGCACCAGCCACTAATCCTCCAGGGCAAGGCCCAGGGGTTGCTATTGGTACTGGTTCTAATGCCCAACGTGATGGGGTGGTAGCCATCGGTAAAAACGCCCATACTAACTATGCTGGTGGTTCTAACTATGCTAATGTGAATGGTGATGTAGCCATTGGTGAAAATGCTACTACTCACAGCTATTATGACCAATCTGGTTCTGTAGCTATTGGTCAAAATTCGTATGTAGAAAATACCATTGGTCAACAAGATAAGCTCTTTGCCTTTAACCAAACTAGTTTTGGTGGTTTTTTGGGCTTGGGTAGTCTTCCACAACAGCCAGATAAGGTTATAGCAGGTGTTGCTGTCGGTAATAATGCCTACGTTAGGTCTGGTGGTACCATGATTGGTTCCCATAATTATCGTGGCCAAATTGGCGATATTACAGTCGATACTGATTCCCATAATACTATCCGTAAAACTGGACTAGGTGTATATTCCACAACCATTGGTGGTAATAGCTTTACCAATGGTACGGTGGCGACTAACACTGGTGCCCTCAATGTCATTTCTAGTGATTATGATGGAAATGATGCTGACAAAGCAACTAAAAATTTTGGCGCTACCATCAATGGTACCCTAAACTCCATTGAATCTGCTACATCCAGTGATAACAATGCAGGCATCGCTAATGCTGTCGTCGGCACAGCTAATAGAACGGCTAATTCTAATGGTACTTTAGTATTTGGTGCAGGTAACGAAATTACTAACTCCATTGCTACTATCGATAGATCTCCTATGTCTGGTAGTCTATTTGGTGGGCCAAGCTCTATTACAGCCATGGCCGATAAGGTGAGAGATGCTGTTAAAGCAAGTAATGCTGGCGGTGCAACCATGGCCTTTGGCGGTGGCAACAAGGCAGATTACACCTTGCGGACGGCTATGATTGGTGTCAATAATACAGTGACAGGGACTTCCGGTTCTGAAGCATCGGATAACTTTGTAGTTGGTTTTAATAATACGGGTACTAATGTAAAAGGGACGACCATAATCGGTACTAACCGTACTGCTACAGGCACTGAAAACTCTATCATTATGGGAGCGGCTACGAATCCTACAACAACTGCAGTTAATAATGCAGTCGTGTTAGGGACAGATGCTAATGTTACTGTAGCTGGTGGTGTTGCACTTGGTGCTAACTCTATCGCCTCCCGTGGTGCTAATGAAGCATCTGGTTATGACCGTTCTATCGATGGTCCTTCTAGCGATACATCTTCTACATGGAAACCAACTGATGCGGCTGTTTCCGTTGGCGATGGTACTACTCATACGCGTCGTATCACCTCCTTGGCTGCTGGCTCTCAAGATACAGATGCTGTAAACGTCGCCCAATTGAAGAAGGTAGTTGCTGATTCTGGTAACCAAAATAACATTATCAACAACCGTATCAATAAGTTAGATGGCCGTATGGATAAGGTAGGAGCTGGTGCTGCTGCTTTAGCTGCCTTGCATCCATTGGACTTTGATCCAGATGCTAAATGGGACTTTGCAGCAGGCTATGGTAACTATGCTGGGTCTAATGCTACCGCTATTGGTGCTTATTACCGTCCTAACGAAGATGTGATGCTATCTGTCGCTGGGACTATGGGCACTGGTGAAAACATGGTTAATGCTGGTTTATCCCTTAAGTTTGGCGGTGTAAAGGGTGTATCTAAATCCCGTGTAGCTCTTGGTAAGGAAGTGCTTGCCTTGAAACAAGAAGTAGCTGAATTGAAAGCTATGTTGGGCGCACAACCTGGTTTAGCTACTCAAGGGGCTAATCGCACTACAGTATTCCCTGATGTACCTTCTAATCATTGGGCTTATCAAGCTGTTCAAGGGTTAGCTGATAAGGGCCTCGTAGAAGGTTATCCAGATGGGACCTTCGGTGGCGATAAGATGATGACTCGTTATGAATTCGCATCCATTATTTACCGGGCTGTACAGAAAGGTGCTCTTGTTGATGAACGTCTAGTCAAGGAATTCGGTCCTGAACTTGCCTTGTTCCGTGTCGATACAATTAAGAAAGATAAGGCTGGCAACCCTGAAATTCAACGGGTTCGGGTAAACCACCAAGAAAAGGCTCATAAATAATAAATCATAGGAGACATTGCGTTTCTAATCTATATGAGCATAAAAAGAGATCCACCTCTTAGGAGATGGATCTCTTTTATATTACCAGACAAACATGCTAAAGAGGCCTAGATTGAAATCATTTATAAGTGTGGTTACAATTAGATTATGGGATTGTAGTAAAGAGAAAAACTGAGATATTCCAGGATGGATGTTATCGCTGAGGCTAGTGTATAAGTCAGCGGAGAGGAGAATAGAATGGATCAATTGAATGCTAATAAGGCAGTTGTCTTGTCTTCTGGAGGACTCGATTCCACTACAGCTTTGGCTAAGACCGTGGCGGCCTTAGGTAGAGACCATGTATTAGCCCTATCTTTTTTCTACGGCCAACGGCATGATAAGGAATTAGTCTCTAGTCAGAAGGTAGCTGACTATTATGGGGTTAAGCACATCACCCTAAACCTAGAAGGGGTGATGCAGTTTTCTAATGCCTCTCTCTTGAGCCATTCTAGCCAGTCCATAGAGGAGACTTCTTATGCAGACCAAGTGGCAGCTAGTGAAAATGGAAAGGTAGCTACCTATGTGCCCTATAGGAATGGGCTTTTCCTGTCGGCAGCAGCCTCTATGGCTATGTCTCTTTGCGAAGATCCGAAAGACCGAGCACTAGTAGTCATCGGAAATCATGCTGACGACTATGCAGGCAATGCTTATGCTGATTGCAGTCCAGAGTTTATTGAGGCTATTAAAAAGTCCATAGAGCTAGGGACCTATGGCCAAGTGTCCGTCTATTCACCCTTCCGTTTTTCCAGCAAAAAAGATATTGTGACAGAAGGACTAGCACTTAAGGTTCCTTACCAGTTGACCTGGTCTTGTTACCAGGGAGGGGACCAACCTTGCCATCTTTGTGGGACTTGTCGTGATCGGGAAGAGGCCTTTGCAGCTAACGGGGTTGTGGATCCTTTGAATGCTGACTAGTGTAAGTTTTATAGTCTCATAGATTTATCAGGTAAAGAAAAAAGGTTAGTCTCCGCTAAGTAGACGGAGGCTAACCTTTTAGTGGGTAGTAGGAGTTTTATATGCTTGCAGTTATTGTAAATACCATAGCTATTGTGCTGGGGTCAATGATAGGCTTGTTCTTTCAGGCGGGGATTCCTAAACGGGTATCAGATACCATGGTGCATTATAAGCCTTTTGCCTTTTTATTGCTGATATACTAGGCCTGTGATGCCATTTACTTGGTTGCCCAGGTTACCCAAGCTACCGTATCTTCTGTTTTGTTGTAAATCTTTCCCTCTTTGGCAAGAGGGGTAATGAGTTCTCTAATTGTATTCTTCATATCCTCCCTAGGGCCCCATCCATTGTTGTGGAGGCGCATGGTGAAGTAGTCCACTGCCTGATCAAGTTCCAGCACTTCAGTCTCTGGAACTACTTTGTATTCGATAGTCACATGTTTGCCTATATTCTGTATTGTAGACAGGCATGAATCTACCTTATCCCTCCAAGGAAAGGCGTCCTGGCCGAAGAAGTATTCAGATAGCCTATCTACGGTTTGGTCCTTGCGGGCGGAAAAGGCCACCCAGAGGCACTTACCTTTACTGGCCTTATGCATAGCTAAGATATTATCTGAGTCAAACATGATGGGACAGAAGATACTATAGGTCAGGTCAAATGTCTGATTCCAGTTTAAGTCTTGTCGTGTTTGATCAGACCAAGGAGCGATATAAAGGTCTAGGGATAGATTCTCTTGGTCAGCCAACTGTTTGGCCCCATGAATCATACCATCTGATAGGTCAATGCCGGTAGCCTGGTAGCCCTGACGGGCTAGGCCTAGGGCGTAGTCGCAGACGCCGCAGCCGATATCTAAGATGGAACTACCCGTAGAGGGGAGAAGTTCCCGATTCTTGACGAAGGAAAGGAAGTCTATTACTTGCTGCTTTCGATCTTCTCGATTATGCATAGTGACGAAAAAGGTGGACCGGTTATTCCAGGCATCTTGTTCGTCCCGCCAAATTTCGTCTATATCCTTGGCGAGTTGGTGAATTTTTGTTGTCATAGTATAACTCCTTATTGCATGTGCTAGGTTATGGTTATAAAAATTGATTTAGCAATCTAAGTGGTAAGCATTACTTAGGTTAAGCACCCTTAGTAGTCCTGCCTAGGTTAAGTACCTTATTGGTCCTGCCTAAGTAGTGTGACCGTATTAAGTATCTTATAGGAGGCCCTAGACTAAGTGTAAATGATTTTTTCTATTT
>URPV01000014.1 GCA_900549805.1 uncultured Veillonella sp.
CAACCAATTTCAAAAGACCACGACGGGAGTGATGATCTTTTTTGTGTTCTTTCAAATGTTCTGTCAAGTATGTAATACGTGCAGTCAAGATGGCTACTTGTACTTCAGCGGAACCAGTGTCACCTTCGTGAGTAGCGTATTCTTTGATAATGTTCAATTTTGCTTCTGTAGTCAACATGATGTTGTCCTCCTATAAAACGAATCTCGTTAGACTTAAGTAACCGTCGGAGTGTCGAAAACTTAGTCTACGTTTGGTCAAATAACCTCTCTTAGTATACAAAAAAAAGGAAGGTCCTGTAAATAGGATCTTCCCTTTCCCTTACTTTTTTGTCCTTAATTAGACAAGGCCATACGGTCAGACAAGCCACCTTCAGACATTTCAAAGCGTTCCAAGAGGTCCGCTACGGTGAGCTTAGCCTTTTCTTCGTCCCGCACGTCATAGATGATCTTACCAGCATCCATCATGATTAAACGGTTACCAAAACGCAAGGCATCGCGCATGTTATGGGTAATCATAAGGGTGGTAATATTGTGTTCCTTAACCAACTTATCGGTCAATTGGAGTACATTTTCTGCAGTCCGAGGATCCAAGGCTGCTGTATGTTCGTCCAAGAGGAGAAGTTCTGGCTTTATCATAGTGGCCATCAAGAGGGTGATGGACTGCCGTTGACCACCAGAGAGAAGGCCCATACGAGCCGTTAAGCGGTCTTCTAGCCCCAAGCCCAAGAGGGATAGCCGTTGTTTAAAGAAGTCTCGTTCTTCCGGTTTAAAAGCCCATTTGAGCCCCATCTTCTTGCCGCGGCGCATAGCGAGGATGAGATTTTCCTCAATCTGCATATTACCAGCTGTCCCCACCATAGGGTCTTGGAAGACGCGGCCAATATACTTAGCCCGCTTATGTTCAGCCATGCTAGTTACGTCCACATCGCCGATTTTGATGGTCCCCTCATCCACTGGGAATACGCCCGCAATGGAGTTAAGCAAGGTAGACTTACCGGCACCATTACCACCGATGATGGTACAGAAGTCCCCTTCTTCCAACTTGAGGTCAATGCCTCTAAGGGCTGTTTTTTCATTGACTGTGCCTTTAAAGAAGGTCTTTACCAAGTTATTTACTTCTAACATATGAAACCTCCTAACGACGAGCCAACCATTTAGCTTTCAATGTTGGCAAGGAAAGTGCGATGGCAACGAGAACAGCAGTGAAGAGTTTAAGGTCATTTGGTGGCATACCGATGTAAAGAACGATAGCAATAACAATCCGGTATACGATAGACCCCAAAACGACAGCTATGAGGCTGCGTACGAAAGACTTAGTACCGAAGATAACTTCCCCGATGATAACGGAAGCCAAACCGATAACGATGGTACCAATCCCCATGCCGACGTCGGCATAACCGTTACCTTGGGCAATTAAGGCACCAGATACGGCAACGAAGCCATTGGACAAGAGGAGACCAAGAACGATCATTGTATCCGTATTAACCCCTTGAGCCCGAATCATTTGTGGATTAACACCTGTGGCCCGCAAGGCTGCCCCGATTTCAGTGCCGAAGAACCAGAAGAGAACAAGGCAGGTTACCACAGCCACGATAAGGCCTACAATGGCCAACATTAAAGTTCGGTCCAATGGCAAGACTTGGCCCAACATGGTGTAGATCGTATCCACGCGGAGGAGAGGCACATTGGCCTTACCCATGATATGAAGGTTGATAGAATAGAGGGCAATCATGGTCAAAATCCCCGCCAAAAGAGCAGGAATCTTGAGTTTGGTATGAATCCATCCGGTTACCGCACCGGCAATCATACCGCCCACAGCAGCGCCCAAGATGGAGACAATAGGGTTGAATCCGTTGATTAAAAGAATGGCAGAAATGGCCGCCCCCATTGGGAATGACCCTTCTACCGTCAAATCCGCAATGTCTAAGACGCGGAAGGTCAAGAACACACCGACGGCCAGAAGGGACCACAAGAGACCCTGGCCTATGGTGCCAATAATTAAATCAGTCATTACATCCTCCTAGTAGAAATGGGAGGAGACCTCCTCCCTATTTCAGATTATTGTGCTTGATCAAGAACAGCTTGTGGGATGGTAATACCCAATTTAGCTGCTTGGTCTTTGTTAAGTGTCAATTTGAATTCCTTTTGTGTTTCAATTGGCATATCAGCTGGTTTGGCTTCCCCTTTGAGGACTTTAACAGCCATCAAGCCTGTTTGGTAACCCAATTGGTAGTAATCCACAGAATAGGTTGCCAAGCCCCCTTCTTTGATCGCATCGAAGGCAGGGAATACAGGAATCTTAGCAGCATCAGTTACATTGATCAAGTTGCTCATAGCGGATGCAATCACATTGTCAGTTGGCACATAGATGGCTTGTACCCCTTGTGTAGTCAAGTTAGAGGCCGCTTGTTGGATGTCGTTGACGTTAGAAACAGTCGCTTCTACAACCTCGATGCCCTTAGAGGCCGCATATTTTTTTACGATGTCCGCTTGCACTTGGCTATTCACTTCAGAGGAGGAGTAAATAATGCCGATTCTCTTAGCGTTTGGCAAGATTTGCGTAATCAAATCGATTTGTTTTTCCGTAGGCGCCATATCGGAGGTGCCCGTTACATTATGACCTGGGTGTTCATTGGATTCCACCAACTTGGCGGATACATAGTCTGTAATGGCAGTCCCAAGAATTGGAATATCCTTACTATTGTTAGCCATAGTTTGGGCCGCTGGTGTAGCGATGGCTAAGACCAAATCTTCCTTATCGGATACAAAGCGTTGGGAGATGGAGTTCAGATTGGATTGGTCTGCTTGGGCATTCTGTTGGTCGATGATGACTGTATCGCCATCCTTGTAACCATTATCTGCCAAGGCTTGTACAAAGCCTTTATTAGCCGCATCAAGAGATGGGTGTTCCACCAATTGGATAACGCCTACCTTTTGTTTGCCCCCATTGGACCCTGTATTACCATTGCCACAACCAGCTACTAGGGAGGCAAGAAGGGTTACGCCCAAGGCCATTGTTAATGCTTTTTTCCAGTTCATTATGAAAGTCCCTTTCTACTTACTTATAGTCCACTGCTTTTGTGAGCAAGTCTTGTGGCAAGCTCAAGCCCAATTGAGCCAACTTATCCTTATTGACAACCAACTTGAGTTCGCTTTGCGTTTCAATTGGCATATCTTCTGGTTTAGCTTCCCCTTTGAGGATCTTAGCTGCCATGACGCCTGCTTGGTAGCCCAATTTTTCATAGTCTACTGTGTAGGACGCGACAGCGCCACCCTTCATTTGGTTTTCTTCCGCTGGGAAGACAGGAATCTTGGCTCCATCAGTAATGGCTACCAAGTTACCGATAGCTGATGCTACCACGTTATCCGTTGGTGTATAGATGGCATCAACCCCTTGAGCCACTAGGTTTTGTGCTGCTTGTTGAATATCGTTGACATTGGATACGGTCACTTCTACCACTTCAACGCCCTTAGTAGCGGCATAAGCTTTCATCTTGTCCACTTGAATTTGGGAGTTCACTTCAGAAGAGGAGTAAACGGTACCAATTTTCTTAGTCCCTGGTTTGATGGCCAAGATCAAGTCCACTTGCTTATCCACTGGACTCATATCGGATGTGCCTGTTACGTTGGTACCAGGTTTTTGATTGTCTTTTACCAACTTAGCTTGTACGTAATCGGTGATGGCCGTCCCTACAATAGGAATGTCATGAGAAGCATTTGCCATAGTTTGGGCTGCTGGGGTTGCAATCGCTAACACCAAGTCCTTGCGATCAGAGGTAAAACGTTGGGCGATGGAATTGAGGTTGGATTGGTCAGCCTGTGCATTTTGCTGATCGATTTCCACTGTTTCCCCTTCCTTAAAGCCGTTATCAGCTAAGCCTTGTACAAAGCCTTTATTAGCCGCATCAAGAGCTGGATGCTCTACCAATTGAATGACACCTACGTGTTTCACATTGGACCCAGGTCCATTACCACAGCCCGCCAGACCTACAAGAGCGCAGGCGCCGAGGGCTAACATCATCATATTACGCTTCCAATTCACGAATATAACTCCTCTCCACTATTACTGTTACTTCTTTTTATTATACGAGTTACTAGGGACCCCTACAAGGGATAGCTTATAGAAAGCCTTGTAAGAATAGTCTTTTCTCTACCAATTAGAGAACCACAGCTTATAAAGATTGGTCGGCTGCTTGTAAGAAGGCTATGTAGCACTTCTTAGCCTCGTAGATATCTGCCTTGGAAGTGACTTCCCAAGGGGCATGCATAGACAAGACAGCCACGCCGCAGTCGATGACATTCATCCCATAGAGGGCCATGATGTAGGCAATAGTACCGCCCCCGCCTAGGTCAACCTTGCCCAACTCAGCCGTTTGGAAGGTCACCTTGTGGTCGTCCATAATCCGACGGATAAAGCCCATATATTCCGCATTAGCGTCATTGGATCCAGACTTACCACGAGAACCAGTGAATTTATTAAATACTACGCCCATGCCTAGGAAGGAGGCATTTTTCTTTTCAAAGGCAGATGCATACAGCGGGTCATAACCAGCGCTCACATCAGAGGAGAGCATGCGAGAATTTTCCAAGGTCCGACGCACAGCCAGATTGGATTCTTTACCTAACAAGGCCAAGACTTCAGCCAGCGCATTTTCAAAGAATTTAGACTGCATACCCGTAGCCCCCATGGAGCCAATTTCTTCCTTATCTACCAAGAGACAACATGTGGTGCGGTCCACTTTATCTACCTCAAGCATAGCCACCAAGGAGGTATAGGCGCAAACCCGGTCGTCTTGACCATAGGCCATAATCATAGACCGGTCAAAGCCCATTTCGCGGGCCTTACCAGCCGGAACGATTTCCAATTCAGCAGACATAAGGTCTTCTTCGGCGAAGCCATAGTCTTCTTCAAAGATGCGGTTGATAAACTTGGTAACCCCTTCCTTGAGTTCTCCTTTAACAGGTTGAGACCCAATGAGAAGATCCAAATTTTCCCCTTCGATGACCTTGGCTGCGTT
Source organism: uncultured Veillonella sp. (assembly GCA_900549805.1). Classification (GTDB taxonomy): domain Bacteria; phylum Bacillota; class Negativicutes; order Veillonellales; family Veillonellaceae; genus Veillonella. The sequence continues at coordinate 5,019 of URPV01000014.1, forward strand.
CTTTTGCATTTGTTCTTGCCCAAGATGAGGTAAGAGGTCTGTAATGCAGAACACTGGATCTGTATCCTTTTCACCGATGGCTATGGTCACCTTGCTGCCATCTTTCTTGACAACGACCCCATGAATGGCCAAAGGCATAGCCACCCATTGGTATTTCTTGATGCCCCCATAATAGTGGGTATCCCAGAAGAGAAGATTAGAATCTTCGTATTGGGGGTTTTGTTTTACATCAATACGTGGCGAATCGATGTGGGCCCCTAAGATATTGAGCCCTTCTTCTATATCTTGTCGACCGATGTTAAAGAGGGCAATGGACTTATCCATGTGAACATAATACACCTTATCCCCTGCCTTAAGAGCAGTCCCCTCTTTCACCAAGTCTGTAAGGTTTTTATAGCCTTTTTCTTGGGCTGCTGCTACAGCTTGTACAATGCACTCCCGTTCAGTTTTCCCATTGTCTAGGAAAGAACGATATCCATCGGCTAAGTCATTGACCTTCTTAAGGTCTGTTTTTGTGTAATTATGCCAAGCGTATTTACGTTCCATAATCTATCCTTTCTGGCCTAAGGCCTTGCGTTCTAAATAGCGGCGTTCTTTTTCTTCATTGATACGGGCCTTTTCTTTATAGTAGGCCTTGATTTCCTCCGTCGTATGGGTCAACATCTTGGTGACATAATACTTACGATCACCACGCCCTGCCTGGTAGCGGCCGACCTTCCAGAGAACGGCAAAGTCCTTGTGCTTAGGACAGGTCCCTATAGACAGATGCTTGTCCCCCGTCATGTGCTCCATCTTCTGAAGAGATAAAGGCGCCTGACAGTAAGGACAATGGGCTATGCGTACCCGTCGGTCCCGGAGGACCCGCCGCTTATCGTCAAAGTTATCATAGACGAAAAAGCTAAGGCTTTGCGGAAAGAGGAAGGGATTGGGTGCCCCCTTCTTCATAGTTTCATAGTGCTCAATGCCCTGTTTTAAGGGAATATGCTTGCATATCTCCGCCGTAAAGTAGGCATCATTGAGGGCATCATGGGCCTTGCGGTTGCCCTTGGTAAGGCCTAATTCTTCTAGCGCCCCCTCTACGGACACCTGTTTGGCGTCTCCATGCATTTCATAAGCATAAATCAGTTGGGCGTCAAACCAAGCCGGCAAGATGGTCTTCTGCATCTTGTGAAGCATAAGGTTTTCCCGCAGGATGAGCATGTCATCCGCCCCCCAAGATAGGAGAACCGCATCCTGTCCGCACCAAGTCATGAAGTGGTGAAAGGCCGCCTGAAAGAGGACACCACGCTTGAGGTCTTCCGCGGTAATGCCCGTCAACTCAGCCACATGCTTATGCATATACTTGAGGTATTGTGGCTTGACCATCATAGTGAACTTGTCGATGGGTTCCAGCTCGTGATTCAGTTTTACCGCCCCAATTTGAATAATTTCCCCTGCAAGGGCCATTTTAGCCCGCTTCATAAAGGAAATATCATTGGCATAGGGCTGATTCCATTCCAAGTCAAATATGATGTAATGCATAGTCTATTTTGTATCTTCTAACAGTTGATTAGCCGCCTCTATCACCTGGTCTTGGGTGATAACGGAAATCCCCTTATAGTGACCTTCCTTGATAATCTGCTTCATAGATTTACCAATTTCATAGTGATCCATGGATTCCAAGATAATAGCTCTCGCCTTGTAGGGACCATAGAACATAGGGTTAGATGGCCCATAGAGGGCTACAATTGGCACCCCCTGGCTGATGGCCACATGCATAGGGCCTGAGTCATTAGTAATAATCAGAGAACAGGCCTTCATCGCTGCTGCGAGTTGGCCGATAGAAAAGTGACCTGTAGCCACAATGGGTTGGGTCTTCATCTGTCCTACCACCTCTTGAACCATGTCTTGGTCCATAGGCCCTCCAAAGAAGACAGGCTTATAACCCTTAGCAGCAAAGTAGTCAGCCACAGCGCCAAATCGCTCTTTAGGCCACCGTTTTTCTACGACCGCCGACCCCACATTAAAACCAATTAGTTTGTCCCCCTCTTGAAGCCCTTGCGCCTTATAAAAGGCTTTAGCTGCATCTTCCCAGACTGGACAGGTAGATATATGTAATCCATGGTTATCCGTGTCAGTCACACCCAGTTGTTCTAGGACGTTGATATACATATCCGCTGCGTGGCGAGTCTTACGATCAAGGCGGGTGTATTTAGTCATGAAAGGCCGGAAGAGGAAGTGGCTCATACCTGTCGTTACCTTAGCGCCTATCTTCCAAGCCAAGTAGGAGGTACGCTCATTGGGATGGAGGTTGATGAGAATGTCCGGTTGTCCTTTGGCATTAATTTCCTTGGCCACTTGATTGAGGCCAGCAATGGAATTATGACGACCCTTCTTATCCACCAAGATGAGATCATCAATATAGGGGTTATACTTCATAACATCCTGAAGTTTCTCATCCATCACATAGGTAATGTGGCTATCCGGTGCTGCCTTGCGCAAAACTTCCAAGAAAGGGGTGGTCAGAATGACATCCCCTAGGTGCATAAGGAAGGTGACAACGATTCGTTTATGATTGAGTTCCATGTCCCTCCTCCTTTACCTTTTGATAAGCCTCCCAAACGGAGTCCACAGAAATATGGCCCATGCAGTCCGGATCCTTAACCAGTGGTTCTTTAGCCGTCGCTCTAGAGGTTGGCGACTGGATGATATGGACATGGTCACCCCCATAGGGGCCGGTCCGCTCTGGTGATGTAGTACCGTACATAGCAATAAGGGGGTTCTTAAGGGCATTAGCTAGGTGAAGAGGCCCCGTATCGGCGGAAATATAAAGTTTACTAGCCCCGATTAACTCAATTAATTCCGGTAGGCTCGTATGCCCCGTTAAGTCGATGAGGCGAGGATCTTCCACCATACTCAAAATAGATTGGGACTTTTGGTAGTCATCGGGAGAACCCATAAGAACTACCCATTGTCCTTGGTCCAAAAAGCGCTTGATAAGTTCCGCATAATGAGAAACAGGCCACTCCTTAAGAGCCCATCGAGCACCTGGAGCAATAACGATATAATCCCCCTTATCGATGACTGCTTCCGGTAAGCCTTGAGCCATTAACTTGCGCTTAACCTCTAGGGCATCCTCCTGACTTCTAGACAGGGGAAAAACGAGGTCTTCAACCTGACCACCTAAGGCCCTTACCGTATCCAAGTAGCGTTCGATAACATGGTCGTACTTATGGTCACCCACCAATGCCTTATTAACCAATTGAGACCCTTCCCGCAGTTCCCAGTAGCCATACTTTTCAGGGGCTCCAGAACAGAAGGATACAAGGGCCGATTTAGCAATGCATTGGAGGTCCAAGGTCATATCAAAGTGACGACTATGGAGGTCCTTCCAGAGCTTTCGTATATAGGAAAGGGACTTGAGTCCCTTCTTTTCCACCAAGATAACCTCATCAATCCAAGGTTTACCCGGTAAAATATGGGCAAATTGAGGGTGTACAGCCCAGGTAATCTTGGCGTGAGGAAGGTTTTGGCGAAGGGCATAGAGGGTTGGCAAGGCATGAATAATATCCCCTAAGGAGGACATCTTAATGATGAGTATATTCTGGTAATCCTTCATTAGACATCTTCTCCTTCTTCTCGTAAACAAGATCTTACAAAATCCAGCATCGATCCTCCCTCAAAGAGGTAGCCTCGGATGCCTGCGGCCTGTGCGGCTTCTACATCCCGTTGTGAGTCACCAATCAAGAATGATTTCTGTGAATCTATAACATGCTCTCTCATAGCCTGTAAGAGCATACCTGGTTTAGGCTTACGACAGTCACAATCTATGGCGTATTTGGCCACGACCCCTTCCTTGTGGTGGGGACAATAATAAAAGGCCTCTATAGGCGCTCCAGCAGCGGTCAACATGTCATTCATATGTCGATGCAAGGTATTTACATCGTCTTCTCCGTAATAGCCTCGAGCAACCCCACTTTGATTGGTTACCACAATAAGTTTATAGCCATGCTGAACAGCTAAAGCCAAACCCTCTTGGGCGCCCTCTACAAAGTGTAAGTCTTCCTGACGGTGCAAATACCCAGTGTCCACATTGATGACACCATCTCGATCGAGAAATAAGACCTTATCCATATAACTCCTCAAACACGTAAAGTGGAGGAGGCTAATACCTAGCCCCCTCAGCCTTACTGACCTATTAATTACTAGCGGCGAATATAGCCTTCATTGTTTTCCAACAATTCACAGTATTCTGCTACGGCATCTTCCATCTTGGTAAAGCCTTTATCATAGCCTACGGACATCAACTTAGTGGTATCCGCTTCTGTGAAGGATTGGTATTTGCCCTTCAAGACTTCAGGGAATGGGATATAAGTAATCTTACCCTTGCCAGCATAGTCAATAACAGCTTGCATGAATTGGTTAAAGGTGTGGGCATGACCCGTACCGCAGTTGAATACACCTGACAATTCAGGGTGTTCCCAGAAGAAGAGGTTGACGTTAACCACGTCTTTTACATAGATAAAGTCACGGGTTTGACCACCATTTTCATAGCCGTCAGTCCCCTCAAAGAGGGTAATTTCCCCAGTTTCTTGGTTCTTGTAGAACATTTGGCGAACGAGAGAGGCCATCTTGTCCTTGTGGCATTCGTTAGGGCCATATACATTGAAGTAACGAAGACCTACCACTTGGGATTCTAATTGGTTTTCAAACTTACGCACGTAGCGGTCCATAAGGAGCTTGGAGTAAGCATACGGATTCAAGGCCTCTTCGCATTCTGGGTCCTCACGGAAGCCATTACGGCCATAGCCATAGGTGGATGCAGAGGATGCATAGATGAAGGGAATACGGTGGTCTTGGCAGTAATGGAAGAGGTTGCGAGACCCTTCATAGTTGTTATGCATCATGTAACGGCCATTGTATTCCATGGTGTCGGAGCAAGCACCATTGTGGAAAACTACGTCGATAGGACCACAGTCAAAAGTCCCGTCAGCGATAGCTTGGTCAAAGTCGATGCAATCGATATAATCGAAATAATCTAAGTTGGTCAAGTTACGGGCCTTACGACCATCTGTCAAATCATCCACGATGATGATGTCATTACGGCCTCGTTCGTTAAGAGCCTTAACTAAATTAGAACCAATAAAACCGGCCCCACCTGTTACGATAATCATAATTTACCCTCCTTAGCTAAGCTAGCTATTTTATTTACCACATTGGTAGTTGAATATCCTTCTTTAAAGGATAGAATTTGTACGGAATCAACAAAATCGCGGCCAATTACTTGGTCAGGCTGATAGTCGCCCCCCTTAACCAAGATATTAGGGCGAATGTTCTCCAAGAGCTCAGCTGGTGTATCTTCTTCAAAGATAACTACCCCATCCACACAAGCAAGAGCGCTCAAAAGATAGGCCCGGTCAGCCTCTGCTACCAAGGGCCGCGTAGGCCCCTTGAGGCGGCCTACAGAAGCATCGGAATTAAGGCCGATGATGAGGTGGTCACCCAACTGGGCAGCCTCCTGCAAGTAGGTCACATGTCCACGGTGGAGAATATCAAAGCAGCCATTGGTAAAGACCACTGTATCTCCCCGGTCTTGCCATTGGCCTACCAGTTCCTTCATTTCCTCACGGCTATAGAGGGACTTTTGTACCACCTTGCCCTCTTGCAAGGACTTCCAAAGGTCGATGAGCTCTTGCCTATGGATTGGATAGGTCCCTACCTTAGAGACTACGATGCCGGCGGCTCCATTGGCCACATGAAGGGCGGTCCGCATAGACAAGCCAGAGGCAATGGCACATATCATCATGGCCACCACCGTATCGCCGGCACCAGACACATCAAAAACATCTTGCTGGGTCGCTGGATTATGCCAGGTACGGCCATCCTTGGCTATGATGGAAATCCCCTGTTCCGATCGGGTAGCAATGACATATTGCAAATCATTGCTAGCTAGGACTTCCTTAGCCGCCTCTACCACATGTTGGTCATCATTGATTACGGTATGACCCACACGCTCGGACAGTTCTTTTACATTAGGCGTAATAAAGGTAGCCCCATTGTACTTATCCCATTGGGTCCCCTTTGGATCCACAATGGTAGGAATACCATACTGGTTAGCCATAGCAAAAACTTGAGCCAGGACGGAATCCGTGCAAACACCCTTGCCGTAGTCAGATACGACAATACCATCGAGACCAGCTTGGCAGAGTTTAGACAGCCAGCTGGTAAGGGCTTTTTCTTCCCTTTCATTGACGTCGCGAATGGTTTCAAAATCTAGGCGCATCATCTGTTGCCGGGCCCCTAAAATCCGCATTTTAGTGATAGTTGAGCGGTCCTTAGAGGTCACGAGACCGGCCCTATCAATGTGGTTTTGGTCCAGGAGATCCTTAAGAAGGCGGCCATGGTCATCTTGACCTGCCACCCCACCTAGGAAAACATGGGTGTCCAATTGGGCAAGGTTAGCCGCCACATTGGCTGCGCCACCTAGCACTTCTTTCATATGGTCCACCCGATTGACCGGCACCGGCGCTTCTGGAGAGATACGATTCACATCTCCGAATACATAGCGGTCCACCATGAAGTCACCGATGACCGCTATACGAAGCTTAGGAAGGCTGTCATGTAAGAAATTGTTAATGGTTTTCTTAATCATAATCTTCCTCTACCAATTCACAAATAATATGGCCCACTAGGATGTGCATTTCTTGGATACGGGCCGTCGTCTTAGCAGGCACAGCTACGGTAGCATCACATAAGTGACCTAGTTGTCCGCCCCCTTGCCCTGTAAAAGCCACGGTCTTTAGGCCTTGCTTCTTGGCCACTTCTACTGCGTTTAACACATTCTTGGAATTACCAGATGTGGAAATCCCTACCAATACATCCCCTGCTTGCCCTAGGCCTTCCACCTGACGGGCAAAAACTTGATCATAGTCATAATCATTAGCTACAGCCGTCAAAATGGAGGTATCCGTAGTTAATGCAATAGCCGGCAAAGACCGGCGTTCTTTTACAAAGCGTCCTACCAATTCAGCAGCTAAATGTTGGGCATCCGCCGCCGATCCACCATTGCCGCAGAAGAGTATCTTATGGCCTTCATCCAAGGCTAGCTTACAAATATCTGCCGCCGCTTGGACTTCCTCCATATGGTTCCGCATCTTAGTGTAGGTATCCAAATGGTCATCAAAGCGTTGTGTAATAATGGGATTAATAGACATAGAGCCTCCCTTACTAGTTATATAATTTCGCGCAACAGGCGATCAGCGTTCTTCCAGAAGAGTTTATCCAAGTCCTCTTGTTTCATGCCAGCCTTTAGGAAAGCATCCCGCAAGCGGTCCATATGGCCTATATCTTGGATTTCAGTCTGAGGATCAATACCGTCAAAATCAGTTCCTAGGGCCACTACATCGGCCCCCCCAACCTTATGGATATAAAGGCCATGCCGTACAATATCATCAATGCGAGAGATAGGAGACGCTCCTAAAAAGTGGTTAGCAAAGTTAAGGCCAATCACCCCACCCTTGTGGGCAATCATGCGTATTTGTTGGTCCGTCAAATTACGACTATGAGGGGTCAAGGCGCGGGCATTGGAGTGAGATGCGATAAAAGGCTTGGTCATGAGCTGATCCAATTGAGCGATTCCCCCATCATTGAGGTGGGAACAATCCACAATCATCCCCAATTCTTCCATCCGATGAACAAAATCTATACCAAGCTCCGTCAATTCTTTATTGGGGTCCCCACAATGAGGTTCACAGAGACCATTAGGATAATTCCAAGAAATGGTAATAAGGCGAACCCCTTCCTCATAGGCCTTGTCCAATCGTTCTAAGGAACCCTCAAAGACGCCCCCTTCTTCTACCGATAGGAGGGCTCCTAGCTTGCCATCTGCATAAGAGGCATCTAAATCTTGAACAGATTTGATATGGCGAATGTGCTCACCATAGGTAAGCATATTCTTTTCAAAGACTTGCCGCATAGCCTGGTAGCGCTCATAAGGCTTATCCGTCTCGCCCAAGTCTATATAGAGGGCAAAGTCTTGCACCTTGCTATGGCCGGCCCACAATTTTTTAATATCGATCTTCCATGCATTCTCATAGAGATCACCCGATTGAGGATGGTCCAAGAGCTGCATCATGGTATCGCAGTGTAAATCAATCATTTGTTCTTATTCTTGCTCTTTTGTTCAGATAAGGCCTTAAGTTTATTTAGCTCATCCATAAAGGAATCGATGTTATCGAACTTACGATAAACAGAAGCGAATCGAACATAGGAAACTTGGTCAATATCTCGCAATTGATCTAGGACCAATTCACCCAAGTGATCAGTTGTTACTTCTTCAAGATTTTCATTGCGAATTTGACATTCTACCTCATTGACCACTTCTTCCATGGTCTCCGTAGATACGGTCCGCTTATCACAGGAACGAAGCAAACCGTTGAGAAGTTTACCTCGATCGAAGAGTTCGCGGCGACCTGACCGCTTAATAACCATAAGGGGGACTTCTTCTACCACTTCATAGGTAGTAAAACGGCGGCCACAATGATTGCACTCCCGCCGGCGACGAATGCTATTAGAATCATCTGTTGTACGGGAATCGGTAACCTTTGTATCTGTATGTTGACAGAACGGGCATCTCATAAGCTTGACCTCCAGCTAGATAGACACACTACACCCAATTATTCATCTTATATACTAGCATATATTGAAAGAATTTACCAAAAAAAGCCCTCTTAGGGGGGCTAAACTACAATATCTTGTAGTCATCCCTAAGAGAGCTTTTGGCATTGTATTCTATTGTAGAACCAAGAGGCAGTCACCAGATTCAATGCGAGACCCTGGGGTTACCAGGATTTCCGCAACCGTCCCATCCTTAGGAGCGGTAATGGTAGTTTCCATCTTCATCGCTTCTGTAACGAGGAGGACATCCCCCTTTTTCACCTTTTGGCCTAGGCTAACTGCTACTTTCACCAAGGAACCGGATAGGGTTGCACCGATTTCGTTAGGATTAGCCTTATTAGCCTTACGACGTACTAAGCCAGTGGTCTTCACTTGTTTATCGTGAACCTTGATGGTCCGTGCTTGACCATTGAATTCAAAACGAACCAACCGGTTCCCTTCTTCATCAGGATCGGATACTAAGACTAGCTTAATGATGAGGTTTTTCCCCTTTTCCAAGGCTACATTGATCTCTTCCCCTGCTTTCATGCCGAAGAAGAAGGTTGGCGTATCCAAGATGGACACATCACCAAATTCTTGTACAAAGGCTTGCCAGTCAGCGTATACCTTTGGATAGAGGCAGTAAGCGGACAAGTCTTCTTCTGTAGTCGGCGCCTTCATCTCTTCCAACTCAGCCTTCTTAGCTGCGAAATCAACAGGTGCTAGAGCCGCCTTAGCCTGTTCTTGCCAGGACTTATCACCCTTAAGGATGATATCTTGAAGTTCTACTGGGAAGCCTTGGTAAGGAATGCCCAAACGGCCTTGGAAGAATTCCACAACTGATTGTGGGTAATCTAGCTCTCTACCGCGGGTCATAATATCCTCTTGGGTCAAATCATTTTGAACCATGAAGAGGGTCATATCGCCAACTACCTTGGAAGATGGTGTTACCTTGATAATATCGCCAAACATCATATTGACTTGATGGTACACCTTTTGAATTTCATTCCACCGATCACCTAGACCTAGGGACTTGGCTTGTTGTTCCAGGTTGGAATATTGACCACCTGGCATTTCATGGGTATAAACGGTAGTATTCGGATAGGAGATTCCCTTATCTATACCCTTGTAGTAAGGGCGGATAGAACCGAAGTAGTCGGACATAGCTTGCATGTAGTCCGTATTGAGTACCGGTTGTCGTTCATGACCTTCCAGCGCATAGTAGAGGGAATTCATGGATGGTTGACTTGTACCATTGGAGAAGGCGGAGTAAGCTACATCAACGATATCAACACCCGCATCAATAGCCCGGCCATAGGTATAGATAGCATTACCAGAACCTTCATGGGTATGAAGGTGGATTGGAAGGTCCACAGCATCCTTGAGGGCGGACACCAAATTATAGGCTGCTTGTGGCTTTAAGATACCAGACATATCTTTAATGGCGATGGTATTAGCCCCCACCTTTTGTAGATCCTTAGCCATCTTAACATAGTAGTCCAAGTTGTATTTAGGACGGGAACTATCCAAGATATCCCCTGTATAGCAAAGGGTTACTTCCGCAAGCTTACCTTGGTTACGAACTTCATCGATAGCTGCAGACATGGTTTCTACCGAGTTGAGGCAGTCAAAGACACGGAAGACATCTACCCCATTCTTAGCCGCTTGTGCGATAAAGTGACGAACTACATTGTCCGGATAGGATGTATAACCCACAGCATTGGCACCGCGGAGGAGCATTTGTAAGAGGGTATTAGGCACTTCCTTACGGAACATGCGGAGCCGTTCCCAAGGATCTTCATGGAGGAAGCGATAGGCTACATCAAAGGTAGCACCACCCCAGCATTCCAAGGAGAAGAGATTAGGAACACCACGGGCCGCTAGTCCCGCTACCCGAGCCATATCGATGGACCGCAAGCGCGTAGCAAAGAGGGATTGGTGGGCATCCCGCCAAGTAGTATCAGTGAAGAAAACCTGCTTTTGCTCTAATACCCATTTGGCAAAGCCTTCAGGGCCCAATTGATCGAACTTTTGCTTAGTCCCTGCTTGCGGAGCATCCTTAAGAGCCGGTGGCATTTGGATAGGCGCAAAGTCTGGCTTATCCTCCTTGCCCTTACCGGTATAGCCGTTGACGGTCACATCAGCGATATAGCGCATGAGTTTTGTCCCCCGGTCACGGGCAGGTTTCAAGTTAAAGAGTTCTGGATGTTCGTCGATGAAGTTAACGGAATAATCACCCTTTTGGAAGTCAGGGTGTTCCAGCACATTAATCAAGAAAGGAATGTTTGTCTTCACCCCACGAATACGGAATTCGTGAAGGGTCCGAAGCATCTTGGATACGGTTTCTTCATGGGTTAACCCGTAGGTTGTCGCCTTTACCAAGAGAGAATCGTAATAAGGGGTTACGATAGCCCCTGTAAAGGCATTACCAGCATCCAAGCGAACACCAAAACCACCGCCAGACCGATAGACCATGAGTTCACCTGTATCTGGCATAAACCCATTAGCTGGGTCTTCTGTCGTAATCCGGCATTGGATGGCCGTCCCTTGACAACGAATCATATCTTGAGACGTGATACCAATCTTAGGATCATCCAAAGCATAGCCTTCGGCTACACGGATTTGTGTATGAACGATATCAACCCCTGTAATCACTTCCGTAATGGTGTGTTCTACTTGGATCCGAGGATTAACTTCAATGAAGTAGAATGACCCATCAGGGGTAACTAAGAATTCTACAGTCCCTGCCCCCACATAGGAAACGTTCTTCATGAGTTTAACCGCTGCTTGACAGATGGCGTCGCGCGTTTCTTGTGGCAAGGCAAAAGCTGGTGCCACTTCTACCACCTTTTGGTGACGCCGTTGGATGGAGCAGTCCCGTTCATGGAGGTGGACCACATGACCATGTTGGTCCCCTATAATTTGTACTTCGATATGCTTAGGTTCTACGATGAGTTTTTCTACATAAACCCGGTCATCACCAAAGGCTGCCTTAGCTTCCGATTTAGCTCGGTCATAAGCTTCTCGCAGTTCTTCGTGTTTAGCCACTTCCCGCATACCACGGCCACCGCCGCCGTTAACGGCCTTAATCATAAGTGGATAGCCATGCTCAGCAGCAAAGGCTTCCAATTGCTCAAAGTCCTTAAGGGGACCATCGGAACCTGGAATCATTGGAATTTGAGCCAATTTTGCTTGTTCCCGGGCGTTAACCTTGTCACCAAACATGATGAGGTGTTCTAGACGAGGACCAATGAATATAATTCCTTCTTCTTGGCAACGTTTAGCAAATTCTGCGTTTTCAGACAGGAACCCATAGCCTGGATGAATGGCATCTACATCATGTTCCTTAGCGATACGGATGATGTCATCTATGTCAAGATAAGCCTCTACTGGTTTCTTCCCTTCCCCTACCAAATAGGCTTCATCAGCCTTATTTCTGTGGAGGGATAAGGTATCTTCTTTAGAATAAATGGCAACCGTTCGTATGCCCATTTCATAGCAAGCCCGGAAGACGCGAATGGCGATTTCTCCCCTGTTGGCAACCAATACAGATTTAATCTTTTTCATAGTCGACTCCTCCTTAACATGTATACATTATATTTTACGCATAAATGTGTGCTTTCTCAACACTTTCTATATATGTATACACAATACAGCCCTAGGCCAAATAAAAACAGGCTCTTACCTATGTAAATCCCTAGACCTATTCTTGGCACATAAAAAGAAGACCCCAACCTTTACTACGATTGAGGCCTCCTATAAGTAAGACTAGCCTAAGTAGCAAGCCTTATAGGATAGGTTTATACCTAGCTATTTAATTTTGTTCAGAAGCGGATGTCACATTGGTTTGACCTTGGAAGATGCGCAGATTCTTACGGCCTTCTACAATCAACTCACCCATAGCACCCTTCATGGAACGCATAAGAGCATGGTCTAAGAAGGTAAAGTGACCTGGCTCTTCTAAATTGATTTCAATGATAGCGGCCCCACCTGCAGGGATATCCGTCGTTTGTACATTATGGTTGACTAGGCTACCACCTTCTACCATTACAGTATTAAGGATGTTCCCCATGATATGGAATGGGAAGTTAAGGTTAGGGCCTGCATTACCTACATATAACCGGACCTTTTCACCCACCTTGCCTTGGAGAGCACGGGCACCAGTCAAGGAGCCTTGTGCCCCATTAAAGACAACATAGTCTGGTTGTTCATTAGATGCCTTTTGGAAATCTAAGGTTGCTAAGTTTGGATCATTATTAGCAATCTTTTCATTAGTTTCACCATGGGCCGCATCGCCAGCCTTATTAAGGTAGAGTTCACTTTGCACGATGAAGTATTCTCGGTCAACTGGTTCCATACCTTCTTTTGGCTCTACCAAGATGAGGCCATACATACCCTTAGCCACGTGAATAGCAGGGGATGGCATGGACCCACAATGATAGAGGTAAAGACCTGGTTTCATAGCAGTAAATACAAAGGTTGTCTCTGTTCCTGGCATAGCTTCAGAAGCAGCCATGCCACCATCTTCACCAGTCACAGCATGGAAGTCGATGGAATGAGGCATACGTTCTGTCGATGGATTTTTCAGATGAACTTCTACTTCATCCCCTTGACGAACGCGAATAAAAGGACCTGGTGTTGTGCCATTGAAGGACCAGTACTTGTAATTTACGCCTGGTGCGACTGTGTTTATTCCTTCTGCCACTCCTGGCTTAACTACATTACTTATTGGTTTATCTCTATTGAGCGGGGTAGGTTTTTTAGGCCGTAGTCATCTCGGCTTCCACTACCGGCAATTTACCACCGTGAATTTGAGGGTTCATCTTAAAAAAATACTTAACCCCAAATACGGCTAAAACAAGGGCTACAATAAGGCCTATTACAATAGGAATAGCCGTTTTCTTATTTAGGCCCTTAATTTTTTCTAGCATATAAACCTCCTCTAAAAAATAAGAGCTGCAATGTTAGTTCACATTACAGCTCTTACAAGCTATACGAGACGCATCTTAGTTCAAAGGTTTAGATACATCAATATCGCCAATCTTATTGACGAGTTCACCTTCTACAGCGAATTGAACGTTGTCAATACCATCGCATTTACGTAAGGTCTTAACAATGGCATCAACCTTTTCTTTTGCATTCCCTTGGCCTTCTGCAAATTGAGGGCTTACTTCTACGATAGCAGTCTTGCCCTTGTACCATACATTGTAAATGCGTTCTTTAGGGCCAAAGGTACGGCCACCATCAGCCTTAACCATTTGGAGAAGAATTTGAATAGGTTGTGCAGCGACTTTATCCATAGTCACTTTTTGTTCCGCTAAACCAGAGCCATCTTCTTTTGGCACAAAGATAGTTACGGATGTTTGTTCTGGTTTTGCTTGCTCTTGAGCGCTAGCTTGTTGTGCATCTTTTTGGCTAGAACCGCAGCCGGAGAAGCCAATAGACATAGCTGCTACAGCAGCCAAGATGAGAGCTTTTGTGGATGTTTTCATAATGAGACTCCTTCACACACTTGTAACTTGCTTTACCAATAATCTAGTATAAGCAAAGCCTATTCATATATACCCTTAGTGTACTCCTAAACAGGCTAAAAACTTGTGATATGTATCACTTTTTATTAATTTTATTATTTTTATTCCGCCTCTGTCAAATACACTCTCCTCAGTAGCCCCCTAAAAAAGCTTTCATCAAGGCATCTAAGGCCTCCTGATCATTCTGCCCCATGGTTTCCCGCGCAGAATGCATGGCTAAAATAGGAATACCCACATCCATGGTCCGCATGGGAAAGATGGCAGAGGAAATCGAGCCCACCGTGGATCCACCAGGCTCATCAGAACGATTTACATAGTGTTGCCAAGGGATATCTGCTTCATCACAGAGGGCCTTCACGGTCGCTTGTGCCACCGCATCCCCAGCATAGGATTGGCTGGCTGCAGACTTGAGGGCCAAGCCCTTATTCAACAAAGGATAGTTGGTAATATCATTTTTTTCTGGATGATTAGGGTGCAATGCGTGAGCCACATCGGCAGATATCATAAAACCCTTAGCCATATCTTGTGCTAAGACTTCAGCACTTTTACCGATAGCACCATAAATGCGATTAACAATCTGTGGCAACATCATAGAAGCGCCACCCTGTTTAGTTCGAGATCCTACCTCTTCATTGTCAAAGAGGATTCCTAGGCGGAGGCCGGGTACATTTTTATCCGCCGCTTCTAGGAGGCCCTGAAGTACCGATCGACAAGAAGTTAGATTATCCAACCGAGGGGCTGACACAAAATCATCATTGAATCCCAAGGTACACCCTTTTTCCACTGGATAGAGTGTAATTTCATAGGAGAGAATATCGTCGCGGTCACAGTCAGCCTCTCTAGCCAACAAGTGAAGCCAAGCATCATTTAGGTCCATCTCCTCCCCTTCCATCATAACTAAGGGGAGCATATCCACTTGCTTATTAAGCTTAACGCCATCATTCATTTTACGGTTCATGTGGATGGCCAAATTAGGAATAATAGCCACCGGCCGTCGTGTATCTACCAAGACTGACTCTGTAGCAAAAGGCTTATCATCTTTGAGTACAACCAGGCCCGCTGCACCCAAGGGACGGTCTAGCCAAGTATTCAGGATGAGGCCTCCGTAGGCTTCTACATTGAGCTTGATATACCCCTTAGTATTAGTCACAGGGTTAGGCTTAACCCGAAGGGCTGGAAAGTCTGTATGGGCCGAGGCAATGCGGAGCATACCATCCGCATCCCCTATATGAAAGGCGCAAAGGGTTGTTCCATAAACATTCACCACATAGTCACCAGGCCCTAAGTCCCAAGCCTCTCCTAAAGATAGTTCTTGGAATCCTGCATCCACTAACTCTTGTAAACTCATATCCACCGTATGATAAGGGGACGTGGACCCGTCGATATAGTGTAGTAACGATTGAATGGTATTAGACATAATTCTACCTCTACGATAATAGCTAATAATTACCATTATTATAAAGCAAATGAGCCTAGAATAGAACAAAAAAGAGACACCCTAGGGTGTCTCTTTTTTGTATCTGTTTTGTATTGTTTAACATTATAGATTGAAAGCTTACCACATACCAAGAAGTTTCATCCAAGCAGAACCGATGCCTACGAAGATGATCAAGTTGATAATGGAAGCCATGAAGCCCAATTTCCACCATTCACCTTGGGATACATAGCCCGTGTTGAACAATACTGGTGCAGGACCTGCAGCGTAGTGAGTCAAGGACATGCAAAGGTTGGATGTGAAAGCGATCATGAGCAATGTCAACATAACTGGAGCGCCAGCACCGATAGCGATAGCGGAGAAGGCTACGAACATTGCAGAGATGTGAGCAGTCAAGGATGCGAATGCATAGTGAGCATACAAGTTGACGATAACCGCAAAGAGGAATGCGATAACCCAAGACCCATCAGGTACGAAACCTTGTAATACAACTGTAAACCATTTAATGAAGCCCAATTTGGAAAGGAATGTTGCAAAGGTCATCAATGTACCCATCCATACCAAAGTATCCCATGCGCCTTTTTCAGACTTAACGTCATTCCATTTCAAAACGCCTGTAATTAGCAAGATGGAAATACCAAGCAAGGCTACTGTAGTAGCAGACAAATGGTTAATAGAAGATGTTGCCCAAAGGATCAAGGCCAAAATGAACACGCCGAGCATAACCCATTCTTGGAAGGACATTTTGCCCATTTGTTTAAGTTCATTTTTAATCATAGATTGCGCATCGCGTGTATCCTTCATTTCTGGTGGGAATACGAAGGACAAGAACAATGGCATTACGATTAAGGAAATAAGGCCTGGAACGATAGCTGCGATAGCCCATTCACCCCATGTCAATTCAACGCCAAAGGAAGCTGCTGCGAGAGATGCTACCAAGGTGTTACCAGCCATGGATGTCATGAACATAGCAGATGTAATTGTATTGGATTGGTACACAACTTGTGTCAAGAAGGCACCAATCTTACGAGGAGCAGAGTCTGGTGTAGAACCGAAAGCTTCTGCCAAGGAACGAGTGATTGGATAGATAACCCCGCCCGCACGTGCTGTATTAGAAGGTGTTGCAGGGGATAAGATAAAGTCACTCAATTCAAGCGCATAGGCCAAACGCAAGGAGCTAGACCCGATAGCTGCAATCAAGTTGTAGGCAATACGTTTACCGAGACCGGTATTAATAAAGCCACGAGAGAATAAGAAGGCAGCTACGATAAGCCAGATAGAAGCATTTGCATATCCAGATAATGCGTCGCCAATTTTAAGAGTGTTTGTCAATGCAGCAATGGTAACCATAATCATGGCTACGCCGCCGATTGGCAATGGTTGAAGGATAAAACCTACGATAGTGGCTACAAAGATAGCAGCCAAGTGCCATGCTTGCGCGCTCACCCCATCTGGAGTTGGCCAGAACCACATAGCTAGGCCAATGATGATAGGGATGAGCCAGTTCATCAAACGTTTCATTTGAATCTCCTCATCACTTGATAAATACAATCACAATACAACAGATAATCTATTAACTAAACCACCATATTAACGTGGTAAAGCTACGTCTTCCATATTTGTTGCATCGATGTCTTCCAAAAGTCCCTTATCACAAAGTTCTGCGATTTCTGGGCAGATAGGCATCCGTTTAAGCAACATTAAGTCATATTTCTTCAACACATCTTCTACATGACTTTGGCCGAAGATGTTGTAGTCCTTATCATTATCTGGACAGTGGAAGTAAGCATAATTTTCCACGACCCCGATAATGGGTACCTTCATAAGATCTGCCATCTTAACCGCCTTTTCAACGATCATCGATACCAAATCTTGTGGGCTAGTTACCAAGATGATGCCATCTAGGTTAAGGGATTGGTAAACCGTAAGAGCTACATCACCCGTACCAGGAGGCATATCTACGAGAAGGTAATCAATATCTTCCCAAATAACTTCGGAATAGAATTGCTTTACCATACCGCCAATTAAAGGACCACGAAGTACTACAGGATCTGTATCATGTTCCAACAATAGGTTGGAAGACATAATTTGGATACCTGTTTTTGTTTGGCATGGACGAACGCCTTCAGCATCGCCCATTGCTTTATCCTTAACCCCAAAGATATGAGGAATGGATGGACCTGTAATGTCTGCGTCGAGGATACCAACTTTGTAGCCCCGTCGTTGGAGAGAGATTGCGAGCAAGGAAGTAACAGAGGACTTACCAACGCCCCCTTTACCAGAGACAACCCCAATCACATGTTTAACCTTGGATTTAGGATGCAATGGTGCACGCAAATCTTGTTGTTGAGATGGACATCCACCAGCTTGGCCCTTAGAGGCACAGCCTTGAGAGGATGGACAACCTTGACAATCACTCATACTAAATACCTACTTTCTTGAGAGTAAAAAGAAACTCCCATCGGACCTGTCTAACCTTAGACAAACCCGTCTATAATCCGTGTTTATTGTAGCAAAGCCCCCATTCTTCATCAATGGTTTAGGCTATGACAATAAGTTATGCAAATGTAACCAACGTCACACTTTTACAATAATTTTTTCTAGGCTCCGCCCCTTCTCCACTACTAACTAAGGGATTAATAAAATGTCTACCCATACTGTACACATAGATAGGGTAGCTCATTTCATAAGTCATAAAAAAATCTCCTAGTCACGAGGACTAGGAGGTTTCCTATAAGAGATAACTGCCTACTGATTAAATTCAAATCAAAATCAGTCGATTCTATGTAATTAGTCTTTTCTACGGCCATCCTTATCTACCGCTCTATCAGTAGTTTCTTCCTGATCAGAACTAATCTCCCCTGCAGGCTTATCATGAAGGTGGAAATCGCTTTCTGCCTGTTCTTGCGCCAGATCACGTTCCTTAGTCCGCCGCATATACCATTTATAGGCCTTATAGATGCCATAGTAGATAATGAGGAAGATGACAGAAATGACCGCTAAGCGTCCCATATTTTCATGGATGTTGACTAGATCTTGGCCGATGGCCATCTCTACCGCTGTGGACGGAAACTTGCCGACCAAGTTGGCCACGATGTAATCTTTTACCGTAATTTGGGAGATAGCCCCCAAGGCCGTGATGAGGCCCGATGGGAAATAAGGAACTGTTCGAGCAAATAGCATAACCATAAAGCCATTTTGCTCAGAAAAGTCGTCTAGCTTTAAGAGGAACTTAGACTTATGGATGAGTGTATCCGCCTTATCCCGCAAAAGGTAGCGGAAGATAAAGAAGGATATGGTCACCCCTACACATTCCCCAAACCAGGCTATAACAAGCCCTTCCCAGTAACCAAAGACCAAGGCCGAAGCCGTAGAAAAAACAATGGCTGGTAAAAAGCCCACCATATTGACGACTACGATAAGGTAGATGGTAGCCAAGACAGCCCAAGGGCCGTAACCCTTAAGGGTTTCAGAGATAAGCTGCATATCATGGCTAAGGATGATGCGGTGCATGGTGGCATAGAAGCTAGGATCTAGCCAGTGAACGAAGAGGGCCACCAAGACGAGGGAGCCTATGGCTCCCAACTTGATGGTCCATTCGATGTGTTTGGATTTTTTTTCTTCTTTCATAGGACCTTTCAGTCTTATTTAACCTCTACAATCCAACCTTCTGGAGCTTCTACTTCACAGTGTTGGATAGCGAGCAAGGTGTCATACAATTTCTTAGTGTATGGACCCATGTCTTCCATACCTGCTGGGAATTTGATATCCCCTTCTTCTGTATGGATGCAACCCACTGGAGAAATAACTGCAGCTGTACCACAAAGGCCTGCTTCCGCAAAGTCCTTCAATTCATCAAAGCGAACTGGACGGTGTTCCACCTTCATGCCCAAATAGTGCTCAGCTACATACATGAGGGAACGACGAGTAACAGAAGGCAAGATGGAATCAGATTTAGGAGATACCAGAGTGCCATCCTTAGTTACAAAGATAAAGTTAGCCCCACCAGTTTCTTCTACATAAGTACGGGTAGCCGCATCAAGATACATATTTTCAGCATAGCCATGTTCGTGAGCATCCGTAATAGCATAGAGGGACATAGCATAGTTGAGACCTGCTTTGATATGACCAGTCCCATGAGGAGCGGCACGGTCAAAGTCGGTCACACGAATAGTGATTGGTTTAGCCCCACCCTTGAAATAAGCACCTACTGGTGTAGTGAAGATACGGAATTGGTATTCATCCGCAGGTTTAACACCGATAACAGGGTTGGTCCCCATCATGTAAGGACGAATATAGAGAGAAGCACCAGTTCCATAAGGAGGAACAAAGTCCTTGTTAGCCTTAACAGTTTCAACAACAGCTTCTACAAAGCGCTTTTCATCGAATGGAGGCATCACAAGGCGCTCTGCAGAATCATGGAAGCGCTTAGCATTAAGGTCTGGGCGGAAAACAACAATGCGACCATCCTTAGTATAATAAGCCTTCATGCCTTCAAATACAGTTTGTGCGTATTGGAAAACACCAGCACATTCGTTTAAGACAATATTGGCATCGGTGGACATTTGTCCTTGATCCCATTGGCCATCTTTATAGTTAGATACAAAACGATATGGTGTTTGGTGGTACCCAAAACCAAGATTTTCCCAATCTAGTTGTTCACTCATAATAGAACCTCCTAAGTATCTTATAGTTCATATACTAAGTATAGTAACACTCTATTCTCGTTGATTCAATAGAATCACCCATAAAGATATCTTATCAGTATATAAATAAAGGCTATGTCACAACAAACAGTTGATAAATAGCCATTTTTATAGGGGAGTATCAGAACTCCCCTACAAACTGTTATTT
>URPV01000015.1 GCA_900549805.1 uncultured Veillonella sp.
GGCCGCTCGCGCTCGTCGACAAGGAAATGCCCGTCGTGACGGTGGCGCCCAACGACGAACTGCTTGAAAAGCTCAAGTACTTCGGTTCTGTACCCAAGATATGAGGCCACCGTGTGACAATGAGAAAGTCCTTATTATGTAAGGTCGGTTCCATCGACTCACCAGATACACGAGTCGGTTGGAGGATAAAGATATGGATTAAAAGGGCCAAAATAACAGCATAGACAATGGCTTCTAGCCATTCCCATAGTTCCTTGCCTAGGCGATTTTCCTTACCGGTTTCTTGTGGTTGATTATCTACATGTTGTGTGTCAGTCATGACATAACTCCCTAATGAATATTCTTCTTTTTAAAGTGGCCCCCGAAGAGGTCTTGTACGTCAGAAATAGTAATAAAAGCCTTGTCATCAAGCTCGTAGACGATTTCCTTAAGCTTGGTAATTTCCAAACGGGTAATAACAGAGTACAGGACATGCTTAGGTTGCTTGAGATAGCCCCCTTCCCCATAGAGAATGGTAACGCCACGGCCCAAGCGATCATTTAATGCATCCGCTACTTCTGCCGATTTTTCCGCATCCAATATGATCATAACGGATTTAGATTCCTCTAGACCCGTAATGGTAATATCGATCATCTTGTAGGCGATGAAATAGGCGATGAGGGAATACATAGCGGAATTCCAGCTATAGACAAAGCCCGCCAAGGTCATGATGACCAAGTTCATGCCCATAACCAATTCACCTACGGAGAAGGAAGACCGCTTATCAAAGATAATCGCCACTACCTCGGACCCATCTAAGGACCCCCCATTACGGATAATAAGGCCAACCCCAATCCCCAAGATGATTCCACCAAAGATGGCCCCAAGGAAAGGATCTGTCGTTATGACAGGTAGGTGATGCATAAAATTAGAGAATATCGCCATCCAGACGATACCAAAGAGAGTCGACAGAGTAAATGTTTTGCCGATAACTCGATAGCCCAAGTATAAGAATGGCAAGTTGATGAGGACAACGAAAATAGAGAAGGAATACCCCGATAAAGTCGCTGCCATCAAGGAAATACCAACTACACCACCATCGATGATATTGTTAGGTACTAAGAATAGATCCAAGCCAACCGTATAGATGAAAGCCCCCAGAATAATAAAGAGGGCCCTAGTCATCACGGAAAGCCAAGACCGGGAATGATGCTTACTATGGCTCATATAGACTCCTATATACAATATACCTATTTATGTAAAAATTTACTGTAAACTAACTAGTCTTTTTCTCTAGTCCGCCCCTGTGCCAGCCAACGCTTGCCAATTACATAAGCTGTAATATCATCCACCGGTTCTGGAGGAACTAACATCCCCTTTGGCAAAAGTCGTTTCAACCCTTTCGGTGGATGCAAGACCCAGTAGAGCTTTTTTGCCTCTTCTGTAGTATGGGACTCGTCCGCTAGATAGCAGGGCAAGTTTCTACTCTTAGCTAAGGCCTGTACTTGTGGATAAAGCCTACGGTGATTAGTTCCATTACCACAAACAATAGATTCTACTCCTGGGCACATAGCAAGGACGTTAGAGACCTCTTGGTCAAAACTAACGGTTTGAATAATAGCCCGAGCTACTAAAAGGCCCTCCTGACTAAGAAGGGCTATACCTGTCTTATCATTACCTGGATCGATAGCTAATATGTTTGCCAAGTCCATACGATTAGTAATAATCATGAGTGTCCCCTTCCTAATCAAATACAGTTTCTATTGTACCATAGGATGAGCATTCTATTAGACAATTTTACATAAAGAAATACCCTCTTTACAGCTTGACTAGTAAAGAGGGTATTTCTTTTTTTTACATGGATGTAATCTTTAGACGAATTTGAAGGGTGTCAGAAGAATATGTATCCTTTGTCGTAATGGCTTCTATTCGGAGAGGACCATTAGTATTGCGCACTTGGTTAATGACTTCAAAAAGTTCTGCTCCTGGTACATTGCCCACTTCACCAGACAATGGATCAGGGATGATGCCCTTTTCTTTAGCCCTTTTATTGACCTCACCCAGGAAGTCAACTACCGCATTTTGTGCATTGTCTCCACCGTTGATACCTCCAACCCAGACGATGTCGCCCTTATGGTAAATCAAGCGTTGTGGGTAAATTTGGATTTTCGCAATGGCCGGTTCACCGACGATAATATTTCCTGACGCCACAATACGAACCATCATAGGTGTATCAGCAGCAGCTAACTGCTTTGCTACATCAGCCATATTAGACCGGCTCACATAGAGGACGGATTGTTCTTCCTTTATATTAAAGCGTTTAAGGATCAATCCATTGGTATCATTGAGGATATCTGTAAGAACCCCCTGTGCTTCAGTTTCTGACAAGCCTGGTCGAACCGTAGCGGAGGAAAGCACCTCCCCTACCCCGAACATAACCGTTCCCTCCCGGAGGTTGGTGATGTTATTCTCCAAGTTCTTGGCTGTAAATTGAAGGTCTGCAATATGGTCCTCCATAACCCTCCGCGCCTTTTCGAGGTCCCCCATGCGACCTTGCGCTTCTTGGTAAGCTTCCTTAACAGACTGGAGGTCTGCTCCCATAGCATCACGGGCCGCCCTGACTTCTTCCAGTTCTTGTTGGGATGCTTGAACTGCTTCCTGCATAGTATTCATTTGTTCTGCTTGAGCATCAATTTCTGCCTGCCTTGCTTTGAGTTCTTCGTTCTTGGCCGCGATTTGTTGATTAAGCTCTTCCATTTGGGCATACATTTGATCTAAGCCAAAGAGGGCTGTCCGTACAGACCGAGAAGAAATGGATAGAACCCCTACAGTAGCCGCCGCAATCATAAGACCTGTGATTATGGTTACCACAATGGATGTGTATTTAGGACGTAAGCCAAAGAGGGACATACGCTGTTTGCCCACCTTGGTACCAATCTTATCCCCTACATAGGCAATGATACCACCCATGACGGCGATAATGGCTAAAATTTTAAGGCCCACTAACATACAATCCCTCCTTTCTTAAATCTAAACACTAAAACTATATGAAACAAAAGGACAAGGACGAAGACAGGTCTCCGTCCTTAAGGCCCTATTTTGATACGCGATAATTAAGATAAGCACCAGCTATAATCCCTAAGATATTAGGTAGCCAAGCCGCTAACAAGGTTGGAATAGAACCACTTTCACCCAAGGCGCCAGACAAGGTCATGACACCATAATAGATGAAGATGACCACAATGGAAATGGCAAAACCTGCAGAAGAAGAGGACCGATTCTTTTGTAGACCCAAAGGTGCCCCTACGAGAGCAAAGATAAAGGAGGCCATAGGAATGGTAATGCGTTTATACATTTCCATTTCTAGTTTATTAGTATTTGTATAGGCCGCCTTATAGGCTGCAATTTGATGACGCAATTCACGAATGGTCATCTCTTCTGGATCCTTTTGCTCATTCGCTAATTTATCTGGATCCTTGGTAATTGGCAAGACCTGTTGGGTAAAGTTCATGGTCCTCTCTACCCCTTTGCCACCAGACAGATCATAGATAATACCCTTATGCATAATCCAATATTGGCCATTCCATTCGGCTTCATCTGCATTCTCTACCTGTTGTAAAACCCCTTTATCAAAAGTTTGCACAGTGATTTGTTTCAGCTTTTTAGAGGTAGAATTATATTCTTTGGCATACATGAGGGTATTGAGCTCATCCCCATCCATGGACTTAATAACTATATGTTCCTGGGATTGTGGAGTCGCTTTTTGCATGATTTCTTCCCGGATAATCCGTTGGTAAGCATGGTTAGTAGCTGGCACTACATATTCATTAAAGCCCACCGCAAAGAGGGATATAATCAAGGCGGTCACATAAACAGGTGTTGCTAAGCGACCAAAACTAAGGCCACCAGCCCGCATAATGACGATTTCACTCGTCCCAGAGAGGCGAGAGAAGGTCATCAAGGATGCCAAAAGAACCGACATAGGGAAGGTCAAGATAACGATCTTAGGCATGGCCAGTACGAAAGCCTTAGATACAGACCAGAGAGAAGCTCCATACTGGGTGATATATTGGGCAATTTTGAAGAGAGTCCCCGTCCCAATAAAAATAGATGTAAAAGCAAAAATACCAAATATAAAAGGACCGATAAAGGCCTTAAGGATGTATTTATCTAATAATCTCATGGCCGTCCCCCTACATTTTAAAGTTTTCACCCAAGTAATTATCGCGCGCCACTGGGTTGCTGACAATTTCTTCTGGAGTCCCTTCAAATAGGATTTTACCGGATCCCAGGATATAGGCCTTATCAACAATCCCCAAGGTTTCCCGCACATTGTGGTCCGTAATAAGGATACCAATACCACGAGACTTTACATGACGGATAATCTCTTGAATATCCGCTACCGCAATAGGATCGACCCCAGCAAAAGGCTCATCCAAGAGGATAAAGTTTGGAGATAGAGCCAGGCAACGAGCGATTTCTACTCGGCGCCGTTCCCCACCGGATAATTGCATCCCCTTAAGATGACGGATATGTTCAATATGGAATTCCGCAATTAACTCGTCTACCTTAGCATCAATATCAGCCTTGGATAATGAGGTTGTTTGTAGCATAGACCGGATATTATCCTCCACGGTCATAGATCGGAAGATAGACGCTTCCTGTGGCAAATAGCCCAAGCCTTCAGCAGCCCGTTTATGAAGTGGTAGGCTTGTAATATCGTGTCCTCCAACTTCAATGGTACCACTGGTAGGGCGTTCGATGCCAACAATCATATAAAAAGTCGTTGTCTTACCGGCCCCATTAGGGCCCAAGAGACCTACGATATCGCCCTTGTCCACGCGAATACTCACGCCATTAACAACGTTACGCCCTTTAAAGTTTTTAACGAGGTCTTTTGTTTCAATAAACATGTGCTATCCTATCGTGGAGAAATAATAAGTGTGGAACGACCACCTTGTGTTTGAGCGGAGTTATCAGATAATTCCACCTTCAATTCTGGCGCATCCAAGAGGTTGCCATTTTGGTTAACATGGGCCGACCCTGTGAGGAGGACTTGCCCATCGTCTTGACCCGGTGTTTGGGTATATACTGCATGATCAGCAGAACCAGAAGTATTTCGTTCTTCATTATAGAAGGTAACACCACCAGTAGCAACCGCCTTAATTTGGCCGAACCAACCCTCTACATGGTTTGCTGTCAAGGTTGTACCATTGGCGATTAGGCGGGCATTACCATCTACCGTACCATATTCTGTTTTCGTATTATAGTCGACGCTATCGCCAAAGATTTGGCGGCCTCCACGTTCCAAATGTACAGAGCCAGTTGCCGTAAAGCGTTCATCATCATATGAATGAATAGAAGAGGCTGCCATAGACATGTCATTACCAATCATAGTAATGCCGCCAGACAAGTCCGCTTCTCGAGTCTTGGTGTTATACCACCCCTTATCACCAGTCATAGTCTTGTCGTCCTGTGTGATAACGACAGAACCAGACGCTTCAGCCTTACCAGACACCCCATCATAGGTTAAATTATCCGCCGTAATAGCAATACTGCCACCACTCATAGCAGCAAAAGCTGTTGTTGATAAAGCCATAGCGGCCACAGCCATCAAGGCTGCTACTTTCATCTTTTTCATTCTCTATATCCTCACTCTTACTTCTTAACCAATTTCGCATGACCATGTACTTCAATATGTTGTAAGGCCATATTAGCGATTAAGGAATCACCGGTCAGTATAGCCTCGTTATTTTCAAAGGTAAACGGTGTGGACGCGGATAATTCCTTCTTAGTGTTGTCGAAGTGCAAGGCCTCAACATCAAACACAGCACCTTCTGAAGTCGTCGCATGAATACCACCGGTCATATCCAATTGCTTATGGTCACTAGACATAGTGGCCTCTGGCGCAGTCAATTGCATAACCACATCGTTTTGGTTAAAGGTCCCTTTGAGGTTTTTCATAGTGATCGCCTTTGTCTTAGGATCATACTCGATGGTATCCGCCGTCAAGGCCCAGATGAGTTTACCATCTTGTTCTTCCCGGAGGTCAGCACCGGAAAAATTAATCAAGCGCCCGGAGGGACTCCCGGTGACGATAGCTTCACCGCCCCCAAAGAGAAACCATATGAGGCCCCCAATGACAGCAACAACAGCTACAATAATAGCTATTAGCTTCTTATTTTTCTTCATGCACTAACTCCCTTACTCTCATTTTATGTTCTAAATCGTTAATTTCATGTGGTTTCGTATTCCACCGATGTTGGAACCAGAGCCATTCATCAGGATGCTCCTTAATGAAAGTTTCCGTTACCTGACAGCACTCTTCCGTCAGACGGTACATATCTACTTCGTGATTACCTGTATCCTTATAGTACAAAGGTGGCAAGACATGAACTATATGGTGATCTGCCCTTTCCCCACGAGACATGAAAATTGGCAATACTGGGGAACCAAATTTTTGAGCAAAGGTAGCAGGTCCTACTACAGCAGATGATTCTTGGCCCAAGAAAGGTACCGGCAACCCATCAATATAGCCATCTTGGTCAGCTAAAAACCCTAAGAGTTTCTTTTGCTTAAGAGCCCGTGCCGCTCGGATGAGTTCATTCCCGCCGCGAGCAAACACCTCAACCCCCGCAGCCTCCCGGTACTCATTCAAGAGGCGAGTAAACTGTGCATTCGGCTGCTTTTTTACGATAGTTGTTGTAGGATAGCCATTTTCAGCCAGCGCAGCGGCCATCCATTCCCAGTTGCCCACATGAGCCGTAAGAACAACTACCCCTTTACCTTGACTCAAGGTATCCTCTAAATAAGAAGCGCCTCGAATTTCGATATGGTCTCGGATAAAGGTGGAAGTAAGATTCGGCATATACATAATTTCTAAGGCGGACCGCCCTAAATTCTCGAAAAGCCGGTCCATGAGATGACTAGCCTCAGTTTCACTAATACCTAGCCCAATTTGAGCATTTTTGATGCCCCTCTTCTTTTGTTTCCCTGCTATGAGACCATAGACAGGACCTAAGGCAGCACCAATTTTGAGTACTGCACTATAAGGGAGGCGGCAAGTCAACCAAGACAAACCTTTGAGGGCCTTATATTGCCATTCATTACTCATCGTGTCTCCCCCTATTGTCCTATTTCATATACTTCATTGCGGTAGCTATCAACAATAGCCTCCCACTTACCTTCTGCTTGTAAGATATATTCTACAGCTTGACGCACGGCCCCTTGGCCACCTGCCTTAGTGGTTATATAAGAAGCTAAAGCCTTAGCTTCATCGCAGGCATTTGCTGGTGCTAAGGCTAAGCCCACATGACTCAAAGGGCCCAAATCATTGAGGTCATCCCCCATATAGGCCACTCGTTTCAAGTCTAGACCTTGCTCTTGGCAGATCTCCATAAGGGCTTGCGTCTTATTACCGCACCCCATATGGAGGTGATCTATATGAAGCTCCTTAGCCCGTCGTTCTACGATAGCTGACCGACGTCCTGTAATAATTGCTAGTTGTACCCCTGCTTGCCGTAAGGCAGTTAGCCCTAATCCATCTAGAGTATTGAAGGCTTTCAGCTCTTCTCCCTCCGAGGTATAGGTCAAATGGCCGTCAGTTAAAACGCCATCTACATCCAAGGCTAACAACTGAATATACATTATACTATACCTCGACGCAATAAGTCAGTAATGTGAAGAATACCTATAGATTTGCCTTCCCCATCAACTACTGGTAAAACCGTAATAGGACGAGGCTGATGTTTTTCCATTACGTGTAAGGCTTCGGCTGCTAATTTATCCTGTGTGATTGTTTTAGGGTTCTTAGTCATCATGTCTTCTACCTTAGTCTCTAAGAAATCATCGCCCTTATCAAGACCGCGACGAACGTCACCATCTGTAACAAGGCCAATTAATTTCCCTTCTGCATCCACTACATTAGCAGCACCAAAGCCTTTATCGGTCATGATAAAGAGGGCATCCCGCACGGTTTTAGCACCATCAATACATGGATTATCTTGTCCAGAATGCATCACTGTCTCTACAGTCATAAGAAGCTTACGGCCTAATGACCCACCTGGATGGAATACAGCAAAATTTTCTGGTTGGAAATGATGCTTTTCCAAAAGGCAAATAGCCAAAGCGTCCCCTAAAGCTAAGGCCACTGTAGTAGATGTAGTAGGGGCTAAATTAAGGGGACAAGCTTCGCGGTCTACTGCCGCATGAAGGACAACATCAGAGTTCTTAGCCAAGGTAGATTTTTCATTGCCTACAAGACAGATAATCTTAGCCCCAATACGCCGTAAGGATGGCAAGAGGGCCAGAATTTCTCCGGTTTCGCCAGAATTGGAGAAGGCTAAAACTACATCATCTTCTGTCACCATGCCCAAGTCCCCATGGAGGCCTTCGCCAGGGTGTACAAAGAAGGCTGGCGTGCCAGTAGAGGCCATAGTAGCGGCAATCTTACGGCCAATATGCCCTGACTTACCCATACCTGTACAGATAACCCGCCCCTTGATGGACAAAATCAAATTGACTGCATCCTCAAAACGGCTATCTAATGCCTTACTGAGCTGTATGATAGCACCAGCTTCTTGTTGAAGGACTGCTGCCGCTTGTTCTAAAATCGTCATTCCTACATCCTCTTGGTCATAAACCTTATATAAAATCTAAACTAAAGTCTTATCCTTTAACGATCTTATCAATAGCAATCAAATCTGTTAAAACCTTTTCCAATTGGTCTAAGTAGAGCATGTTTGGACCATCGGAAAGGGCCTCTTCTGGATTATCATGAACTTCAAAGAAGAGGCCATCCACACCAGAAGCTACTGCAGCCCGTGCCAAATTAGGTACAAACTCCCGCTGTCCAGAAGACTTAGTTCCGGCCCCACCAGGTAATTGCACTGAATGGGTCGCATCAAAGATTACAGGATAGCCAAACTTCCGCATAATCGGGAATGAACGCATATCGACAACCAAGTTATTATAGCCAAATGAAAAACCTCGTTCAGTTAACATAAGGTTTTCATTGCCCGATTCTTTCATCTTGTTAAGGACATTTTCCATATCCTTTGGCGCCATAAATTGTCCTTTTTTCACATTCACGCATTTACCTGTTTTAGCAGCTCCATATACAAGGTCTGTTTGGCGGCAGAGAAAGGCTGGAATTTGAAGAATATCCAAAACTTCTGCAGCTGGCTCGACTTGTTCAATGGAATGAATATCGGATACCACAGGAACCTGTAACTCTTTCTTGATATGAGCCAAGATCTTAAGCCCTTCTTCTAAGCCTGGGCCACGGAAGGAATTAAAGCTAGACCGGTTTGCCTTATCGAAGGAAGCCTTAAATACATAGGGAATACCCAATTTCTGACAAATGACTTTAGTCCGGCGACCTATTTCAAGTGTTCTCTCAGGGTCTTCAATAACACAAGGCCCTGCCAAGAGGAAGAGGCCTTTACCTCCACCAATTGTTAAATCACCAACTTGTACTGTTTTCATATATATGTCCTCTTATAAATCATTGTAAAAGTAAAAATTGCTAGCCTCTTGTATAAGCATAGAATTACTCGGCTAATAGCCTAAGATGGTCTACCCAAAGGCTTTGCTATAACTTATGCCTCTAAGGTGCTAAAGATAGCATTAACCCGTTCTAAATCTTCTGGTGTATCTACACCTACAAAGCGTTTATCCGTCTTAATAACCCGAATAGCATTACCGTTTTCTAAGGCCCGCAATTGTTCCAAGGATTCGGTTTCTTCAGCAGGCGTTGGGTCCATCTTAGCATAGTCCAAGAGAAACTGACGACGATAGGCATAAATCCCCACATGTTTCATAGGGGGATTTATAAAAGCATGGCGTGGGTATGGAATCAAAGACCGGGAGAAGTACATAGCATCGCCTCGCTTATTGCAGATGACCTTAACAGCCGATGGTTCATCGTATTCTTCCTCCAACAGCGGGGAAGCCACAGTGGCCATTTGTAAATCTGCATCTTCCAAGAAGAGTTCAGCTAATTGATCAATTACATCTGCATCAATTAAGGGTTCATCCCCCTGCACATTAATGATCACATCAATATCCTGATGGTGACTAGCTACTTCAGCCAAACGATCAGTACCTGTAGGATGGTTTGGTTGCGTCATAAGAGCTGTGCCTCCAAAAGACTCAACCTTATCAAAGACCCGTTGATCATCTGTAGCAACAATAACCAAAGCTGGGTTCTTAGCCTTAGATACTTGTTCGTAAACCCGTTGAATCATAGGTTTACCAGCTATATCTGCTAATGGTTTGCCTGGTAAGCGCGTAGACGCATAACGGGCAGGAATTACGCATGCAAATTTCACGGTAATACTCCTTTCAATGTATGTGATGTATGGCTTTATTATACTACTTTTCTACCGTCTTATATATGAGCTGATTAAGGTCTTCAGCTCCAGATAGGAAATGTATTCCAATAGACAAGACATAAATCGGAATTTTAAACTCAGCCAGTCCTGACAACTGACAAATTTTAACAGCATCCTTTTCCGTAATCATAATGGCCTGTGCCCCCTTAGCAAAGGCTTCTTTCCAAATGGTCACCAGGTCATCATTGGTAAAGTCATGATGATCCCCAAATCCCATAACAGACCTCACATCATAACCCAGAGACTGAAGGGTTTTCCCAAAGGATTGAGGATTGCCAATTCCAGTGGCTGCCAATACGGGCCGGCCAAGCTCTGCATCCGGTGCTTGTGGTTGATCTGCCGTCAACCAATGGCTTAACTCATAGAGAGCCCGCGGCTGGTGGATTGTTTCAGCAACAGGAACATTCGGTATGAGTGCCTCTAATTTCTTTTTTGTAACCGCCAGTTCTCCTGCTGGTGCTTGATCTACCTTTGTTAAAACGATAGCTTGAGCTCTTTTAAGACCTTCCAGGGGCTCTCTCAAAAGACCTCGTGGAAGACAATGACCATAACCAAAAGGATTTGTTGCATCGATAAGAACTATATCTAAATCACGACTTAAAGCTCGATGTTGAAAACCATCGTCCAAAACCAGAACTTGCCCTAAAGCCCCCTCTTCTACCATTTGGGCAGACTTTGTCCGACTGCGACCGATGACCACGGAGGCTGCAGGTAAGGCCTTGGCTAACAGCCATGCTTCATCTCCAGACACATCGGGCTCAACCAATAACTTGCCATGATCAGAAATAAGTAAGCTTGAAGAATTATCTTTTGCACGATAGCCTCGGCTCAAAACCGTCGCTGCATACCCTTTTTCTGCTAATCTTTCACAGATATAACGAACCATAGGGGTCTTGCCGGTACCCCCAGCAGTGATATTACCAACGGAGATGACAGGTAGGGTGGCGTAGTAGACGCCCTTGCCCTGATCAAAGCCCCGATTACGGCGGTTCACAGCCCAAGCATATCCTTGAGATAGGCTAGAAAGGCCCTTACGAAGGGCTCGACCTAGGCCATTGTCCATGTCACCAGAAACAATGTATTTAAATAGTTCTTCGCTCTTCATAAAGGCCTCCTATCAAGGGATAATATGTAAGGATTCAAACAATTTACGAATTTCTTGTATGTTTCTTTGTGTAGCCCCTCGATTTTCATGCATGAGAGTAATACAGTTTTGACTCATCTCTTGAGCTAAGTCCTTATTTTCACATAACTCTAACACTTTAGCCGTCAACGCCTTACCATCTTTGACAGATACACAGGCCTTAAAGTTGTTTAAAAGGGCAAAGATATCCTTAAAGTTAAACATGTAAGGACCTACAATAATTGGTTTACCATGAGCCGCTGGTTCCAAGATATTATGACCACCGGTTTTCACCAAAGATCCACCTACAAAAATAATATCTCCTAAACTATAGAGTCGACCCAGTTCACCGATGGTGTCCAAAACAACCACAGGTATACCTTCATGAACGGGTTCTGTCATATCGGATCGACAAATACTAGCTAGACCAAACTTTTTGGCCAAAGCAGATACATCATGCCCTCGGTAAATTTCTCGTGGCGCAATAAGCAAACGAGCTTGTGGATACTTATGTAAAACAGATTGGAAGGTTTTAAAGAGGATTTCTTCTTCTCCCTTGTGGGTAGATCCAGCTACGATAATCGGATGATTATTATGGAAGCCAAATTCTTCTAAGAGTTCTTGTTTTTCCTCTGCTGTCACCGTTGCATAGGTTTGGTCATACTTCATATTACCCGTTACGGTCACATTCTCTTTTTTAGCCCCCAACTGTTCAATGTAGTCCGCATCAAACTTAGACTGCATACAAAAGCGCGCAATAGAGCTTAGCATCTCATGAGTGAAAGACTTTATATAGCGATAGCGTTTCATGGACCGATCAGAAATCCGGCCATTCACCATCATAACAGGAATCTTTAATTCTTCTGCGATACGGAGGAAATTTGGCCAAATTTCTGTTTCCACCAAAAGGATGGATATAGGTTTAATACTTTGTAAAATACGTCGGGTCAAAACGGGCAAATCTAGTGGGAAGAAAATAATCCCTTCCGCTTCTGGAATGATCCGCTCAGCCATTGCATGACCCGTAGCAGTAACAACGGAAACAACAACGACCGCATCAGGAAACTCATGCTTAATTTCCTTAACCAAAGGGGATGTAGCTACAATTTCCCCTACCGATGCAGCATGGACCCAAATAGCCCGCCGACCTTCAATTTTTTTCATAAGAGAATCCGGCATATAACCAGCGCTCTGTTTGATACGCTCATAAAAGCCTTCTTCAAAGGTTAGTCGATACAGAATAACCGGAATGAGGCCTATCCAGTAAAAGATGAGCAGCACATTATAGATCCAATACATAATTATCCTTTTTCAGCAAATTGAACGGAGTGTAAGTGGCGATAAAGACCATCCTCGATGGCTAAAAGTTCCTCGTGAGTTCCCTCTTCTACCATCTTTCCTTGGTCCAATACGACAATCTTGTCCGCATTTTGAACCGTCGATAATCGGTGGGCAATAACAAAGGCTGTTCGCCCCTTCATAAGACGATCCAAAGCCTCTTGTACCAATTTTTCAGATTCCGTATCCAAGGCAGAAGTCGCTTCATCCAAGATGAGGATAGATGGGTTTTTAAGAATCGCCCGTGCGATAGCCACCCGCTGCCGTTGACCACCAGAAAGAGATGATCCTCGTTCACCAACAATGGTATCCAAACCATCTGGCATGCCCTTAATAAATTCCAAGACATTAGCGGCTTCCGCTGCTTGATAAACCTCTTCTGGACTCGCATCTAGGCGACCATAGAGAATATTATCTCGAATCGTCGTATTGAAGAGCATTGTATCTTGTGGCACATGACCAATATGTTGGCGAAGGGATTGAATCGTTACATCTCGGATATCGATACCATCAATGTGAATGGCACCACCTGTCACATCGTAGAAGCGAGGCAATAAGTTTGCCAATGTAGTTTTACCTGCCCCAGAAGGCCCTACGATAGCAATCATTTGACCAGCTTCAACAGAGAGATTAAAGTCGGTTAGCGCATTCTTTTCTCCATCGTAGGAGAAATCCACATGAGTAAAATCTACCTTGCCTTTGACTTGACTTAGAACCTTTGCATTTGCTTTTTCCACCACATCTGATTGCGTGTCCAAGATGACAAAGAGACGGTCCGCAGCGGCCAAGGATCGTTGGATAGACCCATAGACCTGACTCAAGCGCTTAACTGGATTAGATAGATTAATGGCATAGATGAGGAAAGCAATGAGAGAACCAGAGGTTAATTGACCATGGATAACAGAATAACCGCCATACCAAAGGATGATAGTAACTGCAATTGCAGCTGCAAATTCAATGAGAGGGCTTAGGAGGGAGGTCAACTTAGTAGCCCCCATAGCAGCCCTAAAGTTTTGCTCATTCTGTTTGAGAAAACGGGTCATTTCATAATCTTCTCGAGCGAAGGACTTAACCACCCGAACCCCAGAGATAACCTCTTGGAGAAGGGCTGTAATATCGGCAGCTCGACCTTGAATATCATGACCAGCGACCCGCAACTTTTTACCAAAAATATTTATGATACCCAGAACTAACGGAACGGAAACAAATGTTACGAGAGTCAGTTTCCAGTCCAAGGCGAACATGGCGATGACTGACCCAATGAGAGTAACGCCCTCTGTAACAAAAGACAGAAGGTCTGTTGTGATAGCGGACTTAACAGCTCCTACGTCATTAGTGAGGTTAGACATAACCACACCCGTTTTATTGCGATCAAAATAAGACATGGACAACTTTTGCAAGTGACCAAAGATCTTAGCCCGTACGTCAATGATAATACGCTCTCCTATCCAGGCCATATTATAGGACTGCCCATATGAGGCAAAGCCCCGAATAATAAAGAGGCCCAAGATAGCAAAGGCAATAGCATTAAGCATACGCAGTTCTTTTTGCATCAGAACTTTGTCCACCACATTTTGAATGAGCCACGGAACCACTAGATAAGCAGAGGCCGCAATAATCATGCAAACCACTGAAAAAGCGCTTGAGGTAAGGCCTTACGAAGAAGAGCAAACGTTTATAAGAATTATTCATACAATCTCCTACTGAGCTAGATTGGCAATCAATTGTGCCACCCGTTTAACCGCCCCTGGTTGCCCCAGGTCAGCACGCACTTGTTGTAACTGAGCCCGCATAGCTTCATTGGCTACTTCATCATCTAGGAGTGGTGTGAAGGTATCCAAGAGGATTTGCGGATTTACATCGTCCTGTAAAAGCTCTGGAATGACTTCTTTCTTAGCAATAATATTAGGCAAGCCAATATAGTCTAAGTTCACTAAGATTTTTCCTAAGCCATAGGTGATGGGAGAAATCTTATACAAGAGGACGGTGGGCAAATCCATAAGAGCCGTTTCTAAGGTAGCTGTACCAGATGCAGCCAAGCAGACATCACAAATCTGCATCAAGTCATAATTGCCCCCTTCTGTAATAGTCACAGGCACCTTGTGCTTAGCTATATAATCTTCCAAAGATTGGCGATCTATAGTATGGGCTCGTGGCAAGAATATCTTAAGAGGTTTGTAACCCTCCTCGACCTTATGGCTTTGCATATAGAGTTTAACAGCCT
Source organism: uncultured Veillonella sp. (assembly GCA_900549805.1). Lineage (GTDB taxonomy): Bacteria > Bacillota > Negativicutes > Veillonellales > Veillonellaceae > Veillonella. Next base: position 15,059 of record URPV01000015.1, read on the forward strand.
CTAGCATAGTATCTAACAGGGTTAATATTTCTTGCTTTCGAGAACCAGGCATAAGCAAGAGGTTATGATTTTCATGGGATGTATTAAAAGTCCTATAGGCCTCTTCCTTGGTCATAGTAGGTTTTACAATATCTAAAAGAGGATGGCCTACAAATTCTACATCGCAGTCAAACTCCTTATAAGCCTCCGCTTCAAAGGGAAAAATAGAAGCTACTTTAGTGACAGTCTTTTTAATATCATTCCCACGAGACTTATGCCAAGCCCAAATGGTAGGCGCTATGTAGTAGACAACGGGAATGCCTAAATCTTTGGCAACCTTGGCCATTTTCATGTTAAAGCCTGGATAGTCAACGCAGACGAAGACATCCGGTTTCTCCTTAATCATGATGGACTTCAAATAAGCCCGAAGTTTAAAGAATTTAGGCAGGGATTTAATAATTTCAACGATGCCAATAACCCCTAAATCCTTAATGTCATATACAATATCCACGCCAGCAGCTTTCATGAGGTCGCCCCCCATACCCAGCATGCTTACCTCTGGATAGGCTTCCTTTAAGGCCTTGGCCACGCTAGCTGCGTGCACATCACCAGACGCTTCACCGGCAGAGAACATAACTTTCATAACTAGTCCTCCTCGCTGACAGCACAGATGACGATACCCTTATCATTAGCCATGTTTAGAACGACTGCTTGTTCAACGAAGACCGTCCGATCAGCTTCTACAGCCAAGACACTACAATCACTATCAATCATAGATTGAAGGGTTGTGCGTCCTACCGCTGGTACATCGAAGCGCTGATCTTGATCAGGTTTAGCCGTTTTTACTACAACCGCGCCACCTTGACCCAAGAGGCCTCCGCGGCGTATACATTTATCCGTTCCTTCAATGGCTTCAATAGCCATGGCTGCTTGGTTCTTAACCACAACAGTTTGGCCTATATCTAAGCCTCCCATGGCCTTAGCCAACGTAAATCCAAAACGGATATCCTTCATTTGCTCTTCGCTCGGTTGAGCCTTAGTCAAAACGCCAACAGAAGGCATAAAAGGCTTTAAATACAAGGTTTGGTCTACTACATGGAAGCCTTCTTTTTCAATGGCATCCACAATGGCCAACATAATAGTGTCATCCTCACGATTCTTAAGAGAGTTGAGGATGGATAGGGTTTTCATATCTGGAATAGTAAGGCCACGCTTATATAAGACTTCCTTGGTTACCTTTCCTAACATAGTAATGTCAGTAACCCCCTCCTTTTTGAGGGTCTTAAAGATCTTACCTACCTTGAGTGGACTAATATCATAAAAGGCATCCGCTTCTTCTTTCAAGGCCGGATTAGCATCAGGAACTACGGTAATGACCACCACTTGATGGCCGAGTACATGGGCCGCCCGTAGGAACTCTACAGGCAAGACACCAATACCAGCGATCAAACCTAATTTAGCCATCCTATCCTCCTCGTCTATGACTGGATTTCATCCGCAAAAATACACATATACATTCACTCTATTTTACTATAATTCCCCCCTTTTATCAAAAACTACGGCCTATCTTAACTCTTAAATGCCCCATTTAAATGGCTAAAGGCCTTCCTAGAATTTCATATTAATTCTAATATTAATCGCAAGAAAATTAATTCTAAGAAAAAAGACACCCCTGCTCCATGAGCAAGAGGTGTCGTCTATTAATCTCGACGGGTACGCATAATACCACGATCTGCATTGCGCAAGAATCGTAAGAGATGTTCGATTTCAGGGGAAGAATCCAAATTGAGTTCCATTTCTTCGATAGCCTTAGCCAAGGAGAAACCAGAGCGATAGAGAATACGGAAGGCTTTTTTTAGATCCCGACGAACTTTCTCATCAATGCCTGCACGAGAAATGCCAACGGAGTTAAGACCAATAACTCGGCCAGGTTGACCATCAGCAATCACAAATGGTGGTACATCTTGTACAATCTTAGCCATACCACCAACCATAGCGTTACGACCAATTTTAACGAATTGGTGAACACCTGCCAAACCGCCAATGACAACACGGTCTTCTACGACAGCATGGCCAGCAAGGCCAGAGAAGTTAGACATAATGACATTGTTCCCTACAATGCAGTTATGGGCTACATGGGTACATGCCTGGAATAAACAGTTGTTACCAACTCGTGTTTCTTCTCCTTCCCCAGTAGCACGGGAGATGGTTACACATTCACGAATAACAGTGCCATCGCCAATGGTACAGTAGGATTTCTCACCTACGAATTTTAAATCCTGTGGCTCAAGGCCAATGGAGGCATTCGGAAAAATCTCACAGTCTTTACCAATTGTAGTCCAACCACCAATGACTACATTGGCGCCAATTTTAGTGCCATCGCCGATGACAACGTGTTCACCAATGACTGCATTAGGACCAACGATAACATCTTTACCTAATTTAGCATTGGGATGCACATTGGCAGAACTATGAATTTGTACATCTGCATTTTCCATGCCAACTACGGTCATATGCATAGCAGTAACTCCAATTTCTTAGTCTTTAACGAGTGCAAACATGTAGTCACCAGAGGCGCACAATTTATCGCCTACGTAAGCGCGACCTGTTACCTTGCCCATCATACCTTTAATCTTAACGATTTCTGCTTCCAAACGAACTGTATCGCCTGGTTTTACAGGATTGCGGAAACGAACGTTGTCGATACCTGTGAACATAGGTGTGAGGCCACGATTTTCTTCTGGGTACAAGAGGGCAATCCCCCCCACTTGTGCAATAGCTTCTGTCAAGAGAACACCAGGCATAACAGGGTTACCAGGGAAGTGACCTTGGAAGAAGGCTTCGTTGAAAGTGGCATTCTTAATGCCTACTGCTCTTTTCATTGGTTCCAACTCAATAATGCGGTCTACCAAGAGCATAGGGTAGCGGTGTGGCAAAATTTCAATAATGTCTTCGTGATTCAAGATCATAATTAATCCTCCTCGATTTCCTGTACGATAGATCTAGAGAGACGAGAGTTAAGCTCGTGGCTGGATTTTTGAGCGATAATATGCCCTTTAATAGGCCCCAACAAATACAAGTCACCCATAACATCCAAAGATTTATGGCGAACTAGCTCGTCATCAAAACGAGGGATCGATAGGCATTTGTCATCATCGTAAACAAGGGCATTTTCCAAGGATCCACCCTTAGCTAGGCCCATAGCTTGTAATTGTTCCAATTCCTTAACAAAACCGATGGTTCTTGCAGAGGCAATTTCCTTTTTAAAGGACTCTGCCGTAATGATCACATCGCTTTGCTGGGTTCCCAATAGGGGATGACTATTGACGGATGTAAAGGTAATTCGATAGTCCTCATAAGGCAAGGCAATGACGAAGCGATCGCCATCATAGATTGCATGCATCTTCTTGATGACATGAACCCTACGATCAGCTTCTTGCTCTACCAATCCAGCCTCTTCAATCAACCCCACAAAGACAGTAGATGCACCATCACCTACAGGAGGTTCAGGAGAATTCATTTCTACGTAGCAATTATCTACACCCATACCGGAGAAGGCGGCCATTACATGTTCTACAGTAAAGACCTTGGCCTCCCCATCTTCTAAGGTAGTAGCTCGCATAGTATTGGTAACATTCTTAATATCCGCCTTAACCGATGGATGGCCATCGATATCCGTGCGGATGAATACGATACCTGTATTAACCGGAGCTGGTTTCAGGGTCATGGTCACGGGTTGGCCAGAATGGAGCCCAATACCTGTATATTCAATTGGCTTTTTAATTGTCTGTTGTTTAACAGTCACGGGGAATCCCCTTTCAGCCTTTGGCTATAATTTTACTATAAATCATTTTGTATTATACTCACTTACAGGGTTTTTTTCAAGGTAAAAGAAAAGCACCAAGCCAAAGCTTGGTGCTAGTAAGCTCACTTACGTATTGTCCACAGAACAATAAGGAAGGTCTACCTTGTCCCCGAAACGACGCCGGGTCCACTTCCATCGATTGTGAAGCCAGAACCATTCTTCAGGATACCGGCGAATATAATCCTCAATGAACTCATTTAAAATCGTTGTAGTCACTAAAATGTCTCGTTTTTTATCATCTGTCCGTTCCACATAAATCGGTGGATGGATGACTATAACATGTTTCTTCTTAAATTTATCATAGCGAATAGTCGTCGGTATAATAGGCACTTCTTGCATGCGGGCCAAAGTTGCAGGGCCCGTAACAGTCAAGGTTTCATAACCAAAGAAAGGTACCAACATCCCCGCGTGAGCCGCGTCTTGGTCCATGATTAGACCGATGAACTTAGAGTCCTTCAACTCTGCAATCATTTCCCGAATGGATGTTTTAAATGTGACATGTTGATGCATCATCTCCCGGTATTCATTGATGAATTTGTCCGTATCCCCACCTTGTTCAAAGGCCACGGAAATCAGTGGATACCCTTCTGAAGCCAACACGCCTCCTAGGAGTTCCCAGTTACCAGAGTGCATAGCTGCCAAAATAGCACCTCGCCCATTTTCAAGAGCGTCGTCTAAGTACTCACGACCCTCCATCTCGACCATGTCTTTATAAGCCCCATCTTTGATTTCAGGATAACGGAGGACATCGATGATCATACGGCCAAATCGAGTGACGGACGCCTTAGCAATGCGCCGCGCCTCCTCCTTATCATCTGTAATATGGCAGAATAGGATTTGTTCTATGGCCAAGCGTTTACGCTTTTCTGGTGTAAAAAACCATCCCAATTGGCCCAACAAGGAACCAATTCCATATTGAATAGCATGTGGCAATAGGCAAATGAAAGCACTAAAGCACTTTAAAAACCTATACATATGTTTTACTTAGTCTCCTTAAGCTGTTCTTTCAAAGCAGCCACTTCCTTTTGAAGGGCTTTCACAGTTTTGATCATATCAGGCAAACGATTTTCATAAGCTGCCATCTTAAGCCATTCCTTGTGTGGACGCATTGGATAACCCGCCATGGTAGAGCCAGAAGGCACATTACCAACAATACCTGTCTTACCAGCAAAAGTACAATTATCACCAATCGTGATATGACCTGTACAGCCCGTTTGCCCTGCAAAAATACAGTGATTACCAGCCTTAGTAGATCCGGCAATCCCCACTTGGGCGATAATGAAACAATCCTCCCCAATTTCCACATTATGACCCAAATGAACCAGGTTGTCGATCTTTGTGCCCCGTCGAACCAAGGTAGACCCCATGGTAGCATTATCGATACAAGAACAAGAACCTACCTCTACATCATCTTCCAAGACAACATTACCAACTTGTGGTATATGAGTATGCTTGCCACCTTCCGTGGCAAAGCCAAAGCCTTCACCACCGATAACAGCCTTGGCTCGAAGAACAACCCGCTTCCCAAGAACGCAGTTCTCATGAACCACAGCACCAGCATATATATCAGAGCCCTCTCCAATGCGAACATTGTGACCAATATACACATAAGGGCGAATGATAACATTATCCCCAATAACAGCATTATCATTGATGACAACATAAGGCCCGATGGCCACATTCTCACCTAGGCTCACATTTTTGCCAATAATAGCAGTTTCATGGATGCCAGCTTCCCAAGTTACAGGTGGATGAAAACAATCCAAGACTTGTGCAAAGGCAGCCTTGGCATTGGCTACAACAATTTGTGGTATAGCTAAGCCTTCCACTGGGGCCTCTACGATAACTGCCCCTGCCTTGGATTGCGAAACAAATTCTACATAATCACCAACAGCAAAGGTAATAGAATTAGGCGCCGCTTGTTCTAGACTACGCGTTTCTTCAATAATACGGGCCCCATCACCAACAACTTGGCCCTTCACTAATGCAGCTAATTGGTCTACTGTATGATTCATGGCTATTGCCCCCTAAACACTAGAGAATTATTGTTGCGCTCCTTGCCCTTGTGTAGCACCTTGGCTAGTAGCTTGACCAGCTGCTTGTTGATTAGCTTCTTGAGTAGATGTATCTGCACGACCAACAGCATCCAAGACTTTATCAGTCAAATCGACACCGCCAGCAGCTACAGCACGATGAGCCAAGACAACTGTAATGCCCTCTTGTTTAGCTACCTTACCGACTTCATCTTCGAAGTAATCTTGGATTTCCTTATCCTTGGAATTGGTATAAGCTTCAAACTCAGCTTGTGCATCTTGTTGTGCCTTTTGAACAGCTGTTGCATTAGATTGATCGACTGCATTCATCTTAGCTTCTAGTTCTGCCTTTTTAGCGGCTACATCTTTATTTACGTCAGCCATTTTTTGAGATTGTTGAACGATTTTATTGGTGTCTACATAGCCCACCTTGTCAGAACCACAACCAGCTAAAAGACTCATAGCACTGACCATTACAGCACCGATTACTAAAGATTTTGTACGTTTCATAATATCCTCCTATTCAACGCCATACGACGTTACGATTGCATCTGTTATATCCAAGCCAGAAATATTAGCTTCATCTCCATTGAGGGCCAAAACTAGGTCTAAATGTTGGGATTCTGCAATGACAGCCACACGCATACGGACATCTTCTTCCATGGATTGGTAGATGGCATCCACTTGAGCTTGCTTATCATCTAGACGTTCCTGCCAAGTTTGATTCCATTGAGCCGCATTTGGCAAATTGTTCTCATCCATAATTCCCTTAGCCTTAGCCTGTAAATCAGAGTCTCTCTTAGCGCTTAAGTCCTTATGGACAGATTGTGCATAGGCATCCAAATCCCTTTGCCCCTTTTCCATAATAGGTTTCAATTCAGCTTCTACACGAGCCCTAATATCGGCCATATTGCCGGAGATATTAGGCTTGCGTTTAGCCAACAATTCTTGAAGTTGGGCCTGTAAATCAGCCTTCTTAGACAAGAAGGCCTGCCTTTGATCAGGATCATAGGGCAAAGGCCTATCATAGGTCATAAGGGCAAGCTGTAAATTAACGATTGCCAAATCCGTATCCCTAGGAGATAGCTTTTGCTCTGCCGCATACTTAGCCATAAGTTCATGCCGCTTACGGTCTAGATCAGCGTTCATTTGATCTTCGCGAGCCTTAATCTTAGCCATTAATTCTGTATTGTAAGAATTACTGATCCCCTGATCCATGCTCAGCGCCTTAAGGGCATTTTCTCGCATAGCCACTTTACTATTGAGAGCCTCTTGCTCTCCTTGGTATTGAGCCTGCAATTCTTCCAACTCACCTTGTGCCTTTCGGTATTCCTCATAAGATGGATTGAGACGGATAACCTCATCCATACGGACAACCCCAATAGATGGACCCTTATGTAAGAGACTAGCCTTTTGATGGTTAGTCACAAAGAGATATACACCAATCATGCCTATGACGGCCAAGACTACGATAACGAGTAGGGCCAGCCCTTTTTTACGGTATCCCATGGGACCCCCTTAGCTGAACCAATTATTTATTATTATCTTGCATCTTGCGCATAACTTGGTCTGTTACATCCACGCCACCATACAAGACGGAAGATTTTTCAATCACAACAGATAAGCCTTTAGATTCGCCTACTTGTTTAGCTGCTTCTTCAGCTTTGTCTTGCAAGCCTTTTTTCAACTCATCTTCCTTAGCTTGTAATTTTTGACTCGTTTCATCTTGAATCTTTTTCTTAGCAGCCTCATCTTGTGTTGCTTGCATATCTTGTTGTGCATTGGTTACTGTGGTTTGGTAGAAATCTTGATACTCTTGACCTGCCTTTTGGTAAACAGGATTATCAGGACTCATAACCTTTGTCGCATCGAAATAACCGATATTGCTATCTGGCACTTCCTTAGAAGTAGAGTCAGATAATTGGGTGTATGCCATCATAGCGATACCACCAATAAATACGAGGGAAATAACGATAGACAAGACCTTAGCTACCGTTTTATGTGCCATCAAACGCATCATAACGCTTATACCTTCTTTCTTATAGATGAAGGCGCCACTAAGGCGCCTTATCGTATATCATCATTAGAATTGTGTGCCGAAGCTAAAGTGGAACTTAGAGTCCTCTTTACCCTTACCATAATCGAGTTTGATTGGACCGATTGGAGTTTGGACCCGAAGGCCAGCACCTACAGAGGCATTGAAGCCCTTCTTGGATTCATACCAAGGTACGTTAGGTGCATCCCAAGCATCACCGATATCAGTGAAGAGAACACCAGAGACTTTTTTAACTAATGGGAACCGGTATTCCAAGGTTGCGTTGTACATGTACTTACCACGGAATTGGTCGTCTTCATAGCCCCGAAGGGAATCAGCGCCACCCAAGGTGAACAATTGGCTATAAGGAGCCTCCCCTTGGATGAAACCACCCCGCGCCCGGAAGGCCAAGACATGGCCATTGCCCAACTTACGATACATACGGCCTTCTGCAGTAAACTTGTAGAAGTCGAAGTCACCGCCTAAGCCGTGACCAGCCCATTGCGCTGTGTAAGAAATCCGTTTGCCACGACTTGGATCGTAAATGTTATTACGGGAATCATAAACTTTTTGCCATGTAATGGAGTTAGTTCGACCGAAATTTTTACCTACATAGTCAAAATCTTTAAAGTCATAGGTCTTATTGTCCCATGTGTTATCACCGGAACCGCCAGCACCTTGATTTCGATCATAACGGAAGCCAGAGCTATCGCCATCTTTCCAACGATATTTATCATTCCGTGTTTCCAAGGTCAAAGTATCGCGAGTATATTCGCCAGTTTGACGCCCCAAGGATACGTTGAAACCATTTGTTTTCTTATTGTATTCCGCCACTTCATGACCATGTGCATCATAATCAGTGTATTCATCTTCTCGATTAAAGAAGGAGAAACCTAAGGATGTACCCTTATGATCAAGCCATGGATGTAAGTAGGAAATTTGGTAGTTCTTATAGTTATCTTTACCACCTACTTCCCAGTGGATTTTAACCTTATCACCAGTACCACGGAGGTTGTCTTCACCCAATTCGATAATGCCGACTAGACCATCCGACTCAGAATAGCCTGCCCCTAAGGTAATTGTCCCTGTCTTATGTTCCAAGACATCCACTTCGATGACTACTGCATCTGGTGTAGATCCAGGCAAGATACGAACATTTACATCGTCAAAGAAGCCTAAGTTATATACCCGTTCTACAGAACGACGTACCAAGAAGGCATTGAAAGGTTTGCCCTTCTTTTGGATGAATTCACGAGTAATTACCTTGTCGCGAGTTTTCTTGTTACCAGCTGGTACGATATCTTCAACTACACCTTCTACGATAGTAATGTGAACAATACCATCATTATCTACAGACAAGCCAGATACATGGGCCATAGTATAGCCATCACGTTGATATGCTGCATTAATCCCTTGGATCTTTTGACCTACATACACAGAATTAAGGACTGTGCCTGGTTGTACGTTAAGGTAGTTGACCAAATTTTCTGAGGAATAAACTGTATTACCTTCGAATTGGATACCCTTCACAACAGGATTAAGAGTCACTTGATAAGCAACTTTTACCCCTTCAGGAACTACTGTGATAACGGGATTAACCTCAGAGAATACACCCGTATTACCAAGGCCTTTAATGTCAGCAAGGATGCCTTCTTCGGTAACCTTATCGCCCACCTTATTCTTTAAGTGGGAAAGGAGTTCTGCTTCTCGACCTGGTTCAAGACCAGTCACAGAGAGACCCGTAATGGTTTTACCCAAATAAGGCTTCAACATTTCAGGTGTTACTGCAGATACAAATTGAGCTTGTACATTAGCATCTGCTTGGTTGTTTGCATCTTGTGCAGCCTTATCAAGGTCAGTGCCACCGGTCACCTTAGATACCATCTTAACTTCCTTGTCACTAGTGGACAAAGCAGAGTTATCTACCTTTACAGATCCATCTGGTGCTTGCACAACAGTGCCATCTTCAGAAATAGCTGTATCGCCACGAGCAGCGGTAATGGCTGCCAATTCTTCTGCTTCCTTAGAATTATGTACGCCCCCTACACTAGGTGCTGCGGACGCGTTCATTGGACTTGTAGCAGACGCTGTAGCCACCTCAGTATCAGCTTGTTCAACCGCATCAGTGGTCCCCATTTGCGGGGTGTAACCAGTTTCTACGTTAGCCGCCATGACAGAACCGGAGCCCATAAGAGCAGATAAAACGGAAACTGCCAACATACGTTTATAGGTAGTTTTCTTTAACATACAGGGATATCCTCCTAAAAGTAACTCATCAGGCCATTGCCTAATCTGAGCAATTAATCTGTTATATTATAGCATAGTCCAAGGCAGAAAGGTATGGTTTACAAAGATTTTATATTTGAAAAATCCGCACCAC
>URPV01000016.1 GCA_900549805.1 uncultured Veillonella sp.
GGTGATTGCCGACGATATCGAAAAGGCCACCGCGATGGGCGCGAGCTTCATCGTGCTCACCTGCAATACGGCGCACTACTTCTATGATGATTTCCAAAGGCTGACGCCGGTACCGATTCTGCACATGCCGCGCGGCGCCGTGAATCGCATGGCACAACGCTACCCAAAGGAACGGTTCCCCCGAATCGGTTTCCTCGGCACTTCCGGGTCGCGCAAATCGGGCGTATATGCGCATGCGGCCACCGAAGCCGGATATGCCTTCGTGGAACCGACCGATGACCTGCAGGAGCGCATCACTTCGCTGATTTACGATGATGTGAAAGGCTCGGGAGAGCTGAATCAGGAACGATACGAATCCGTGCTCCGTGACATGCTCGACCCGGCCGGCCCTTGCGCCTGCGACGCGCTGATTCTGGGATGCACCGAACTGAGCGTACTGAACGAGGCGTTCCCGATGCCTCAGCTACCGATCATCGACGCGCAGGCCGTGTTGGTGGAAGACACCGTGGCTCGCGCCAAATCCTTGCGCTGAACAGGTTGCGACCCCTCACGACGGGCCGCAACCTTTCGATGCATAAATCCATGCCTGGCGTCTAGCTATGCTTCGGCATCATCGGCATCATCGGAACCGACATTGCCGAAATCATTGACATCTCCGGGAACACCGATCCTTACTTATTCTTTCATCAGTATTACAGAGGAAGGGGTTACTATGGGGGCACAAATGGGAATTCGCCTCCTCTGCTTAATTCTCTTTTCTTCCCTCTTAACCTTTACGACTTCACCAATTCGGTTGACTGATGGGGTAGAAGCACTTCTCAGACCCTTCCGTCGGATTGGAGTACCCGCGCATGAGCTTGCTATGATGATGACTATAGCCCTACGTTTTATTCCGACTCTCTTAGAGGAAACAGATCGGATTATGAAAGCCCAAACCTCCCGAGGGGCTGATTTTGAATCAGGTAATATCTTAGCTCGTATTAAGAATATGGTGCCTCTCTTGGTTCCCCTTTTTATATCTGCTTTTCGCCGTGCTGATGATTTGGCGGTTGCTATGGAGGCTCGTTGTTACCGAGGGGGAGAGGGACGGACCCGCATGAAGGCCCTAGCTTATGGGACTCAGGATCTAGTCGCAGCTGGTTTTGTGGCTATTTTGGTGTTAGCCTTGGCTCTTATGTATGTGATTCTCTAAATTTCATTTCTTATAGCTTGTATCGATGGGAGGAGCCCTATGAGGGAGCAAAGCCTGCGAAAAAATGATCGACCCTTCCCAGAGGGAACTCGCCATATTCGCCTCATTGTGGCCTATGATGGGACTGAACTAGCTGGTTATCAACGGCAGCCTGCCGATAAGGGCCTGACCGTGCAGGGCTGTTTAGAAGAAGCCCTCTCTAAGGTTTGCAACGAGCCCATTACCTGCTATGGTTCGTCGCGTACTGATGCAGGGGTTCACGCTAAATTTCAAGTGGTCTCCTTCTTTACGGAGGGAAAGATCCCAGTAGAAAATTTAAAGCGGGCTCTCATTGCCCATCTACCAGCCTATATTGTGGTACAGGATGCTATGGAGATGGAATTGGACTGGAGGGCTCGCCACAAGATATGCGGTAAGGCTTATAGCTATAAGATCCATAACCACCTCATTCAAAACCCCCTGACCATGCGTTACCAATGGCATTTTAAAAAGCCCTTAGACTTAGAAGCTATGCGGCGAGCAGGGCAGGCCCTGTGTGGTACTCATGATTACACTACACTAAAAGGAGCTAATACAACACCTGCAGACCCTGTTAAGACTATTTATGCTATACATGTGCATGTGGAGGAGAACACAGCCTCTGATGGCGATTTTGGCCATTATCCAGGAGATTTGACCATTACTGTCGTAGGAGATGGCTTTCTCTACCATATGGTTCGCAATATAGCAGGCCTCTTGGTGGATGTAGGTCGTGGTGCTCGATCGGTTGAGGCTATAGCAGGTTATTTAGCGGCTAAAGATCGGCGCTGTATTGGTAAAACAGCACCAGCTCAAGGCTTGTGCCTCGAAGAGGTTTTTTTTGATCCCCAACGTATGCAAGCTTATATTGATGAATTATTATCCTCTCGATAGGTATATGAGCATACTTTAATTTATACACAAGAGCCCCTAGGAATGGGATAGTCCTATTCCTAGGGGCTCTTGTTTTATCGTTAGAATGTCTTCTTTAGTCTCATACCTTACTTTATTTCTTGTTATAGTTAGATGTATAGGATAATCGCTCATTGGAGGATCAGGTGGAGTTTAGGATTGTTCTGCGCTGCCTCTTGAAAGACTCTGATGATATAGGTCCCATCTAAACCTAGGTAATGGTCGTCTCCTAGGGCTTTGGGTAGGATTACTTGTGTATCCTGGGATATCTCTGTGAGCATGTCGTAGAGGGCATCTAAATTTCTTCCGTAATAGGCTGGAAAGTCTATTAACTGGGCTAGGTAGGTATGCGCCTGATCCAAGCTTTTCATAGCATTTACTTGTATTTGTATAGTTCTCATGGAATCTCCTTAAAGGTCTTATAGTGGTCATCCGTATAGTAGACAAGACCATCATTGGAGTAGATAAGTCGCTTGCCATTACGGTTACCTTTGATATAGTCTATATCAGCTTCTTTCCAAGTACGTCCCTCCTTATGAGGTAACTGTTCTTGGTAGTTACCAAAGCGGTCGCCTCCGATGGATTTGCCAGGAGCTACCGTATCGAGAGACCCCTTGTCTTTCCAACCTAGGGCTTGGGCATCTTTTTTGGTAATGTAGTTAGGTGGCAGATGGCCGTATTGATGAATATAGGCGGCTACATGGTCTTTGTCAGTATAGGCTTGGTCTTCCTCGACAAGTATGGATGTTTGGTTCAGGCTCGTTTGGATACTCTGAGCTTGATGATCTGATTCTTTAGCCATGTCTTGGCTAGGGCTACCACATGACGTGAATAAGACCAGACAGGCTAGTAAGGAGCAGAGAAATAGATAGAGTTTTTTCATAGGTCCTCCTTATCAATTTTACTTATTATAGCATAGGGTTTACGTGTTAGGCCTATAAGAAAACCCACCTACTTAGGTAGGTGGGCTTTCTTGTGTATATAGGTTTGTAGGAGCTTATTTAGTATTAGGGGCCTGTCTAGTCAGTGTTATGCGTCTTCCCAAACATCTTCAGCAATTTTCTTAATGAGGGCCAACTTTTTCCATTGGTCTTCATCTAGGAGTTCATTACCTTCTTCTGTGGAGGAGAAACCACATTGAGGAGAGAGACAGAGTTGGTCTTTGGAAATGTATTGCTCAGCGTCCTTGATGCGGGCTTTCACTTGATCAGGATCTTCCAACTCAGGGAATTTGGAAGTTACGAGGCCAAGGACAACTTTTTGATTTTTAATTTTAGCCAAAGGTGCGAAGGTACCGGACCGGTCTGTGTCGAATTCGAGGAAGAAGCCGTCCACATGGCAGTGGCCGAAGAGGAGTTCTGCAACAGCATCATATGCGCCGGAGGAGAAGTAGGTGGACCGGAAGTTACCACGGCAAATGTGTAGGGTTAAGGTTAAATCTGCAGGCTTAGCAGCAACGATTTTATTGATTACTTCTACGTATTTTTCTTGTACTTTTTCAGTGTCGACCCCATTAGCCTTGAAGCCCTTTACCTTTTCGCTATCGCAGAATTCCCCCCAAGAGGTATCATCGATTTGGAGATAGCGACAGCCAGCATTATAGAAGGCATGGACAGCTTTGATGTAGGTATCAGCTAAGTCATCGAAGAAGACTTGGTCGTCCTTGTAGCGATCAATTGGTTGGTAATCAGCAGCGCCACGAACAGCTATGATATGGTAGAGCATGGAAGGGGATGGAATGGTCATCTTAGCTACTACATCGTCACCAGCAATTGACTTAAGATACTTGAAGTCAGCCAAATGAGGGTGGTCTTCAGGAAAGTCAATCTTACCTTCAACTTTGAGAGTGAGGGCTTTAGGATTGTGTCCCTTGAATTGGGTGGACCAGGTTTCCGCCTTGGTTTCGTTTACACCGATTAATTCTTCTAGGAAATCGATGTGCCAGAAGGCACGACGGAATTCGCCATCAGTAACAGCCTTGAGACCGACTTTTTTCTCTTTTTCTACCAATTCTTTGATAGCCTTGTCTTCGATAGCACGTAGGTCTTCTTTGGAAATCTTGCCAGCTTCAAAGGCAGCACGGGCGTCTTTAACTTCTTGAGGGCGTAGGAAGGAACCTACAATATCATAACGGAATGGGGCTTGGCTCATGGTATACCTCCCAATATAAACAAAATAAAAAAGGATTACAGGTCCTTGTATGTTAGGTACTGACGTATGTCAAGAATAAATGTATCATACCTTTTCATCTATAGACTGTCTAATATCTATTTATAGACCTATTTCATAGATTAAAACTATTACAAGCCGAGGAATCAGTTTGCCCAAGCATGTGATACAATATAGATATAAAATTTTAGATATAAGGAGGTCTGATGAAGGAAGAACAAATCCTGGCGGCCTTGGCCCGTAATCCCCAAGGTATTCGCAATATTCCTAATCCTAGCCATGCTATGAAGCTAGTGGCCCTATCCCATAAGGGGACCCTGTTGGAATATATTAAAGATCCTAGCCAAGACCTCATTGATGCGGCCTTGGCTAATGATATTAAGGCTATTGCCTTTGTAGTGGACCCAAGTCAGGACCTCCAGCTGCAAGCAGTTCGTGCTTCCTGGGATAACTTGCGTTATATCAAGAATCCTACAGACCTGGTGATTATAGAAGCCTTAAGCCAATCCGGTTGGGCTATACAATATGTGGAGCAACCTTCAGAGGACTTACAAATTATGGCTGTTAAGGCCTCTTATGAGTCCTTACAATATATTAAAAATGCTAGTGATAAGGTTAAATTGGAGGCTCTTAAGAAGTCCTACTTAGCTTTGCGCTACATAGAGAATCCTAGCCTAGCTATGAAATCCTTGGCTATTAAGCAGAACATTCAAGCGATGCGCCTCCTCAGCAGTTTGAGTCGGGAGGACGGGTTAGCGCTCTTACGGGTTTCCAGTCGCGTGGAAGCTTACCTACCAACTTCTTTGGGGATTGGGCCAGATGATATCCTTGCCATATGGAAGGAAAAGTTAGAAGCACTGGACCCAGATCGAGAGTACTTGCGTGAGTTGGCCTCTGATGGGCGAAAACGTAAGCTGGGCGATCAGGTGTTTGATCTAGCGGTCCTAGCCTATCAATATGGGTCGTTAGAGGCCAAGCAGGTCTGTATGGATACTTGGTTGGGGTAATTTTATAGAAATAGTTTAATCGTAATACATATATTAGGGGCTTGATTAGGGCCTAAGAATAGAGGTAATAATGAATTTTAATGATGCTAAAGGCAGTGCAGAATTGGTTCTTTTGGCCAATCAAGTGCCTCTCTTGGTGGGGGAAACGGGAATTGGCAAGTCCTCTTTGGCTCGAACGATTGCCAATCAAGAGGGGTGGGCCCTGGAGATTATTGATGGCAACCTTTTGAAAGAGGGGGAAATCGGCGGTCTTCCAACTGTGCAAGAAGTGACAAAAGAAGGTGCTGATGGATCGCCTAAAAGAGAGAGTATTACTGTTTATGCAGTCCACCATACCCTATCCGCCATTGACCGCTTGGCAGAAGAGGGACGAAAAGTACTTCTCTTTATTGATGAAATCAATCGCTGTGAACATTCGGTTCAACAGGAGTTGATGAATCTTATTTTGAACCGGGAAATCAATGGGTATAGATTACCCGATTCTGTAGCTATCATGGCGGCTATGAACCCGGACAATGAGTTCGATTACCAAACGGTAGATATGGACGCAGCACAAAAGAATCGGTTTGTTTGGCTCTATATGGAAGCAGACTATATGCAGTGGCTCGATTGGGCTATGGAAGCTAAGTTAGACCCTAAGGTTATC
The DNA here is from genome assembly GCA_900549805.1 of uncultured Veillonella sp. Classification (GTDB taxonomy): domain Bacteria; phylum Bacillota; class Negativicutes; order Veillonellales; family Veillonellaceae; genus Veillonella. The sequence continues at coordinate 5,945 of URPV01000016.1, forward strand.
GAGTTTATTTCTACATATCCAGACTACCTTTATAAGCATGAGGAGGGAGGTATTGATGCCACACCGCGGTCCTATGAACGGGTGAGCCAACTCTATCAGACCTATAAGGCGCATGAGGGACGATTTACAGACCAACAATTTGAGGCTGTCGTGAGAGGAAATGTAGGTGATCTCATTGCCAAGGCTTTTGTAGCCTTTTTAAAACGTCAGGATGGCCCTCTGATTGCCTATGAGGATCTCTATGGCTCTGATGAGGCTTGGAAGGCCCTTCCTGGCCGTTTAGAAGAAGAAAAGCCTACCCGCATCTATGTGGCTACCAAGCATATTATGAAACGCTTAGAAGGGGAAGTTGAATTCCTAAGCCCCACGGATAGGCAAGCTAAACTGAAACGCTTTATCGACTACCTCAAGCTCTGTCCTATGGATCTGATGGTGGCAGCCATGAAGGATATGGCTCAGGAGACACCGCATCTTTATACCTTCTTGATGGCAGAAGAGTCTTTTGTAAATGCTTATTATGAGGCCGTGATTTAATGGGGAGAGAGAGCAAAATAAAGGATAGAGTTGAACAAAAAGGTATGGCTGATGCCAATGCTATAGCTGATACTAAAGCTGCTATGACGGAGACCTTGACACAACTTTATGACCATAGGAAGGAAGCGGGAGCCTTATTAGACCTCTTGGATGGGGAAGGAACGATTACACCTTTTATCGAGAAGGGAATGCAAAAAATTTTAGAGCGGGTCAATGGACGTATCCTAGAAGATGACCCTTTCTTTGCCTACTTTTACCTGCAGATGGACCATCAATTGCGGACCGATATAGCTAGTCCCACGGCCTCTAATTTTAAAGGAGGCCGTTATTGCCTCTATATTAATCCCTACCAGTTTTTACCTCTTCCTATGGAGCAAATGAAGAATGCTATTAAGCATGAGATTCTCCATATTCTTTTACAACATATGAGTAGGGCTAACATCCTTAAGAAGTCCTATGATTCCTATGTGGTCAATTTGGCCATGGATGCGGTGGTCAATAATTACCTACAAGATATGCCACGTGATGCTATTACGGTGCCCTACCTCAATGAACGGTTTAGCTTAGAACTTAAACCCTTTAGGACCTTAGAATATTATGCCTCCAAATTACAGACTGCCTATGATCAATTAAAAGCTGATAAGGATGGACAAGATACGCAGTCTCAAGAGGCGGATTTAGAGTTTTCTGATATAGAGGGAGAAAGCGATCAAAATCAGGGAGGAGACCCTGTAGAGTATACTTTTAATGCAGAACGGACCCATGGTGTTTGGGATGAGGCTGATCCCTTGTCGGATAAGGATATAGAGGCTTTTACTCAAGAGTATATAGAGAAGGCTAATCATGGTCATGCAGAAGGCTATTTGGGGTCCCTTATTCAGGAATTTTACCAGTATAAGTCAGACCTTCCTTGGCATCATTATTTGAAAAAACTTATGGGGACCATAGAAGTGGGGCATAAGAAGACCATGACCCGCCATAATCGGCGGCAGCCTTCCCGCCTTGATCTAAGAGGGTCTATTCGCAATCATAAGGCACGGGTCGTAGTAGCTTTGGATACGTCAGGGTCTATTACAGATGAACAGTTTCGAGAGGCTCTTATGGAAACCTTGCAGATTCTTAAGGCCTATCAGCATGATTTGATCATCGTAGAATGTGACAATCAGATACAACGCTCTTATTATCTCAAGACCATGAAGGATTTAGAAACTCGTCTAGAAGGACGGGGAGGCACAGCCTTTAGCCCTGTGGTGGCCTTTGCTAATGATAAGCAGGCGGATCTTTTGATTTATTTTACCGATGGTGCAGGGGAGGAACATTTGGACCCCCTGCCTAAGGGTTATAAGATACTCTGGGTTCTTACGCATGATGGGGACCTATCGCTAGCCAAGCCATATGGCCTTGTAAAACCGTTAGAAAATAAGACCATTGCCAGTCGTTTCGAAGGTGATGTAGATGCAGAAATCGCTCGAGAAAATAATCGAGGAGGCTTCTCTATGGCCAACCAAGAGAAGTTTTTTGAGTGGTCTGAGGAATTTTTGGATCGACGCCATATTGTGTCCAATTTCCGGGATGGGGTAACGGAAAAAGAGAATCCACGTATTTAGCTTAGAAATAGGCTTTCTTGACTATTGTTAACTCCTGTGATTTGAATAAAGAATAAAAAGGCTCTATAATCAGTACAGTTGTGACAAGATTATAGGGCCTTTGTGGTTTCGCTATAGTATAAGTAAGTGAGACGCGATAAGGTCGAATAGACTAGAAAATCGATGGAAAATCGATTGAGAAGAAGATAAGGAGAACACAGGTGATTAAGAAACTAGTAGGCGTAGCCTTGTCTTGTCTCCTCGTTGGGACAGCCGTGGCTTCTGCTCATCCTTGGGAGGGAAATCCCCGCTATACAAATTTTCAGATGCATCAACAAGCGGTAACGGCTATTGATTTGGATTCCATTTACGTAGTTAAGTATGCTCCTCCTATTTATATTATTGCGGGTCAAGAGGTTATGGGGACAGCCTATTCTGGATCGGCTTCTCATTATGGTCGTTTCCAATGGCGCTATAATTACGATACCAAAATTGTAGAGGCCTATAACCCTTACCGTGGGACTTGGTATCAATTAACTGGTACTGGTCCTGATACTATTGATAAGGTCTTTAAGAAGGTATATCTCATTTCCTTCTATGGCCCAAATCCATATGCTGAAGCTAATAAGAAGGCTGCGGAAGCTGCTAAAGCCGCAGAGGAAAAGGTTGAAGTTAAGCAAGCTACGCAAGCAGATATTCGAGCTAAGATTGATGCTACTGCTCGTAAAACAGCGGATAAATTGGATAAGAAGGCTACTAAAGAGGCTAAGAAGGGGCACGATACTCTGGTGCCAGCAATTCAAATGCCAACTACAAAGACAGATAGCTCTCAAAATACCAACCCAGTAGAAGTAAAATTTAATTTCCACTAAAGGAAAACAAGAAGAGCCCCTAGCTTATGTATGTAAGCTAGGGGCTCTTCTAAGTATAAGTGAATGTTTTATAGTTCGATGCTAGTCCCTGGTTCTACAATGAGGCCAGATTTTTTATACTTAGCCTCCAAGAGTGCTGTGAAGCGGCCAGGTTCTTTGTCGATAACAGGCCATGTTTTATAGTGGATTGGGATGGTAATGGTCGCATCTACCCAAGAGGCTGCTAAGGCAGCATCATCAATACCCATGGTGTAGGTGTCACCAATAGGGAGAAGGGCATAATCCAAATCACCGAAGCGGTTATGGAGTTTCATATCCGAGTAGAGGCAGGTATCCCCTGCAAAGTAAAGGCGGGTCCCATAGAAGTCTACTAAGCAACCTGCTGCATGGCCACCAGGCACGCCAGCTCCGTGGAAGGCTGGTACTAGGCGGATAGAACCGAAGGGAAGGTCTACCTTACCTCCTAGATGAAGGGGGTGGGTCTTACATCCCCCTTGGGCTGCTTTTTGACAGATTTCTGCAGTGGAGATGACAAGGGCATCATTGGCCTTGGCGATGGCCTCTGTATCTCCATAGTGGTCATCATGGCCGTGGCTGACGAATATGTATTGGGCTTTAATATCTTCTGCTTTAGCCTTATCCCAAGTATTACCGGTAAAGAATGGGTCAAAGACGATTGATTGATCGTCATGAGTTAACATAAAGGCTGCGTGGCCAAAGTAGGTGAGTGTATTTGCCATGAGATTCTTACCTCCTCTAAGATAGTCATTAAGGGACAAGCCAACTGCTTGCCTCGCTATATAAGTAATTCTAGACAGACAGGGGTTTATCCTGTTTGTTATACTGATAATTGTATAAATAATCGATTCACTTATGTTAGCTTTCAATATATGAAATACGAACTAGAGGGTGACTCTATAAGAGTATTGCTTGATGCTAGCAGGGGTATATATGGGAGGTCCTTATGGAAAAGGAATTAACGCACTTTGATAGAGACGGGAATGCCCGCATGGTCGATGTGGGAGACAAGGCGGTAACCCACCGTATAGCCATAGCGGAGGGATTTATCAAGGTTTGCAAGGACATTTATGACCGCATAGCGAGTCATGATATGAAAAAGGGCGATGTATTACATGTTGCTCAACTAGCAGCCATTATGGGGGCTAAACGAACCTCTGATTTGATTCCCCTTTGCCATCCCTTGGCCTTAACCAAGGTTGATGTTCATTGCTCTTTGGAGAAACGAGAAGAAGGGCAAGGAGGGGTAATCTATGAGGTCAAGGTAAGAGCCCAGGTGGAGACTAAGGGGCAGACTGGTGTTGAGATGGAGGCTCTTACGGCCGTTCAAGTAGGACTTTTAACGGTTTACGATATGTGTAAGGCTATTGATAAAGGAATGGTGATGGGTCCCGTATACTTGGTGGAAAAATCAGGGGGCAAGTCTGGTCACTTTGTGCGCTAAATCTTGTAGAAATTTCCTAAATTCTGTAAAATATATAAGTATATACAGCTGTTGTAAAAGCTTGTAAGAGGCTAGAAAGGCCACCTATGGAAATTGTATTATATGAACCAGAAATTCCTGGCAATACAGGTAATATTGCCCGTCTTTGTGCGGCTAATCACATGACCTTGCATCTCATTAAACCCTTGGGTTTTTCTATTGATGACAAGCATGTTAAACGGGCCGGACTTGATTATTGGCATTTAGTGGATGTGCAAGTCCATGAGAGCATAGAAGAACTCTATGCTAAGTATCCAGACCGTCGCTATTTCTATGCTACTACTAAGGCCCCTCATACTCATTCTGAGGTGGCCTATCAATTGGGAGATATGTTGGTCTTTGGTCCTGAATCGAGAGGGTTACCAGAAGACTTGTTGAAGGGTCATGAAGAGTCCTGCATTCGCATCCCTATGGTGGACCAAGCACGATCCCTTAACTTATCCAATGCTGTGGCCATCATTTCCTATGAGGCCATGCGGCAGTTGGACTATCCAGACCTAAAAAATGTATCTACCTACTTGAGCTCTAAGTAGGTATAGAGAGTAAAAACTTACAGTAATAGGAATTAGATCTTTTTAGAGGAGGCAAAATGAACTACGATAAAGCTCATGATTTGGCTGCAGCTATGCGTGAATCTGAAGAATATAAAGAATTGATGGCCGCTCAGGCGGAAGTGGAGAAAGACCAAGCTTCTACTGAACTTGTTCGCACTTTTATGTCTCAGCAAATGGAATGGGAATATGCTAAATTGGCACAAGCTCCTAATGAAGCAGAACTCTTAAAAAAACAGGAAGCCTTGGTACCACAAATTGAAGCTAATCCAGCTGTAGCTAAGTATCTTCAAGCACACATGAAATGGTCGCAAGTAACAAATGATGTGTACAAGATTATTTCCGGCCCTATTACGGAAGGCATGAAGGTGCTTGAAGATGCAAAAAAACATTAATTTAGACAAGCTTGCACAGGATTTGGGAAAAATCCTACCTAAGGAATGTGTTCTTCGCGATGAAGTGTTAGCGGGTTATACGACCTTTAAAATTGGTGGCCCTGCTGATATTTTAGTTTTGCCACGGACTTTGGAAGAATTGGCAGCTCTTATGGCTTACCTCCATGAGACAGGTGTGACTGTCACTGTTATAGGTGGTGGCTCTAATGTGTTAGTGAGAGATGGGGGCATCCGTGGTGTAGTTGTAGTCCTCAGGGATATGTTAGCAGTATTGCGGGCTGATGGGGTCACGGTGAGAGCTTCTGCGGGCCATATGATGAAGGATGTGTCTGAGTTTGCCCGAAAACATGGCCTGTCAGGTCTTGAATTTGCCTGTGGTATCCCTGGTTCTTTGGGTGGAGCTGTATTCATGAATGCTGGTGCCTATGGTGGCGAAATGAGCCATGTAGTTACTAGTGTAAAAGCTGTTACACGGGAAGGCAAAATCGTTGAACACAGCATAGGAGAATTAGCCTTTTCCTACCGTCACTCTCTCTTCCATGATAATGGAGAAATCATAGGGGAAATCAAATTGACGCTGGAACCGGGTTCTGAGGATCGTATTCAGGCTAAGATGGATGAACTCACAGAGAAGCGTGAGTCTAGACAACCTCTTGAGTATGCTTCTGCAGGATCTACCTTTAAACGGCCACCAGGGCACTTTGCAGGAACCTTGATTGATCAAACTGGCCTCAAGGGTCTGTCTGTAGGTGATGCGGAAGTCTCTAAAAAACACGCAGGCTTTGTCATTAATAAGGGCCATGCGAGCTTTAAGGATGTCCATGGTGTCATCAAGGAAGTACAACGGCGTATTAAGGAAGCACATGATGTGGACTTGGAAACGGAAGTACGGATTCTAGGGGAAGATGAAAAATAGGTATCTCTTAGCCCTATAGAACCATTTCATGCCACTGGATAAATTTTATTGCCTCTACCTAGGATCTTATTAGGTAGAGGCTTTTTTGAGCCTTGGCTTCAAGGGTAAGCCAGGATATGTGCATAGCCATGAATGGCATTATATGCTATAATAAATCGTTATTTAAGGATGATTGGATTGCCCTTCCTGGTAAGGGGGAATCGATCTTATATAGAGAGTTATATAGGCTGTCATCAGAGTTTACTTAGGAGGAAGTATGATTCGCGAAAATCTTCGTAATGTAGCGATTATCGCCCACGTTGACCATGGCAAAACGACCTTGGTTGACGCATTGTTGAAACAAAGTCACGTATTCCGTGAAAATGAAAAAGTGGCTGAACGTGTAATGGACTCCAACGATTTGGAACGGGAACGTGGGATTACCATCTTGTCTAAAAACACGGCGGTTATGCACAACGGCATTAAAATTAACATCGTGGATACCCCAGGCCATGCTGACTTCGGTGGCGAAGTAGAACGGGTTCTTAACATGGTTGATGGCGTACTCCTCTTGGTAGATGCTTTCGAAGGTCCTATGCCACAAACCAAATATGTATTGCGGAAGGCTTTGGAACAAGGTTTGAAACCTATCGTTGTTGTCAATAAGATTGACCGTCCTGACCAACGGGTTAAAGACGTAGAAGATGAAGTCCTTGAACTCTTCATGGAGCTAGAAGCTAACGATGAACAACTTGACTTCCCTGTGGTTTATGCATCTGCTCGGTCCGGTGTGGCTAAAACAAACTGGGATGACGAAGCTGTTGATATGCAACCATTGTTCGAAACCTTGATCAAAGAAATCCCAGCTCCAGAAGGCGACGCTGAGGGTCCTCTTCAATTCATGACAACTACCCTTGATTATGATAATTTCATCGGTAAAATTGCTGTAGGCCGTGTGGTTCGCGGTAAGATGAAAGCAGGCCAACAAGTTGTGGTTATGAATGGGGAAGAAACTCGTAAAGGTCGTATTGGTAAACTCTATACCTACAATGGTTTACAACGAGTTGAAACTGACGAAGCTTTGGTAGGGGACATCATTGCTTTCGCGGGTATTGAAGATATCAACATCGGCGAAACAGTGGCAGACCCTGAAAATCCAGAAGCATTGCCAATGCTCACCATCGACGAACCAACTTTGTCCATGATGTTCTCTGTCAATAACTCTCCATTCGCTGGTCGTGAAGGTGATTTCGTAACATCTCGTCACTTGCGTGACCGCCTCTTCCGTGAAATTGAAACAAACGTGGCTATGAAGGTGGAAGAAACTGATTCTGCTGACCAATTCAAGGTATCTGGCCGTGGCGAATTGCACTTGGCTGTCTTGATTGAAACTATGCGTCGTGAAGGCTATGAATTGCAAGTTGGTAAACCTCGCGTAATCTTCAAAGAAGTTAACGGCCAATTGTGTGAACCATTGGAAAACCTGACCATCGACGTACCACAAGAATTTATGGGTACTGTTATGGAATCCCTTGGCGTTCGTAAGGGCGACTTGGTGAATATGGTGGAAACTGCTGGTTATATCCGCATGGAATTCGTTGTGCCTGCTCGTGGTCTCATCGGCTTCCGGGCTCAATTCCTTACAGCTACTAAGGGTAACGGCATCATGAACCATGTCTTCCATGGGTATGCCCCATATAAGGGTGAAATCCCAGGCCGTACACGCGGTGCCTTGGTAGCCTTTGAAGATGGTGAAACAACTCCATATGGCTTGAACTCTGTTCAAGACCGTGGCGTTCTCTTCCTTGGTCCAAACGTACCTGTTTACGCTGGGCAAGTAATCGGTGAGAATGCTCGCGAACTCGATATGGATGTTAATCCATGTAAGAAAAAGCATGTTACTAACATGCGTTCTTCCTCTTCCGATGAAGCAGTTCGCTTGACTCCTCCTCGAATCCTCTCCTTGGAACAAGCTTTGGAATGGATCAATGATGATGAGTTAGTAGAAGTAACACCAGAAAACATTCGTATCCGCAAGACTATCTTGGATAAGTCTGCTCGTGCAAAAGCAGCTAAGCAAGCTAAATAAACTGAATAGTTCTAGCCTATGTAAGTGGTCTTCACGTATTGTGTTACCACTCTTAACAAAGAAGCCCTCTCTTCGGAGAGGGCTTCTTCTTATCATGGTATAATAATGAATGTATTACTTTTTCTATTGGACAAGGCCTCTTTTGAATTGAGCTAAGGAATTAAGACGATGGAAAGGAGGGGAGAAGACCTATGACGACCTACCAGGGACAGGTGACCTACGAGGGAGAATCTTTGACCTATACGTTGACCCAAAAACGGGTTAAGAATATTAATCTCCGTATTCATCCTGATGGGTCCCTCCACCTATCTGCGTCTCCCTATGTACCTCTAACGCGGATAGAGTCCTTTATCATTGAGCAGATACCCTTTATTAAGCGGACCCAAGCTAAATTTAAGGCAATAGTAGTCAATCAAGGGGCCCCTCGTCTGTATGTGACAGGCGAGAAGGCGACCATACTAGGCAAGGTGGTCCACCTGCAGGTAGAAGGTCTACAGCGGTCTGGATCTGCTTATGGTGCTTTTGATGGCAAGGACACCCTCTATCTTTTTGTGAAGGATCCTACCTCAAAAGACCAGCGATTTAAAGCCTTTGACAGCTACTTGCGAAGCTTGGGGGAGAGGGTCTTTAAAGTCTGGTCTAAACGGGTTTATGAACGATTTTGCCAGCGGGGTTATGAGGTGCCTTTGGCCAAGTTACGTCAGCGGCGGATGACTAGCCGTTGGGGTTCTTGTACACCTGCGAAGGGACTAATCAATATGAATACCCGGCTAATTGAAGGGCCGGAATCTTTTATCGAGTATGTTATGGTTCATGAATACGCCCATTTTGTACATGCTAATCACAGCAAGGCCTTTCACACTGTGGTAGCTCATTTTTTACCAGATTGGAAGGCCCGTAAGAAGGCCTTAAATACATATTTTTACTTGCACGGTAACTAGGAGGCTAGAATATGAAACCATTTGTGCACTTACATAGCCATACAGAATATAGCCTCTTAGATGGCATCAGCCGCATCGATGATTTGGTTAAACGAGCCGTTGAATTAGAACAACCGGCCATCGCCGTTACCGATCACGGTAATATGTATGCGGCCATTAAGTTTTATAAGGCTGCCAAGGCAGCGGGCCTTAAGCCTATCATAGGCTGTGAGGTCTATGTGACGGCAGGCTCTCGCTTTGATAAACCAGAAGGAAGGTCACGGGAGCGCCTTAAACATTTGGTCCTCCTCGCGGAAACTATGGAGGGCTACCGTAATCTTGTTAAAATCGTATCAAAAGCCTCTACGGAGGGGTTCCACTTTAGGCCACGGGCTGACCATGAACTCTTAGCCAACTATGCCAAGGGAATCATTGCCCTATCTGCTTGTATTCAAGGGGAAATCCCTCAGCTTATACTGCAGGACAATATGGAGGGGGCCCGCCAGGCCATAGAGTGGTATAAAGATACTTTTGGACCTGACAACTTCTTCTTAGAAATTCAAAACCATGGTCTTCCAGAGGAGCTCAAGGCCCAGGAGGCTTTGATTCAATTGGCTGATGAATATGGCCTAGGCTTGGTGGCATCCAATGACTTCCACTATGTCAATCAGGAGGATGCGGACGCTCAAGATATCAAGGTATGTATATCCACAGGACGGCGCCGGGCGGAAGAAGACCGGATGAAGTTCCCTAATGACCAGTTCTACCTCAAGTCTGGAGATGAAATGGATCAACTCTTTGGCCATATCCCAGGGGCGATGGAGAATACCTTGGCTATAGCGGAACGTTGTAATGTGGTCTTTAATTTTGATGAACACCACCTACCTCACTTTGATGTGCCAGAAGGTGAAACGGCAAAAACTTACTTGCGTAAGGTCTGTGAGGCAGAAATCCCTCGCCTCTATGGAGCTATGTTCCCTGAACTCCAGGAACGCTTAGATTATGAGCTCGGTGTTATCGGCCATATGGGCTTTGAAGACTACTTCCTCATCGTTTGGGATTATGTTAAATATTCACGGGATCATGGTATCTTGGTGGGCCCTGGCCGGGGGTCTGCAGCAGGCTCTGTAGTAGCCTATCTATTGGGCATTACGGGTCTTGATCCCCTAAAATATAATCTCCTCTTCGAACGTTTCCTCAATCCGGAACGGGTATCCATGCCGGATATTGATATCGACTTTGACTACGAACGGCGGGGCAAAGCCATTGAGTATGTAACTAGGAAGTATGGACAGGAACGGGTATCCCAAATCATTACCTTTGGAACAGAGGCAGCCCGTGCGGTTATCCGCGATGTAGGCCGGGTCATGGACCTGCCTCTAGCCGAGGTAAACCGAATTGCCAAGCTCATTCCTAATGAATTGGGGATTACTCTGGACAAGGCCTTGGAGACCAAGGAGCTCAAGGCTCTTTATGAGTCTGATCCACAGGTACAAGAGCTCTTTGTCTTTGGGCGTAAATTGGAGGGGATTGCTAGAAACTCATCTACTCATGCAGCGGGGGTTGTTATTTCTGCCGATCCTTTGGATGATCATGTACCGGTGCAGAACTCCAATGAAGAGGGCTTTGTTACCCAATATGATAAGGACAATATCGAAGAATTGGGCCTCCTCAAGATGGACTTTTTGGGTTTACGCACCCTGACAGTTATGGGGGATGCACTGGCTCTTATCAAGCAAAATCGAGGGATCGATTTAGATTTAGATGCGATTCCTTTAGATGACAAGGCTGCCTGTGACCTCCTTACTAAGGGGGATACACCGGGCGTATTCCAATTGGAATCGGAAGGCATTACTCGCTTGGTTATGGACTTGAAGCCTGAGCACTTTGAGGATTTAATCCCTCTTGTGGCTCTCTATCGGCCGGGTCCTTTGGGGTCAGGCATGGTGTCGGACTTCATCAAGTCCCGCCATGGGGAGCAGGAGGTAACCTACCTCCATCCTCTTTTAGAGCCTATTCTGAAGGATACCTATGGGGTTATCCTCTACCAGGAACAGGTTATGCAGATTGCCTCTGCCTTGGGAGGATTTTCTTTGGGGCAAGCTGATCTCATGCGACGGGCTATGGGTAAGAAGAAGGAATCCATCCTGAAAGCACAACGGGAGGGGTTCCTAGAAGGGTGCCAAAAGAATCATGTAGACCAAGATATAGCCAATCAGGTTTTTGACTTGCTCTTATACTTCGCTGGCTATGGTTTTAACAAGTCTCACTCCGCGGCTTATGCCTATATTGCCTACCAAACGGCCTATCTTAAGGCACACTTCTTCCCTGAATTCATGGCCGCGACCATGACTTCTTTTATGGGGAACCGGGATAAGATTACCTATTATATCAACGAATGTAAGAAACATGGCTATAAGGTCTTGGGGCCAGATATTAACTATTCTGACAGGGCCTTTACTGTGCAGGACAAGGCTATTCGCTTTGGCTTAGGGGGAATCAAGAATGTAGGGGATGCCGCCATTGATGACCTTATTCGTGAACGGCAGACCCATGGTACCTATTCGTCCATTTTGGATTTTTGTAAGCGGGTTAATTACCGGGTGGTCAACAAGCGTCTTCTTGAGAGCTTGATTCGTTGTGGGGCTATGGATTCTTTCCCAGAAAACCGCAATCAATTGATTCAGGTCTATGAAAATGCGCAAGCCCTTGGGGCGAAGAGCCAGAAGGACCAAGCAATGGGGACTATGTCTCTCTTTGGAGATATGGAGGAGGCTGTCGATCAATTAGCTATTCCTCAGACCGCTGATTTCCCTGAAGAAGATAAATTGCGGGATGAAAAGGATTATACGGGCTTCTATATTACAGGTCATCCCCTGGATTCCTATCAAAAAGAAATGGGGGGGCTCTTTGAAATCGGTAAGCTCCTAGAGAACCCTGAAAAATTTGATGGCCAATCCATAGTGGTAGGTGGACTGATTGCTAATGCGGTAACTCGGTTGACTAAGCGTAACGATGCTATGGCTAATATTCGCCTAGAGGACTTCACCGGGTCCGTGGATGTGGTAGTTTTCCCTAAGGCCTATGCATCTAGCCAGGGCTTCATTGCTCCAGATATGGCGGTAAAAGTTAAGGGGCGGGTAGATGCAGATGAAAAGGGATTACAGATTATCGCTGACCGGGTAGCTCCTCTTAAGGTCAATTATGAACAAGTACGGCAGGTGGCTATTCATATTAAACCGGCCTTTGATACGCTACAGCATTCAGAGGCACTCAAGAAAATTTTGGCAGCGGCACCAGGCCAACGGCCTTGCACCCTCTATCTACATAAGCAAAAAAAGTCCATTCCTCTACCTAAGAATCTTTGTTTTGATCCTGATTCTGAATCCATTGCTGCTATTGAGAAGGTATTAGGTCCTGGATCGGTAGAGCTTAAATAATCTCATGGGTCTTCACAGGCACTTTTTAAGGTGAAACATAGACCGATAAAAGTTGCTAGATCTGGCACAACTTTCATAAGATTATGAAATAAATTATCAGGTTTTCTGTAGTCAGATAGAGGATAGAGCCTGTATACTAAAGCTATAATTACTTTCCGTAATGAATATATTAAGCTTAGGAGTATATTATGAAACGTACTAAAATCGTATGTACCATGGGCCCTGGCACAGATAAGCCAGGCACCATTGAGCGCTTGCTCAATGCAGGCATGAATGTAGCCCGCTTTAACTTCTCTCATGGCAACCATGAGGAGCAGGCTGAACGGATGCAAATGGTAAGGGATGCATCCCTCATCACAGGCAAACCTGTAGCCCTTATGCTCGACACCAAGGGACCAGAAGTACGCTTAGGCCTCTTTAAGGAGGGTAAGGTCCTTTTAGAGGCAGGGCAAGAGTTTACCCTCACTACTCGTAATGTGGAAGGGACCGAGGAAATTTCCTCTGTAAATCATGAAGGGCTCGTAAATGACGTATCCGTCGGTGACCAAATTCTCTTGGCTGATGGTCTTGTAAAGCTCAACGTTTTAGAAGTAAACGGGCAAGACATTCTGACCCGCGTTGTCAATACGGGCGAAATAGGTAATCGTAAACGGGTCGCAGTACCAGGTGTAGCTCTTAGCCTGCCACCTGTGTCTGAACAGGATGAAAAAGACTTGCGCTTTGGCTGTCAACAAGGGGTCGATTTCGTAGCGGCTTCCTTCATGCAGCGGGGACAAGACGTAGTGGCTATCCGTCGTATCTTTGAAGAAGAGGGAGCGGATATCAAGATTATTTCTAAGATTGAAAATGCAGAAGGACTTAAAAATCTGGATGATATTTTGGAAATGTCTGACGGGCTTATGGTAGCTCGTGGTGACCTAGGCGTGGAAATCCCAGCGGAAGAAGTTCCGGTCCTTCAAAAGATGATGATTGAGAAATGTAACCGCGCTGGTAAACCTGTCATCACAGCTACACAAATGCTGGAATCCATGATTCAAAATCCTCGCCCAACTCGGGCGGAAGCTTCTGACGTAGCTAATGCTATTTTGGATGGGACTGATGCCATTATGCTTTCTGGTGAGACAGCTAACGGTGCTTATCCTGTAGAAGCGGTAGAAACAATGACTCGTATTGCGGAAGTGACGGAAGCGGCTAAGATTTATAATAACGAAGGTCGTATTATCCGTCGTGATACGGTAATGACTACAGAAGCTATTTGTACAGCTGCTGTTTCCGTAGCTAAGTCTTTGGATGCTAAGGCTATTTTAACTTGCACAGAATCTGGTCATACAGCTATTAATATTGCTCGTAACCGACCTTCTACTCAGATTGTGGCCATCACACCACATGATTCTACCATCCGCCGTATGCAACTTTTTTGGGGGGTAGAGGCCATTAAGGGCGAAACTTGTACTAATTCAGATGAACTGGTAAACCAAGCTATCAATGTATCCTTGGCTGAAGGTCTTATTCATTCCGGTGACCTAGTGGTAGTAACAGCTGGTGTATCTGCAGGTAGTTCGGGCACAACTAATATGATCCGCGTTCACGTGGCTGGGGAAGTATTGGTATCCGGCAATGGCTGTGTACGTAAGTCTGCTACGGGCCGCGCATATCTTGCTAAAGATCATGCTAATCACAATGACTTCAAGGAAGGGGACATTTTGGTTATTTCAGCTATGGAACCAGACTATATGGAATTGGCTAAAAAGGCGGCTGGCTTGGTTACCGTAGAAGATGGCTTTACCTCTGATGGGGCTATCGCAGCCATTCACTTTGGCATTCCTGCCATTTTGGGCGGTAAGGATGCCTTGACCAAGATTAAGGATGGTCAAATCATCACCATCGATGGTGAAAGTGGCAGTGTCTTTGCTGGCCTTATGGGTGAGTTTTAGAAATCTTCATTGGCACAAGTTAGGTTAGCCTACTAGTAAAGCGAAAGCTAAATAGATTATAAAAAAGCACCACCCTCTTAGGTGATATGTACCCCCTTTACTGGACACTCAGTAAAGGGGTATTTTCATGAGATATAGTTATGAATTTAAAAAGAAAGCAATAGAATTATTCTATCAAGGTGAATGGCCCGAAACACCAGAAGGAGTATTGCCTCATTCTTTCCATGAACAAATAAGGTATTGGGCTAAACAAGAGGAGTTGCATGGTCCAGATATTAATAAGCTTTATAGAGTAAAAAAGAATTGGTCTACAGAGGATAAATATGAGTTAGTATGTCAAGTATTAGCTGGAGAATCTATACGTTCAGTAGCTATTGCTGCTGGAATTAATAGTGGTCAACTATATCAATGGGTTCATAAATACAAGACTTTGGGATACAATGGTCTTATCAATAAACCTAAAGGACGACCACCAAAGGATTCTAACATGAAAGTAACAAAGAATATTTCACCTAGACAACTCAATGAGAGTGAATACGAGGAACTCATTCGCTTACGAGCTGAAAATGCTTATATAAAAGCTGAAAATGAAGTCATAAAAAAAGAGATTGCCTTGAGAGAAGAAAAAGAAGCTGCGCGTCTCAAGGCGAAAAAGCAGCGATTATCAAAACACTCCGAAAGCAAGGATATCAACTAAAATATCTTCTAAAAGCTATGGAAATGGCCAAATCCACCTATTATTTTGAGCTCTCTAAAGTGGATCTTGTAGATGAAAGAAATATACAACTTAAAGAGGAAATCCAAAAGATTTTTACAGAGCATAAGGGACGTTATGGTGTGCGTCGTGTATATCAAGAACTTCTTAATCGAGGTTTTATAGTCAATCATAAACGAGTACAAAGACTTATGAAAATCATGGGGCTCGCAGGAAAGAGACCAAAAGAAAAATATCACTCTTATAAAGGTCAAGTAGGCAAAATAGCCGATAATATTATCAATAGAGACTTTAGTACAACAGCTCCATTTCAAAAATGGACTACTGATGTATCTCAATTTAACTTTCCATGGGGAAAGTGTTACTTATCACCTATCTTAGATATGAATACGAATGAGGTTATTTCCTATGACTTGGCATTAAGGCCTAATTTAGAACAGATTTCTCGTATGTTAGATAGAGCTTTCAAAAAGTATCCTAATCTTTCAGGGTTGATTTTTCACTCTGATCAAGGATGGCAGTACCAACATAAATATTTTAGGAATGCACTTAAAGAACATGGAATTATTCAGTCTATGTCTAGAAAAGGAAACTGTTATGATAATTCTGTAATGGAGACATTTTTCGGTAGGTTGAAAACGGAAATATATTATGGCTGTGAAATGGAATATCCATCATTCAATGCTTTTGCGGGGGCAATTGAAGAATACATCAACTATTACAATAATAAAAGGATTCAGAAAAAAACAAAATGGATGCCCCCTGTAAAATACAGGGAAGCATCCATATGTTTAGGCTAGTAAATAATATGTGTCCAGGAAAATGGGTACATATCAAGAAGGGTCCTATTTTTATTTATATTGATTTATATATTATTTATTGTATTTGTAACCAAAGGTACAGAAATGTTCTTTTGGTAGTGTTATTATAATTGTAAGGAGGGCAAAGGCTCTCCTTTTGTGTTTTTATAGAAAAGGAGGTAATGTGATGGGTGAATACAAAAAGTATTGGATAGCTGTAGTAGCCGTTCTTATTATTGGCTTTTCAATTCTTGGTTATCTAGGTACTGATGTGTATCATCAAGCACCGCCTGTTCCGACTGCGTATGTATCTCAAGATGGACAAGTGTTGTTCACGAAGGAAGATATTTTACATGGTCAATCGGCATGGCAATCTACAGGTGGTCAATCTGTAGGTACAGTTTTAGGTCATGGCGCTTATCAAGCACCTGATTGGACAGCAGATTGGTTACATAAGGAAGTATCCATAATGTTAGACATTAAGGCTCAAGAGGCCTTTGGCGTTCTTTATGACCAATTGGGAACTGCACAACAAGCTGCCGTAAAAGAAGTTGTAAAAGAAGAGTATTTGGGCAGTGCAGTCCGCGAAGATGGAACTGTAGTGCTTTCTCCAGAACGAATTGCGGCTATGAATGCAACAGGACGTTATTTTGTTGAGTTGTACGGCGATAATCCTGACTTGACCTTGACTCGTGATCATTTTGCAATGAAGGATAACACACTACCTGAGTTACAAGACCGCATTGATATGGCACGTTTCTTCTTCTGGACTACATGGATGGCGTCTACACAACGTCCAGGGACAGATGCAACATATACAAACAACTGGCCACATGAACCTTTATTGGATCATAATCCAACACCTGAAAGTGTTGCTTGGTCTGTTGTGAGCGTTATTATTTTATTATGTGGCATTGGGGTAGTTGTATGGCTATGGTCCTTTGGTAAAAAAGATGATGAACATGCATTGGTTCCACCAACAGAAGATCCAATTAGCAAGATTACTTTAACTCCATCTCAACGTGCATTAGGTAAATATTTATTTACTATCTTAGCATTGTTTTTATTCCAATTAGGGATGGGCGGCATTATTGCTCACTATACTGTAGAGGGTCAAGCGTTTTATGGCATTCCATTGGCTCAATATTTCCCTTACTCTATTGCTCGTACATGGCATATTCAAGCATCCTTGTTCTGGATTGCTATGGCATTCTTAAGTGCAGGTCTATTCTTGGCGCCAATCATTAATGGTGGTAAGGACCCTAAATATCAAAAGCTTGGTGTGGATATTTTATTTTGGGCTCTTGTAGTTCTTGTAGTAGGTTCCTTTGCTGGTACATATTTAGGTGTAGCACATCAAATTCCAGCAGCGTGGAATTTTCTTCTCGGACACCAAGGTTATGAATATATCGAGCTTGGTCGTATTTGGCAGTGGATTGAATACATTGGTATTTTATTCTGGCTTGTACTCATGATACGTAGCATTATTGGCGCCTTCAAACAGAAAGGGGATAAAAACCTCATTGCAGCCTTCATATTCTCCGTGATCATGGTAGGTATCTTCTATGGTCCTGGATTGTTCTATAGCGAACATAGCCACTTGGCAATTATGGAATACTGGCGCTGGTGGGTAATTCATCTTTGGGTTGAAGGCTTCTTCGAAGTATTCTCCACAACATTGATGGCATTTATCTTTGTTACATTAGGCCTTGTATCGTATCGCGCTGGTACCGTAGCGGCGATTTCTTCTGGGGCTATTTATCTCATCGGTGGTATTCCTGGAACATTCCATCATCTATACTTTACTGGTGTTACATCTACTATTGTGGCAACAGGCGCATCTTTCTCTGCATTAGAAGTTGTACCGCTCGTACTATTAGGTTACGAAGCTTTTGAAAACTATACACGTCTTCATAGCGCACCTTGGATGCATCGTCTAAAATGGCCTGTGTACTGTTTTATTGCAGTATCCTTCTGGAATTTAGTGGGGGCAGGGGTCTTCGGTTTCTTGATTAATATGCCTGTATCCTTATTCTACATTCAAGGCCTTAATACAACGGCAGTACATGCGCATACAGCATTGTTCGGCGTATATGGTTTCTTAAGCTTAGGCTTTGTATTCCTTATTGCTCGTTACATTCGACCTGAAGTAGAATTCAATGATAAATTGATGAAGTTCGGGTTCTGGGCTCTCAATATAGGTCTTGCCTTAATGGTACTCATTAGCTTGTTGCCAATAGGTCTTATCCAAGCCTGGGCAAGTATTACACATGGTTTGTGGTTTGCACGTAGCGAAGAATTTATGCAACAACCATTATTACAAAACTTGCGTTGGGCTCGTCTAATTGGCGATACCATCTTAATCGTTGGTGCAGTAGCATTTTTCTGGCAAATTGTGAAAGTTCTATTTGCGAAGAAATCCTAATCTCAAAAAATGACGTTCCTTTCTAGACAAGGAACGTCATTTTCTGTTATACTATCTCTGTCA
>URPV01000017.1 GCA_900549805.1 uncultured Veillonella sp.
GGCGACCCCGATCAGATTTGAACTGACGATCTTCGCCGTGACAGGGCGACATGTTAACCGCTACACCACGGGGCCGTTTCTCAGGTACTTGCTTATTATATGTGTTCTCAGAATTTCTGTCAATATGGATTTAGGATTTTTTCCTATATTATTTGTGAAGGTAACCCTTCCAGAAGGATGGGAGGAAGAGGACCAAAATGGCAAAGATTTCAAGCCGCCCTAAGATCATATCTACAATGCAAACCAGCTTAGCCCCATCGCTAAGACCAGAGAAGGATCCCGTTGGCCCAAAGTCTCCAAAGGCTAAGCCTACATTACCTAGCATACCTGCAACAATACCTAAGGAGTTTTCTACCGATAGGTCTAGGCTGGTCAAGACTAATACCGACAAAATATAGGTCAAAATATAGAGGAAGAAGAACTGGGCTACCCTATCAAGAGTTATTTGATTAACAGCCTGGTTGTTGAGGCGCACAGAAGATATGGCATCGGGATGAGCCCCTTCTCGTAAGCTACGCACCAATTGCCGCCAAAGGATTAGGATGCGGAACATCTTAATCCCCCCTGTCATGGATCCCGTACAGCCTCCTAGGAAGGTAGCTACAAAAAGGATGCCCTGGGCCCCTACAAACCAATCTGTATAGTCCACCACGGCAAAGCCAGTCCCCGTTTGCATGGATACATACATAAAAGCGCCAGTTGATAGTAACTCTAAGGGCCCCATAGAAGTATCCGACAAGGCTAAGCAAATAATAACCAAGAAAGAGCCTAGTGTTAAGAGAAGACCGTAAAAGCGAATTTCCGAATTCTTCCACAGGAGTGACAGCTTACGACGACGAATCCCCGATACATAAAGGGCAAAGTTACCTCCAGCTAGAATCATAAAGATGATGAGAACCCACTCCACTAAAGGCGCATGATTGTAGGCCATAACGCCCGCAGAGGTTGGCGACAAGCCCCCCGCTCCCATAAGGGACAGGGAATAATTTAAGGAATCAAAGAGGGATACCCCCGCTAAGTAGAGAGAGCCTATGCAAGCTAGGGTAATCCCTATATAAACATACCAAAGATGTTGGGCAATCTGCCGGACCCGAGGAATTAGGCCCCCTGCATCCTGGACGGAGCTTTCAGCATAGAAGAAGTAAGAGGACTGGGCCCCTAGAGACTTGATAAAGGCTACCAAAAGGACCACAATCCCCAATCCTCCCAACCAATGGAGGAGAGACCGCCAGAGAATATAGGTTTGCGACAAGTCATCTACATCGTCGATGATGGTGCCTCCTGTAGTAGTCAAACCAGAGGTCGCTTCAAAGATAGCATCATACCAAGTAGGTACCACATGACCCATCTTGAAAGGAATCGCGCCTAGAAGGATAGTTAGAATCCAAATAAGGGAAACGGATAAGAAACCATCCCGTAGGGTATAGGTTTTCTGAGTCCGTCCTATGAGGCGTAAAAATCCTGCTAAAATTAGGCCCAAGAGGCAGGAACCCATAAAGACATATTCCCCCTGTCCATCCATTAGACTAGCCACATGAGGTACTAAAAAGAAGAGGGAAAATACAAATATAACAAGGCTAACAATATGAAAAACACCCTGTATACGCATATTTTCACCTCCTCTACGGGTAAATTAGTAACTTTAATTTCAATAATTGTATAGCAAAAGACTACTATAATTATAAGCCTAATCGTTTCAAAAGTTTCTCTCGTTCGGCACCTATACTTGTCTCTGGGCCATGGCCAGGATGAACCAAGGTCTCATCAGGCCAGGCTAACAACGAGCTCAGGCTCCTATGTAAATCAACTTGGCTACCCCCAAAAGTATCTGTAGTTCCCACAGTCCCCCTAAAAAGAAGGTCTCCTGTGAAGAGATGATTCTGACAGGCAATGACTAAATGGCCTGGGCTATGGCCGGGCATATGATAAATAGTTAGGTCAAAGGGCCCTACTTGTAAGGGACCTTCCTCTAAGTCCCTAGTCCTAACATCAAATGCCTTAACATAGGCCCTTGGGACTAAACGTTTCAGACGGATGACAGCCTCTTCTAAAGGGTGGGCATAGACCGGACATCCATAGGTATCTGCCAAGTCTGATGCGGCTGATATGTGATCCACATGGCCATGGGTCAATATGATAGCTAAGACTTTGGGATGTCCCAAGACCCTTAACCGCTCCTCTATAAGATCAACCCGTGCTCCTGGATCGATAAGGACCACCTGACCCTCCTCTTCTAGGATGTAACAATGGACCCGATAGAGACCTAGTGTCAAGTTGTAAACCATCATAGGCGAGTTACCTCATTTTTAGGTTTAATAAAGTAGCCCCTCCAGAAGTCAGGATGCAAAACAACTAGAACTGTAAAGATTTCCAGTCGCCCTAAAACCATATCTACAATGCATACCAACTTGGCTAAACTAGGCAAGGTATCAAAGGCCACTGTTGGCCCCCAACGGCCAAAGGAAAGGCCCACGTTGCTCAAGGTAGCAGATGTACATTCTAGGGCTTCCGTATAGGATAAGCCACTCAAGGTTAGAAGTAGAGTCGAAACCCCATACACAGTCATGTAAGCGAAGAAGAATTGCCAAATCCGGCGAATCCAAGAGCTTTGCATCACCCTCCCGTTAAGTCTAAGAACTTGTACTTGATTAGGGTGGATAGACTGACGAAGATAGATACCTATGGACTTGAACATTACGATGAAGCGAAATACTTTAATAGCCCCTGCGGTAGATCCTGAACAGCCGCCGATAAAGGTAGACAGGAAAAGAATCATTTGGGCGAAGTTAGGCCACTGGTCATAGTTACCGATGGCAAAGCCCGTCCCAGTCTGCATAGATATGTACATAAAAAGGCCATTGGCATAGGCATGGATTGGATTGGAGTCTAGGCTCATCCAGAGGCTAGACCCAATTAAAAAGCCTCCTAAGAGGAGGATACCTATGTATACCTTAAACTCCAAATCTGCCACAAGAGACCCTAGTCCCAAGCGTTTAACCGAATAGTAGAGGGCGAAATTACCCCCACCAATAACCATAAAGATTCCAATAATGGTCATGACTAAATAATTATGATGGTAATTAAAGACCCCATCTGATGTGGGCAAAAAACCACCTGTGGAAATAGTCGACATGGTGACGTTAAGCGCATGGAAGGGGCTGAGTCCACCGACTAGCCACAAGAGGGCAAAGCACAAGAGACTAAAACCTACATATAGGCCCCAGAGTTCTGTCGCCATGGTCCGGATCCGAGGTAAGACGGCCCCTGGCCTTGGCATGGAAGCTTCCGCTTTAAAGAGGTATGCCGAATCGGCCCGTAGGTTACGAAAAACCGCCAAGACCAAGACGATAATCCCCATCCCTCCTAGCCAGTGCATAATAGACCGCCATAGAATAAAGGACTGAGGAAGGCCATCCACATTGGCTATGACACTAGCACCCGTAGCAGTAATTCCCGAAATGGATTCAAAAAGGGCATCTACAGGGGAGGTTAAATAACCAGCCCCCATAAAGGGCAAGGCTCCTAAAACAGCCGTAGCCACCCAGGTCGAAGCAACTACTAGGTAGGAATCACGCAAGAAGAACTGGTTGCTCTTTTCCCCATAGGTAAAGAGGCCTCCGCCCAGGGCTAAGCCCAGGATTGAGACCAGTAAGAAGGACCACTCTCGAGGCCCTTCTAGACAAGAATAAGCAAAGGGCAATAGCAAAATAGCCGCATAAATCATAATCAATTGACCTATGAGTCGGCTTATAGCACGAATGCGCATACAGCAAATCCCCTATTTCAAATAGTCTAAAACATCCGTTACAAAGTCAGGAAGGCTGAAAATAACAATATGATCGCCCGGTAAAAGTTCTGTCATACCAGATGGAACAATGGATTTTTCCGCCCGTATAACGGCACCCACTAGAGCTTGTCCAGGAATGCGAATATCCTTCAGAGCCTTACCGGCTACAGGAGAACGATTAGTAATTTCCACTTCTACTGCTTCCGCCTTGGCACCACCAAAGAGAGACAAAGATACTAGGTCATCACCAGAGCGTACCCGCCGCATGATCTCTCCAGTGGTGAGAAGGCGAGGGCTAAATACAACATCGATTCCCACCTGTTCCATAAGGGTGATATATTCAGGCCGTCCTACGCGGACAAAGGTCTTGGATATACCCATGTGCTTGCCCAAGAGGGCTACCAAGAGGTTGAGCTTATCATCATCGGTCAAGGCTACGACGATATCGCAATCACCGATTTCCTCAGCTTCTAACAGTTCCATATTAGTAGCATCCCCGTGGATAACCATGGTATCGTCCACTAGAGCAGCTAGTTTTTCGCAACGGTCGTAATCCTTATCAATAACCTTTACATCGTAGCCAGCCTTTTCTAACATCAAGGTCAAATGGCGGCCCATAAGGCCCGCGCCAATGACGAGGACCCGTTTGGCCAATACCGCTACCTCGTGGAAGGTTTCTTGGATTTCTTTAATGCCCTGAGAACTCCCTAGGAAGAAAACATTGTCTCCCTGCTCTATCTGAGTTTGCCCATGAGGGATTATCATATGACCCTTACGAAGAATTCCAACAACCAAAACATTCTCAGGTAGTTTCGCATCCATAAGGCGGTGGCCGATCAAAAAGTGATCTTTATGGACCTTAACCTCCACCAATTTAACTGCCCCATTGGCAAATTCACCCACATCAAGAGCCGCTGGTGTTTGAATAATTTCCATGACTTCATTAGCTGTGACCCGTTCTGGATTGATAAAGAGGTCTACACCCAACTGTTCCTGAATGGTATCATTCTCGATTTGGCCGTATTCCTCATTGCGGACACGGGCTATAGTTTGAGGCACTCCCATCATCTTAGCCACGGAACAGGCCAGCATATTGACTTCATCAATATCCGTCACAGCTATGAGCATACCCACATCAGAACAACCTATCGTGTTGAGGACATTTACATCAGAGCCAGACCCCTGTACAAGGTTAGCATCCAAATTGTTTTCTAAATTTTTGATGCGGTCCTCTGATTTTTCCACCACATATACATCATGCCTATCCTTGATCAAGCGTTGGGCTAGGGAATAGCCCACCTTACCGGCACCGACAACAATAATCTTCATACTATATCGTCTGACTTCCCTTCTCTTCTGATAATTGGACTCTTAACCTTGAGCTTTTTGAGCCACTCTTGCTGATTCTTGGTCTGCCAAAAACTGACGACCATAATCCGTTAAGAGGGTCCAGCCATCCTCTTGGATAATTTTATTTTCCTTCATGAGATGGCCTAGAGCCCGCTTAAAAGCGGCTTTAGAGATATTAAACTTATCCTTAATTAGGGCTGCGGAGGTACCGTCGGAATAGGGAATTTTCCCATTCCGTTCCCCTAAATAAGCCATGATTCGGTCCCCATCAGAGGCCAAAGCCACTTCCTTAGGGGGACGCATAGAGGCATTGAGACGACCATCTTCCCGCTTATAAATAACGCGGGCGATTACCATTTCTCCCACCTTAACCGTATGGGTCATTTCAGACCGATGAATAAAGGCAATCCATCGTTCAGGGCTGATTAAGAAAGCCCCTTCAGAGGTCAAATTATAGACCGCACCTTTAATCTCTTGCCCCAACTTAGCATCAGCTGCCGGTTTGGAGGCCCGCCGCATAGCATCATCCACATCCATGGATACGGCCAAACGACCGGACTTATCCTCATAGAGGCGGACCCAGACCTTTTCTCCCACCTGAGGGCGGCCCCGCATTTCAGCATGAGGCATGAAAATTCCCCGTTCGGTCCCTACTTCTACGAAACAACCAAAGTTGGTAGTATTGATGACTTCAGTGTAAGCGATTTGACCTATTTTCATGGCAGGTAAACGCATAGATGCA
The DNA here is from genome assembly GCA_900549805.1 of uncultured Veillonella sp. Taxonomy (GTDB): domain Bacteria; phylum Bacillota; class Negativicutes; order Veillonellales; family Veillonellaceae; genus Veillonella. The sequence goes on from URPV01000017.1 coordinate 5,880, forward strand.
GTCAATCGGCCCTTAGGGTCTTTATAGAGAAAGACCTCAACCTGGTCACCAATGGCTACCGGTCCTGTTTGTTGGTCCTTATGGAGCAAGATATCATCTGATGTATTACCCGTCTGCCCATCCAAAAAAGCCCCTTGATCACTGGTTCGAAGAACAGTCAGACTTTGGATTGTATTTTCAGAAAGTGTACTGGCCATTTACTTGCCCTCAAAATCTACATACTTAGCATCGGACCAAAGTTGTTCTAAGCCATAGAAATCACGGTAGTCTTGGCCACCGAAAACATGGACGATAATATCACCAAAATCGAGAAGGACCCATTCCCCTTCCCGGTACCCCTCGCGATGAAGGACAGTCATACCTTCATGGGCTGCCTTATCTTCCATTTCATCTGCAATGGCTTGGGCATTTTTTACATTGTTAGCGGTAACAAGGACAAAGTAGTCAGACAAGAGGGAAATCCCTTCCAAGTCCATAATGCTGATATCTTGCCCTTTTTTATCAAATGCAGCCTGGGCCATCACAAGGGCCACTGCTTTAATTTGTTCTTTTTCTTTCATGCTTAAATCCCCTTATCTTTCTTAGGATCGCTTGTGTGAGTACCAGCTCGTTCTTCTTTGGATTTTTGATTGTCTGGCACATTAGCTTCACTAGCATTTGTATCTTTCTTAACTTGCTCTGTATCTGGTTGCAAGACAGGCTTCATAGAGGCCATTTCCGAGGCATCGATATCGCCAGTCATGATGCCTACTAAACGCTGAGCCTCACTTGGGTCAACTACCCAATATTTCTCGCCATTAAGCGTATCCTTGTGGCCCGGTAATATGTAGAAGTGGATGTTGGCCGCTTCCATATGAGTAATCTTATACAGTAACTTAACCGCATCCCAGGTAGAAATATTGGACTCAAAGTGAGACCATACTCGCCAGGTATCCCAAGCATTAGTCAGTGTCATAGACCCTTGAAGGGATGCTAACAAGGTCTTCATAAACCGTTCCTGCCGCTCTACCCGCGAGAAGTTATCTTGTGGATCGTCAGTGTATCGTACATATTGAAGGGCTTTATTGCCATCCAAGTCTTGATAACCCTTTTTGAGATTAATGTCTTCTAAGCCACTTTCAGCATCAGTGTGGTTCATGGCGCTTTCTACATAGAAGGACTGGGTCCCTACCACATCTACAGTATGTTTAAAAGCGTCTTGGTCCACTACTACATAGTAAGGGATAGAGATATGGAAAATATCCTCTACCACGGCCTTGGTTAGGTCCATGCCCCCTGTACTATAAAAGCTATTGATTTTATTGGCCCCAGTCTTATCCCGATTGTCGATTTTAGTATTTGCAGGAATACCGATGATATCCACCAATTTTTGGTCTAGATTAATGGACACTAAATAGAGAGAATCAGCTTGGGATGGGTTATTAGCATCCCGTCCTGCCAGCAAGACATAGATGGGCTTGTCCAAGGCCTCTTGGTTAACTGCCACCGATGGAACAGATGGTGGTTCCTGTGCCTCCTCTGGCAAGGGTTTAGCCTCCATGGCGGCCTCCTTGTGAGACTGGTAGGCACCATATATGGCACCAATGCCCTTGACTAGGCCAAAACCTATGCCTCCTATAAGAAGGATAATAAGGATTAAGGAAGGAATAAAGCGCCCCCATTTGATTTTGCTTTCCTTGCGCTTGCGTTGTGCTCGTCGCCGCCGGATACGGCGTTCTAGCTCCCGCTCTTTTTCTTGTTCATCCATCATGAATCCATTCTCTCCATTGTATTATCCATTAATCGATTTCATTTCTTTGAGTAAGGCATTGCGCCCTACGATAGTTGGCTCATATATACATAAGCCCTTATCCAAAAGGTGCCTAATGGTCATATCATAACCCGCTAAAACCCCTTGGTTTAGATCTTTTCTTGCCTTTTGGCGAAGGATTTCCACACCTGGAAAATCACGATTGGGCTCGATGTAATCCGCTAGAAATATCACCTTATCCAAGTCCGACATATGTGGTTTCCCCACTGTATGAACCCGAATAGCTTCACAGATGGCGGAATCATCCACCCCATACCGGGTCTTAGCCAAGACGGAGCCTGCTTCTCCATGAAGGAGGGCGCCAGATGCCAACATATCTTGGTCTAGGACTACCCCTGCCACCTTAACGATAGCCTGCATGGCATCTAATTTTTCTTCCTTGGCACAATCGTGGAGAAGAGCTGCCAAACGGGCTTTTTTTAAATCAACCCCATAGGCTTTAGCCAACTCTTCAGCGGCCTCTACTACTCCCAGTACATGGCGATAGCGTTTAGGGCTCAAGCGCTCTGCAAGGTCTTTAGAAATTTCATTAAAGGTCATAGTCTGCCCCTTTATATAACCCTTCTCTCTCTATGTAGTCCAAGACTACTTGAGGAAGAATATACTTAACCGATTTCCCCTCTTGTAGGCATCGCCGTATGTAAGAGGAAGATATAGCCAGTTGCGGTACCATCAGAAAGTGTATTTTGACCCGACTCAACGGTTCTAAAGCCTTAAGAGAAGCCTCCACTTGTTCTGAACCCTCTGGCCGAATGGTACCTACGAAATGACATTTCTCCAAGAGTTCCATTGGCTTATGCCAGGTAGGTAAGTCCTGGATAGAATCTGTACCGGTGATAAAATAAATCTCCGTATTGGCACCATACATCGCCAAGAGTTCCTCCACCGTATCTAAACTATAGGAAGGGCCCTCCCGCCTGAGTTCTAAATCTGAAATAGTGAAGTCAGGATTGTCAGCGATAGCCAATTCCACCATCTTGTAGCGGTGGTTTACAGGAATGGTTTTCTTATGAGGTGGTTCCTTAGCGGGCATAAAAATAACCGTATCTAGGCCAAAGGCCTCCTTAGTGCGGTCCGCAATCATAAGGTGGGCCATATGGATGGGGTTAAAGGTCCCCCCCATCAAACCAATCCGCTGTTTCATTGACACCTACACTCCTAAGCCATACATGACTAACATAATCAAAACCATAAGTAGGATAGCCAGTCCTATAGCCTTACAATAGTATTGCCATTCATAGTAGCCCTTAGGAGATGACATGTAGAGGTAGTAAGCCTTAAGGCTTCTAAGTTTATTCCACATTCTCTCTCCTCCAAGCTAATCCTAGTTAGGTAATTCAATCTTGGAGTTTTCTTTCTTCTTCTTGAAGAGGACCCCATTAAAGCCGATTACCTGTACCAATTCTGCCCCTAACATATCCGCCAAATCTTGGAAGATAGTCTTTTCTTCTGGACTATTATTCAAGAGTTTTACCTTGATTAATTCTCGTTTTGTAATGGCTGCTCGAGCGGAATCAATTACCGCGTTTTCTAAGCCATTCTTGCCGATAAATACGACAGGATCCATGGTCGCCGCCAAGGACCGTAAATAGCGTTTTTGTTTACCTGTCATGGTATCTCCTAATCTTGGAATGTAAATGTTTGTTCACCAATATGAACTTCATCGCCCTCTTGGCAACCCTTTTCACGGAGTCTATCATCCAACTCCATGTAGCGCCAAATTTTTTGGAAGCGCCGAACCGATTGGTCATCACTAAAGTTAGTCATAGCCACTAGCCGTTCAATTCGCTTACCCGAAATGGTAAAGGATGCATCATCTCCACGGGTTATGACAAATTCCACATCTTCCTTAGCTTCGTATACCACAGCATCATCACTTGCCTCAGGCTCTGGTTCGTAGTTTTCTACATAGTAGTAAGTACGTTCCATAAGTTCTGGCAAGCCTTGACCTGTGAGAGCATTGACTGCAAAGACTTCATAGCCCTTATCTTCAAAATACTTAGTCACCTCTGGAATTGTCGTATCATCTTGAACGAGGTCGATTTTGTTGAGGACTACAATTTGTTTTTTCTTAGCCAATGTTGGAGAATACTTAGCCAGTTCCCGATTAATGGCATCGAAATCATCCTTAGGGTCTCGCCCTTCCATACCAGATACATCCAAGATATGGAGGAGGATGTTCGACCGTTCCACATGTCGAAGGAAGTTATGGCCTAAGCCAACCCCTTCTGCAGCCCCGTCGATGAGACCTGGAATATCGGCCATGACAAAGTTACGGTCTCCAGGTAAAGACACAACCCCCAAGACTGGCGTCAAGGTAGTGAAGTGATAGGCCGCCACATCTGGGCGTGCTGCAGATACCTTGCGAATAATTGAAGACTTACCTACTGATGGGTATCCCAATAAGCCTACATCAGCTAGAACCTTAAGTTCTAATTGAAGCCAATGTTCTTCCCCTGGTTCCCCCATTTCAGAGAAGGTTGGAGCTCGGTTAGCCGCTGTTTGGAAGCGGGCGTTGCCCCGGCCCCCTCGGCCTCCCTTAGCGATGAGAAATTCTTGCCCATCTTGGGTCAGGTCACAGTAGACTTTACCAGACTCTTCATCCTTCACTACAGTACCCATAGGAACCTTAATGTAGAGGGGATCTCTCCCCCGACCATGTTTATTAGCAGACATACCGTTTTCACCAGCATCTGCCCGGAACATGCGCTTATAGCGGAAGTCCATAAGGGTATTAACATTTTTGTCGGCCACTAGGATGACATCGGCTCCTTTGCCGCCATCACCACCACTTGGACCGCCATTAGGAACGTACTTTTCACGGCGAAAAGAGGACATCCCATTACCGCCGTCGCCGCCCTTAACATATACGCGAGCGCGATCTATAAACATATTTTTTCCTTTTCTGACCTAAGGAGGCCCTTAGGCCAGCCTGTTTATAAGGTCTTGATTACTTCGATTGCTTTTTCAATTTGTGGATCGTTAGTCTTCCAGTCGATGCGGACTCCTTCTGGTAGAGGGTATTCAATATCTGGGGTAATGCCAATACCATCGATAACCCGATCCTTAGGAGTATGGTATTTGGCAATGGTCACCTTGACTGCTTCTCCAGCTAGGTTATGGAGGACTGCTTGCACAGTACCCTTACCGTAGGATTGGGTTCCTAGGATCTTACCTACCCCTTCATCCTGCACAGCGCCAGCTATAATTTCAGAGGCGGAAGCCGAGTTCTTATTCATAAGAACTACTAGAGGAATTGGCGCTTCAAGGCCTTGCGATTCATAGGCCTCCATCGGGCCACCACGAGCCTGCACAGTTACAAAAGGTCCTTGCGGCAAGATATAATTCGCAATGGCTGCTGCAGTTGTTACCAGGCCACCTGGATTATTGCGAAGGTCTAAGACTAGCTTTGTCATGCCTTGCGCCTTTAGGTCCTTATACTGCTCAGCAAAGTCTTCCCCAGTAGGTTCTGCAAATTGACTGACCCGAATATAACCAATATGGTCTGTCAGCATGCGACTGCGAACGGTAGGCATAACCACCTTATCCCGTACGATAGGAAAATCTAGTTTCTCACCATTTCGAGAAACCGTCAAGGTTACCGTCGTACCAGCTTTACCACGAATAGCAGAGGAGACCTTATCCAAGGCCATGCCCTCTGTGGACTGACCATCAACAGCTAGGATTATATCGCCATCCTTGAGGCCCGCCTTTTCTGCTGGTTGGTCCTCCATAACGTGAGCGGCCACAATACCATTATCAGTTTGCCCAATAACGACACCAATTCCCGCATAGGAAGCAGCCGTTTCCTCCTTCATAGATGTAAAGTCTTCCCTAGTTAAGTATAGGGAGTGCTTCTCATCTAAGGCTCCAATCAACCCTTTAGTAAGACCATCCCAAAGACTAGTCTTTGATACAGGTTCTATAAAGTTTTGCGTTGCTATGTAATAGGTATGGATAAAGTTTGGTAAGGCTGTTGCACTACCAAACATATACCAAAAGACCAAGAACATAAAGAGAATACCTAGCAGGCAGAAAGCTACCAAATAGCCTATAATTTTACGGATCCAAGCCCATATAATAAAAGCCTTCATTATAAGTACCCCAACGGATTTTGAGGCTCATCATTGATGCGCACTTCAAAGTGAAGATGAGGACCTGTAGAGTTACCTGTAGAGCCAGCATAGGCAATAACAGAACCCTTGCTTACCCCTTGGCCTTCAGATACATTCAGAGATTCATTATGCCCATAGAGGGTAGACATACCATTCCCATGGTCGATAATAACCGCATTACCATAGCCAGAAATCCAACCTGCATAAATAACGGTACCCCCATCAGCTGCATGGACTGGTTCCCCATAATCAGCAGCGATATCAATGCCATCATGGAAGATATAACGGCCATAAATTGGGTGGTAACGCCCCCCAAAACCAGAGGTAATTTCATGGCTAGATACAGGCCAAGAGAGAGCTCCAGATCCTTGTACCCAGTTATAACCGCCACCGCCGCCGGCTGCTGCTTGGGCTGCTTGAGCGGCCCGTTCCGCTTGCCGTTGCGCAATGATATTGCGGACTTGTTGGGAGGCCGCTTCCAATTCCTGGATTTTTTCGATAGAACCAGCTTGATCAGTGCGAGCCTTAGCCAAGAGTTGCGCATAGGTTTGCTTGCGTTGTTCAATCTCAGCTTGTTTTGCTTGGGCTTGTTTTTCTAGGTCTACAATCTTAGCCCGATCGGCTTCTAACTTATCCTTTTGACTAGCGATCTCAGCTCGTTCTTCCTTAATGCCATTGATGAGCTTGATGTCCGCATCGATGATGCGCTTCAAGACCTGTACTCGATTGGCAAAGTCGTTAAAGTCCTTAGAGCCCAAGACCACTTCTAGATAAGAAAGACGGCCGTTGATGTAAATATCGCGGACCCGCGTTTGGAAGACCACTTCCCGCTTAGCCAAGCGTTTTTGAGCCTCATCCAACTTCTTTTGGGTAACCGCAATATCCCCTTCTACAGCCTTCCGCTGGCCTTGAATAGCAGCCAACTCGTCTTGAGCCTTCTTGAGTTCTTCTTCAGCCTGTTGCAAGTTAGTGGTTTGTTGACCTATTCGTTTTTCTGCATCGGCCTTAACCCCTTGTTGCTCTTGAATTTGCTGTTGATAGCTATCAATTTGTTGTTGTAGATCTTCGTCTTCTGCGTAGGCTACCAATGGAGCCGTTACAGCTAACCCACACACTAGGAGGGCGGCTAGACGATTTTTCCATTTATTTTGTAACATAAGACCTTCTCTTATACGCGCATGTATTGGCGCAAGGAAATAGCAGAACCAATAGCCCCTACAAAGATACCGATAATTAACAAAGCGACTGCCAATTGGTAGAAGATTGGGAACATTGGTACCAAGGGGAAGAAAGCTAAGGATTGTTCGATTTCACTAGTGATGAAATAGTAGAACTCCCCTGTGCAAGCGACGGCAATCAGACCACCAATACAGCCTAACAGCATACCTTCAATAACGAAAGGCCAACGGATAAAACCATTAGTCGCACCGACGTACTTCATAATGGCAATTTCTTTACGGCGAGCAAAGACTGTTAAACGAATGGTATTGGAGATGATAAAGAGTGTTGCTGCAGCCAAGAAGGCGATGAGCACAATACCACCAATACGGATAATTTGGGTAATCTTGAAGAGTTCATCAACCACATCTTGACCATAGTGAACGGATTCAACACCCGGTACTGTGGCTAATTCCTTAGCCGCTAACTTTACATCTTGCGGATTTTCGAAGGTGACGATGTAGGAATTAGGTAATGGGTTAACCCCTTCTAAGGAGTCAATCATCTGCTTTTGATCATCCCCTAAACGGCTCTTAAAGTCTTGTAAGGCTTGATCTTTTGTGACAAACTTGAGTTCTTTGATATGAGGTTGGCTTTTGACAGCCTTACCAGTCTCCATAATTTGGTTGGTAGTAAGGTCGTCCTTAAGATACACAGACAATTGTACCTGCGTTTCCAAGGATGCAGCCATATTATTAAGGTTGACTACACCACAGAGGAATACGCCCAACATAAAGAGGGATAAGGCAACAGTAGAGATAGAAGCCAATGTCATCAGACCATTACGGCGCATGGATTTAAAGGCTTCTTTTACGAAGTAGCTAAATGTTCTGAGTTTCATTAAATGCGGCACCTTTCAATTGATCACTTACAACGCGTCCATTTTCTAGGGCGATTACGCGTTTATTAAGGTAGGATACGATATCCATATTATGAGTAATCATAACAACAGTCGTCCCATAGTTGTTGATCCGCTTAAAGAGGTCCACTATATCACGACTTGTAATAGGATCCAAGTTACCGGTTGGTTCATCGGCGATGAGGACCGCTGGGCGATTGACAATAGCGCGTGCAATGGCAACCCGTTGTTGTTCCCCCCCAGACAAGTCTTCTGGATAATCATCTTTTTTATCGGTAAGGCCGACTAAATCAAGGACATGGTCAACCTTTTCTTTGATAACAGACCGTTTTTCTTCAATTACTTCCAAGGCGAAGGCTATATTTTCACCCACTGTCTTATTAGGTAGGAGGCGAAAATCTTGGAAGACAACGCCTAATTTACGACGGAGCATAGGCACCTTAGAGCCTTTAATCCGAGTTACATCAACGCTATTAACGATAACAGACCCCTCATCTGGGATTACTTCGTGGGTAAGTAATTTAAAGAGGGTTGATTTACCGGCCCCAGAGTGGCCTACAACGAGGACAAACTCGCCCTTTTCAATATGAATGGTTACATCATCCAAGGCTACTGCACCATTGTCGTAGACCTTAGACACATTTTGAAATTCAATCATCCTAGACTCCTATTTGCGCGTCAAAAGTTTCTTGGCTGCCGCTACAATATCCTTAGCAGTCAAATCGTATTTAGCCATCAATTCTTTTGGTGTGCCCGACTCGCCAAAGCTATCTTGTACCCCTACGAAGGCCATAGGAACTGGTGCTTCTTGGACTACAACTTCAGCTACCGCAGAGCCTAAACCACCGACTACATTATGTTCTTCCGCAGTTAGGATAGCCCCTGTTTCTTGAGCCGCTTTCACAATAGCATCCTTGTCAATTGGCTTAATAGAAGCCATATTGATTACGCGAGCAGAGATGCCTGCTTGAGCCAATTCCTTAGCACCTTCAACCGCAGGGCCAACCAAGGCGCCACAGGCGATGATAGTTAGGTCAGACCCTTCTACCAAAGTTTGTGATTTACCTGGCACGAATTGGTAACCTGTTGGAGTTGTATCGTCCACACCAGCCCGGCCCAACCGAACATATACAGGACCTTGGTAGTTGGCAGCCCATTCGATAACAGATGTGGTTTCCGCTTCATCCGCTGGAACAACCACAGTCATATTAGGAAGAACCCGCATGCAGGCGATATCTTCAAGGGATTGGTGGGTAGCCCCATCCTCACCAACGGTAATGCCTGCGTGAGTAGCGCATACCTTAACATTGAGTTTTGGATAGCAAACAGCATTACGAATTTGTTCAAAGGCACGACCGGTAGCAAACATAGCAAAGGACGATACAAATGGAATCTTACCTGCCGCTGCCAAGCCTGCCCCTACAGAGATGAGATTTTGTTCAGCAATCCCTACATTAAAGAAGCGGTCTGGGAATTGCTCCTTGAAGACATTGGTCTTGGTAGATTTGGACAAGTCCGCATCCAATACTACGATATTCTTATACTTAGCACCTACAGCTGCCAATGCATTGCCGTAAGCCTCACGTGTTGCTTTACCCATGATTACCCCTCCAACTCTTTCACAAATTCTACGCATTCTTCTGCAGATGGTGCCTTACCATGCCAGCCGGCTTGGCCTTCCATGGCAGATACCCCCTTGCCCTTTACCGTATGCATAACGATACAGGTTGGTTTATCGGTTACTGTCTTAGCTTCTTCAATAGCTTGATGCAGTTGATCAAAGTCATGACCATTCACTTCGATGACATGCCATTGGAAAGCAGCGAATTTTTCTGGGATTGGCAATGGCGACAAGACCTTAGTAATATCACCATCGATTTGCAAGCCGTTGAAGTCGACAAAAGCAGTCAAGTTATTGAGCTTGTAGTGACCAGCGAACATCGCTGCTTCCCACACTTGCCCTTCTTCCAACTCACCATCACCCAAGATGGCATACACGCGAGCTGGAGACTTGTCTAGCTTGCCTGCCAAGGCCATGCCACAGGCAGCAGAAATCCCTTGGCCCAAGGATCCAGTAGACATATCCACACCTGGTGTATGTTTCATATCAGGATGGCCTTGCAGCATATGGTCAATCTTACGAAGGTGATTCAATTCTTCTTTAGGGAAATAGCCCTTTTCAGCCAAAGCGCTATAAAGGGCTGGTGCAGCATGCCCCTTGGAAAGAACCAAGCGGTCTCGTCCGTCCATCTGAGGATTCTTAGGATCGATATTCATTTCCTTGAAGTAGAGAAGGGCCATAAGGTCCGCTATAGACAAGGACCCACCTGGATGGCCAGATTTAGCACCCGTTACGGATTTCACAATGGATACGCGAATTGCCTTCGCCTTATCAGCGAGCAATACCTTTTCTTCTGCTGTTAATGGAGTCATATAAAGACCATCCTTTCTACTATTGTTTAAGCAATGCCATAGCTAATTGAGCACTGCGGAATGATATTTTTCTCAAGCTTTCTATACGGTCAAAGGAGTGTTGATAATCCCCTTTTCCCTCTAGCAACTCAACCAGGCGGGTGTAAAGTGTATCTTGATCGAGCCGTTCCATGGTCCCCATAGCTTCTTGCTCAATCATGTGCAAAAAGGCATCAATCTTGGGATCATAGGAAATACCCACTACAGGCTTACCCATGAGAGAAGCAAAGACTAGCGCATGAAGGCGGACACCAATCATAATATCGACAGCCCCTGCCAACTCTAGAAATTGGCTGGTAGTAAAAGATTCTTCAAGAAGATGTACATAGGGAGCATTGCCCATGTAGGCCGCCACTTGCTTGGCTTCTTCCGTGTCCTCAGGATGGGACATAGGGATAAAGAGAACCTCCACCTGATGGCTTTGGTGCAAGGTGGCCAGGGCCCCTGCTAGGGATTTTCGATAGGCCACTTGATCCTTCCAAGAACGGACCGCTATACCTATACGGCGGCAGCCTGGTTTGAGACCTGCTGCTTGGAGCCGCGACTCCCCCTTGCTGACATCCGCTATAGGCATTGTAAGAACTGCATCTGCAGTCACTTGAACTAGCTCTGGTTTTACCCCAATCTCTTCTAAAAGACCTTGAGACGGTAAGTCGCGGACAGTAATTAAATCCATGCGATTAAGGACGGATTTAACGGCCCAACGGGTGGTCGGCTTTGTCAGCGGCCCTATGCCTTGGGCATAGAGAACAACCCGTTTACCTAGCAGTTTAGCAAGAGACATAATGCTGAGGTAATAGTATACATTCTTTACACTCGTCGCATCTTGTAGAAGACTACCACCCCCTGAGATGAGGAGATCACAGTTCATAAGGGCTTTTAAGATGGCTGGACCTGCAAAGGTTCCAACTGCCTCAACCCCATGCTTAGCAGAGGTTTGTGCAGGGTGACCAGAAATCACCGTTATGTGTGCATCCCCCTCTTCCTTGCGGATAGCCGTTATGATGGCCGACAACATGGCCTCATCCCCAGCATTGCCAAATCCGTAGTAGCCAGAAATAACAACTTTACTCATGGTGGCCCTCCCCTTGCTTATACCACTGGGTGATATAAGTAAGAATACGGATAAGCAAAATAGCGATAATGCCAAAGAGTAGGCCAATCCACCAGCCATCAAGGCCCCGCATTATAGTCATATACACAGGCGTCCGCACATGGCAGAAGGTTTCAACCATGGACGCTACACCAATAACACCAGCAACGGTCAAGACAAAGTGGATGACCATAGGCCATTTCCGGAAGAAGGCAAAGGCAGCTAGCATCAATGCAGGATGACCGATGATGAATTCTTTTTCCCGAGGACGAGCATAGAGGGTATTTTCTAAGAAGCGACGAAGTGTCATTTCAATGCCGGGCACTGGTACCCCTGCCGTATGACCAGACCGACCTACGAAGACATAAGCCACAGCCATCAATGCACCTAAAATCAAGAAGATGTAGAATTTTACATCCATAGTGATAAATTCCTTGATAAAGATTTTAGTTTCTTCCAAAGAATTAATAGTGCGTCCCTTCCACAATGGGAATCGTTGCAAATACGCCCAAGCAGTTAAGAGGACTGGTAAGACGAAGGTTAACTTAACGCCCCGGAAGATAGCGAATTCCATGAAGAACCGCGTATTTCCTAACATAGCGCCAATATAGATACCACCGATAGCCGCCAAGATAGCCGCAATGGCCAAGCATGCCACTGCATAGACCATAGAACGGAGAGTCGATTGTTTATCTTGCCCACACCGGTAGATCCAAGTATCCATGAGGTAAATCATAGCGCCCACTGGAGCCATAACAGCTGAAGACAGGGCCCACAATTGGGTAATCAAGGTACCACTAGTCAACATGTAGATAATGACGGATATAAAGGATAGGAAGGCGAAGAGAACCATTTGCTTATGCCACTTCATAGGAAGAAGCATATTAGCCACCAAGGTAAAGAGAGCGATGGCTCCAATCATGGTGATGGCTACCAGCAAAGGACTCGGCATATAGTTTGGATACACGGACCCACGGCCGAAAGTAAAGCCTTTATCCGCTAACTTAGTGGATGCATCATCAATAGCCTTAAGGGTGGTAGCCAAAGCTGTTTGATTATCCTTACCCGCTTCAAACATAGGGAAGAGATTAAAGCGAATATTCCGTTCCATATCAGAGATATAGAAGCGTTGGGATACCTCTGAAACGGAAAGTTTCTTCATTTCATCCTTGGAGATTGTATAGAGGCGACCGATACTATACCCTTGTGCTAAGGCCATTTCATTGAAGCCAGCTTGCGGTTCATACTGTAGCTGGTTGGTTGCCTCTATGCCAATCACTGGGATATGGCGATTTTTAAAGTTCGTAAGAGATTCATTGAGAAGACTTGGATAGCCCAAAGCCTCTTTCCCAACAAAGACGACACCTGTAACGCGAGGAATCCCATCAACGCGGTTGAAGAAGTAGGACAAATCATCCTTAGATACGCCTCGATAGTTGGTTGGACGGAGGATGACATTAAATCCTCTATTCGCCACTTCTTGCCCTTGCAAACGGGAGATGCCCAAGTTCATCTTCATAAAGGAATCGTAAGGAGCTCCTGTCAATTCAATAACAGGTCCTTGATTACTATATTTTTCAATGACCTTATCAGCCCCCAATCGGTGGATAAGGTCTTCTTTGATTTCTTGGTAGTAACCTTCCTTAAGGGGAACCGGTCCTAAGTAAAGAGCCCCTGGTTTGGCCGGACCATTTAAAAGGGCTAAATTACCATTGAAATCAGTATCTCGATAGACCTTAATTTCCCCTGCATCCATTGCTTTTTCCAAGGTTCTATCATAGATGGCCAAGGCCGTTACATGTGCTGCTTTAAGTTTATCAAAGGCTTCTGCAGATGGATATTTTTCAAAGGCTGCAGCCCGTAAAACAGCATCATAATCAATGATATTTTCAATTTGATTTTGTGCACTTTCCACTTGGTTTCGTTGTTGCACTAGCACCAAACCTGCCACAAGGCCCACCAAGAGGCAGATAATCAACACCAAGGAATAAGGTGCTTTTTTGGCTTGTTTCAACTTCACGGCATTTCCTCTCTCGCCTATACTGTAAGGCCTGCTTCTTGTTTCAAGAAACCTTCCATAAACATGTCTATATTGCCGTCCATTACGGCTTGTACATTACCTGTTTCCACATTAGTTCTATGATCTTTTACCATATTATAGGGGTGGAATACATAGGATCGGATTTGGCTCCCCCATTCAATAGCTTGGTAGGTGCCACCGATTTCCTCTTTCAAAGCCGCTTGTTTTTCCAATTCCAACTCGAAAAGTTTGGCCCGCAAGAGGCGTAAACATTGGTCCCGGTTTTGCATTTGAGACCGTTGGGTCTGGCATTGGACTACAATACCTGTCGGCTTATGGGTCATACGAACGGCAGAATCTGTTTTGTTAATATGTTGCCCACCAGCACCAGAAGCCCGGTAGGTATCTACCTGTACATCCTTCATATCGATATTGATTTCAATATCATCATCGATTTCAGGCATGACATCCACAGCAGCAAAGGAGGTATGGCGACGGGCGGCCGAATCAAAAGGAGAAATACGAACCAATCGATGTACCCCTTTTTCAGACCGAAGGTAACCAAAGGCATTTTCCCCCTTAACGAGGAAGGTAGCAGACTTGATACCTGCTTCGTCACCTGGCTGCTCATCCATGAGTTCTACTCCAAAGCCAGCTTTTTCAGCCCAACGTAAGTACATACGGATAAGCATAGAGCACCAGTCTTGTGCTTCCGTCCCACCAGCTCCTGCATGGAAGGTCAGAATAGCGTTATTGCGGTCATATTCCCCACCTAAGAGGAGAAGTATCTCCTGCTTTTCAACCGTCCCTTCAATGGTTTTGAGGAAGTCGGATATTTCCCCTTCCATATCAACTTCCCCTTCTTCCAAGGCCATATCTACCATAAGTTTTGCATCCTCAATATCGGATACCAGCTTTTTATAGCCCTCTACAGCCTGTTTTAATTGGGTCGCCTCTTGAGAAATTTCTCGTGCCTTATCTGGGTCATCCCAGAAGCTAGGATCAGACATCTTTACATCTAAGGTAAAGATTTGGTCTTCCTTTTGCGCAATATTCAACGAATCTCGCATGCCGTAGATGCGCTGACTCAAATTGTCGATAATGGGTTTTAAATCTTCTAACAACGTTGTCACCTGTTCATTAAAAATAGCCTCTACAAGGGTTGGAACCCCTGCAAAGGCTATCATAGGTCTAGTCTATGTCTTGTGGTTCCAACACATCATCATGATGGGCTTGTGCACCTTCTAGATGATCTTCTGGTTGTTCGACTTCATCAATAAATTGTGCACGAATGCGATACAAGGCCATGATTGTTTCATCTTGAATGGAGTCAATCATGGTTTGGAACATGTTGTAAGCCTCGAATTTATATTCTACTAATGGATTCTTTTGCCCATAAGCACGAAGGTTAATACCTTCACGAAGCATATCCATACTGTCCAAGTGTTCCATCCATTTGCGGTCTACTACACGGAGCATAATAGCTCGTTCTAATTGACGCATCAATACGTCACCGAACATTTCTTCCCGTGCCTTGTACTCATCATGAGCGATTTGACAAAGCTTGTCTTCAAGCTCTTGACGGCTATAGTCTTCCATACCAGCCACTGTCATCAACTCATCCGTGAGGAAGTATTGAGATAAGTGCTTATGCAAGCCTTCATAATCCCATTCTTCTGGGTACAATTTTTCATCCGCGTAGGTATCCATCGCTTCCCGAACGAGTTTATCAATCATATCAGAGACTGTATCCTCGAGGGATTCGTTATGGAGAATGCGACGGCGTTGTTCATAGAGAACTTCCCGTTGTTGATTCATAACATCATCGTATTCCAAGACGTGTTTACGGATGTCATAGTTATGATCTTCTACCTTCTTTTGGGCCTTTTCAATGGACCGCGTAATAAGGCGATGTTGGATTGGTTCATCTTCGTCCATCCCCAACCGATCCATGATGGAAGAAATATTATCGGCTCCGAAGATACGCATCAAATCATCTTCCAAGGAGAGGAAGAATTGAGAGGAACCAGGGTCCCCTTGACGACCAGCACGACCGCGGAGCTGGTTATCGATACGACGGGTTTCATGGCGTTCTGTACCTAGGATAGCTAAACCACCCAATTCAGGCACTCCTTCACCAAGGGTAATATCAGTACCACGACCAGCCATATTAGTAGCGATGGTTACCATCCCCGCTTGGCCAGCTTGAGCAATGATTTCCGCTTCTTGTTCATGGTGCTTAGCATTCAATACAGAGTGAGGAATACCATTGCGTTTCAAGAGGTCAGACAACTCTTCTGATTGGGTAATGGATGTCGTCCCAATCAAAATTGGTTGACCTTTTTTGTGGCGTTCCACGGCTTCCCGAACAACCGCCTTATACTTAGCCCGTTTGGTCTTGAAAATTTGATCTGGCAAGTCAATACGAGCCAATGGTTTGTTAGATGGAATTTCCCAAACTTCCAAGCCATATATATCGTTAAATTCTTTTTCTTCCGTCTTAGCAGTACCAGTCATACCTGATAATTTGTCATACATACGGAAATAGTTTTGGAAGGTAATGGATGCCAAGGTTTGAGACTCCCGTTCAACCTTAAGTCCTTCCTTAGCTTCAATTGCTTGGTGGAGGCCATCAGAGAAGCGACGACCTGGCATCATACGGCCGGTAAATTCATCAACGATGATGACTTCTCCGTCTTTTACCACATAGTCCTTATCCTTGTGCATCATAAATTGAGCACGAAGGGCCGCCATAAGTAAGTGATTGTATTCGATATTTTCAGCATCGTACAAGTTACCTACGCCCAACATCTTTTCCACCTTGGCAATACCCGCCTCAGTAGGAGCAATAGTCTTTTGCTTTTCATCCATAGTGAAATCTTCTTCCACCTTTAGATGAGGCACAATTTGGGCCAGCTTGTAATAGTTGTCAGTAGATCGTTCACCAGGACCAGATATAATTAGTGGTGTCCTGGCTTCATCGATGAGGATGGAGTCGACTTCATCGACAATAGCATAATGCAAAGGCCGTTGTACCATGTTGGCTTCTTCTGTAACCATGTTGTCACGAAGGTAGTCAAAGCCAAACTCGCCATTAGTACCATAAGTAATATCCGCTGCATAGGCCATTTTTCGTTGGGCATAGTCTAAATTAGGCACAATTAGGCCTGTGGTCAAGCCCAAGAAGTCATAGAGCCGCCCCATTTGCTCACTATCACGAGTCGCCAAGTAATCGTTAACTGTGATAACATGAACACCCTTACCTTCAAGTGCATTAAGGTATACAGGGAGAGTTGCTACCAAGGTTTTACCTTCACCAGTACGCATTTCTGCGATATTGCCCTTGTGAAGGGTCATACCACCAATCAACTGTACATCAAAGTGACGCATACCAAGAACCCGTTTAGAGGCTTCCCGTACAACAGCAAAAGCTTCGGGTAGGAGATCATCCAATGTTTCTCCCTTTTTAAGGCGGCGCTTAAATTCAGCGGTCTTGTTTTTCAATTGTTGGTCGGTTAGGTTGATATAGTCCTTCTCGATAGAATTAATATGGTCTACAACCTTGCGCATCTTCTTAACTTCGTGTGCGCTGTTGTTGCCCAGCAAGCGTTGGATAAAACCAAGCAAAAAGATCAACTCCTTACATGAGTATAGTTTTCTAATAGTATATTCAATTAATTCTAGCAAAATACCTCTATATAGTCAAAAAAGAGGGGCCTCTATTCCAAAGAATAGAGGCCCCATAAGGAGGAATATTTCACATATTTCTTATAATTGTGGTTGAATGAGGCCATAACCACCATCATGGCGCCGGTAAACCACATTGATTTGGTCATTTTCCGAATTGAGGAAGGCAAAGAAATCGTGACCTATCAAGTTCATTTGTAATATAGCTTCATCTACACTCATAGGCCGTGCCAAGAAGGTCTTAGTTTTAACTACATTCAAATCCACTTCTTCTTCCACTTCATTTTCCAAGGCAACTGCTTCAGCATGGAAGGCTAAATTTTGTTTTTGGAAACGACGGGTTAAACGAGTTTTATACTTGTGGATTTGGCGTACAATCTTATCAACCACTAAATCAATTGCCGCGTACATATCAGGGTTCTTGTCCACTGCACGGAGGACAATACCTTCTACAAAGACTGTAACTTCTACAGTCTTAAGATCTTTATTAGTAGATAGGAGAACCTGAGCATCAAGTTCTTCATCAAAATAACGGCTTAATTTGTCCAAGCGTTTTTCTGCATAATCGCGAAGAGCACCAGTAACTTCTAAATTTTTACCGCGAACTGTCAATTTCATAGTAAACGTCCTTTCTATACAATATGTGGAATATGTCTATCCCTTTCTTGTTTATATAATTCCACATATGTACCTGAAAGTCCTCTTTTTTGATAAAAATTTTAAGCTTAGTTAACTTCTATTATCTTCTTTCAAATCTATTAAGTCTACGAATATCTTCTAACACTAAAACAGCAAAAGAGCCCTAAGAAGATATATCTTCTTAGGGCTCTCCTAGTAATTAGTATCTAAGCTTTATAACTAGGAATTAGTCTCTTATAGAATTTTAGACAAGAAGGATTTTAAGCGTTCATTTTTAGGATGATCGAACACTTCTTCTGGTGTCCCCTCTTCTTGTATTTGACCATCATCGACAAAGACAACCCGGGAGGCCACTTCACGGGCAAAACCCATTTCAT